>JAZRRS010000052.1:0-26145 GCA_045651005.1 Faecousia sp.
ATATAGATTCGTGTGGTGTTGATGGAGCTGTGACCTAAAATATCTGCCAGCTTGGCGATATCTTTTTCAATGCCGTAGAAAGTTCGAGCGAACAGTTTACGCAAGTTATGCGGAAAAACCTTGGTTGCCTTAACTCCTGCAGCTTCACACAGCTTCTTCATTGCCGCCCAAATGTTGCTGCGATTAAGTGTTTTTCCGGTCCGCGTGATAAAGATGGCTCCGGTGGTGATGCTATGGCGCTTGGCATAATTCAATAAGAGTTTTTTCAATTTGCCCGGAACGAGAATCGTCCGGGTTTTGTTTTTGCAATCCACAGTGACTTCGCCGGATCGTACCGCTTCCACTGTGAAATACTGCAGTTCGGAAACACGGATACCGGTCCCACAAATCGTCTGTATCACTAAATTTAACTGTTCATTCTTTTTAGATACCTGCAACAGCCGCAGATATTCTGCTTTCGTTAGCTCCTTGTCTTCCGTGCAGTAGGTCTGCCGTTGCATTCGGATATTCTTTACCTTGCAGTTGGACAGTCCCAGAAAGTCCAGCAGGCAGTTTACACTTGCCAGCATAGAGTTAATGGACCGAACAGCATACCCTTGCTCCACCAAATGCTTTTTCCAATCTACCACAAGCGCCTTTGAAACTTCGTTGCCGCTTGTATATTTGCAAAATGTCTGAACATCCCGCAAATATTTTTCTTGTGTTGCCGCACTTTTCTCCTCACAACGGAGATAATTGCCAAATTCACAGATTGCATCGTTTGTTAAAATCATATCGTTGCCTCCATTAGGTGATAATTATATTGTACCCTAAATTCAGCCAAATACGATGCTCTTACATTATTTTTAAGAGGATATGGGTTGGTTTTGTACATTACTAATTGTGGGCAGTGACCTCCACCACAGCGGTGGGCTTATTGGCGGAGAGAATGCTGGGGCCATCACATTGCCCCAGACGGGTGTCACTGGTGAAAATGTGGGCAGCACTGTCTTCACCGCACAGTACCGCACGCTTGGAGAACGTTGCAAGACCATATAATGCTGCAGGCCGCAGACAGCCTACGGTGGCATCTGCAAGGATGCGGTAATAGAAGGTCACATCAATACAGTAATGGTTGCGATCGAAAGCCACAGGCTCTACATCAATGTAGGTATAAAGAAGGTCTGCACAGCGCACCTTGGCACCGGCGGCGGTGTCCAGAATCGCCTGGGATGGCTTGGTTAGCCATACCCGAAGATCTTCAATACAGTCCTTATCACGGCAGCTGTCCGTGATCTTACGTGTGTGGATCGACAGTGCTTGACGCAGATCCTCCGGATTGCACCGCACTGTTTGCCGACAAGTTTCAGACATGGTATTACCTCCTGTAAGACGGAATTAAGCATTGCTTACAGGACAGTTTATGCAAAAACCAAGTGGCAGGTGCAATTTATGCACCTGCCACAGTTATCCAAATATAAATTTTGTTTGCGATCGGTAGGGGACGCCTGCTTTTAAAACCGGCTGCTTCCATTGGGGGTTGTGAATGGCATCGGGGTAAAAATGGGTTTCCAGGCAGATGCCGCCTCGTCGGGGATAGATGGTGCCGTCCTTGCCAATGTCATCCTTTAGGTAGTTTCCACTGTACAGGTGGATGCCCGGACAGTCCGTATGCACTGCCATAGTGCGCCCGGAAAGGGGGTCCCGTAAAATGGCACAGGGCTCAGAGAATACTTCAAAGGTATGGTCGTAACCGCCTTGTAACTCCAGACATTCATAATTTTTGTCAATATCTCGACCAATAGACTTGGGTGTGCGGAAATCCATAGGCGTGTCCTTCACAGGACGGTCTTCACCGGTAGGGATGCACTTGCTGTCTGCCGGTGCGAAGGTACGTGCAGGCAGGATCAGTTCCTGGTGCAGTGCCAGCTCCGGTTTTTTGTGACCTGCCAGATTGAAAAAACTGTGATTGGTGAGATTCATTACTGTATCTTTGTCACAGAGAGCGTAATAGGAGATCGCAAGAGTGGTAGGAGCTTCTATAGAATACGTTACCCGTACGGTGGCGTTCCCGGGAAAACATTGATCCAAATGAGGGCTTTGGAGCTGTAGGGTGATGGCATTTTTCTTGTGCTCTACGATTTGCCACAGACGGTGGCTGTAGCCGTCTGGAAGGCTGTGGAGGCTGTTTTCTCCGTCGTTGGCTTGCAATTTGTATTCCTCAGTGCCCAAGGTAAAGGAGGCACCGGCAATGCGGTTGGCGTTTCTGCCCACAACGGCACCCATACAACTGTTGTCAGCAGCGTAGATATGGGCACTGTCATAGCCCAGCACCACATCTTCTGTATTTCCATCCTTGTCCGGTACAAATAGGTTGACCAGGGTGGCACCAAAATCTGTTACCGAAGCGGTGATATGGTTGTTTTGGATGGTGTAAAGATTTGCTTGCTGTCCATCCGGCAGCGTACCAAAGGGTTTCTTCATAGTGAGGCCTCCAATCGCAAAAAGCATCCTAAGTATAACATAAAATATATGCGGTGGCAATGCTTTTTCCACGATGGATCACCACTGTGATGAAGTGCATAGTTTAACTGAAGAATAGCTTGGTGGTGGCAGATGCCATTATAAACCCAGTCAGATCTGCAATGAGAGCAGCCGGGACGGTGTACCGGGTGCGTTTGATACCAACAGCACCAAAATAGACGCTGATGGTGTAGAAGGTGGTTTCTGTAGAGCCCAGCATTACGGCGACTGTCCTTCCAATTTCTGAATCCACACCGTAACGAGACATTAGCTCTGCACCTACTGCAAGGGCAGCACTGCCGCTGATGGGTCGGATAAGTACCAGTATGGCAGTTTCAGGAGGAATGCCGAAAAGACCGAATACAGGAGACAGGAGGCTTGCCAGTGCTTCTACTGCGCCGGAAGCACGAAGCATAGCAATGGCAGTCATCAGAAGAATCAATGTAGGTACAAGGGTGATTAGCAGTTTCAGTCCCGATGCAGCACCTTCCAGCAGAATGCCGTAGGCATTTTCTTTTTTTCGCAGCGCAACGGCACAGGCGGCAAAAAGCAACACAGGTACAATGTAATCGGTCATGTCTTCCACACCTTTCCCAATATCCATGCAGCGGTAAGCCCCAATATGACGCTGCAAGCACCGGTGAGCCAAACTGCCGGCAGAATGTCAAAGGGTGTTTCGCAGCCCAATGTAGTGCGAATGGCTGCAACATTTCCGGGGATCAGCTGCAAAGATGCAGTATTGAGGACGATAAGCCTACAAAGCTCTGCGTTTGCTTTTCCACTTTCATCATCCAGAAGACGGGCAGCCTGGATTCCCATAGGGGTAGCGGCATTGCCAAGGCCTAAAATATTGGCGCAGATGTTAGCGCTTAGGGCGTTTCCCAAAGCTTGATCCTTCTTTGCGGAAGGAAAAAGTTTGTAGAGCAGGGGGGAGAGAACACGGGATAGCCGCTGGGTAAAGCCTGCTTTTTCCAAAAGTGCACCAACTCCCGACCACAGACATAAGGATCCTGCAATGGAGATGGCAAGGGTGATCCCTTCCTGTGCTCCACGAGGAATGGCGGAGGCAAGGGCACTGCCGTTTCCCAGAATTAAGGCGGCTGCCAATGATGCACCTGCAAGAATAGTAAATATCCAGCTCATAATCATAATCATCCCTCCTGTAAAGAGGGTATGACCGGTTGCTTTCTTCAATGACGATTAAATCTGTTTGAGCATCTGTTGACAGACTCCTGCTGCAACCGTTATAATAAAAAAGGTGATGTATTATGCTTCTGATTCGTGTGCAATATAAAACCCTTTGGAACGCAGGCTCCTGCATTTGCGTGCCTGTTCGCAATAAATACAGTGTTTTCCATTTTTTGGAACCGGTGGAGATTCGTATCGGAGATATCGTGTATGAGACGGAACCCAATGCGGTAATCATTTCAGGACCGGATGAACCACGGAATTTTAATTTTCCCAGGGATACCCGATTTAACTTTTTTCACGCCCGAATGGAATTTGGGGAGCTGCTCGAAGAAAACCGGATACCTACAGGGCGCATTCTTTATCCCCGGGATCCGGAGCTTTTAAACGGTTGCTTTAAGCGGATCCGTATGGAGTATCTTTCTGAGGAGAAAGGTGCGGAGCAGTTACAGGATATCTATATCCGGGAACTGGTGATTTTGTTGTCCCGCAGCTTTCAAAAGCCTCAGACAGTGGCAGACAGCGCACTGAAGACAAAGCTATCTAAGCTTCGCTTGGAAATGCTGTCTCGCCCCGGTGACAAATGGACGGTGGAGGATATGGCAGAAAACGTGTCGCTCAGTCCTTCCCGTTTCCATGTAGTCTATAAGGCGTTGTTTCGAATTACACCCATACGGGATCTGATCAACGCCCGTGTGGACTATGCCAAGGTGTTGCTGCTGGAAAACCGGGAAGAGACGTTGGCGGTAATTGCAGAAAAACTGGGGTACAAAAATCCCTATGATTTTTGCCGGCAGTTTACCCGGGTTACCGGCATCTCTCCCGGCACATATCGAAAAAATAACAGATAAATGGATAAAAACGGGACTGTCTCAACAAGAGACAGTGCCGTTTGCACTTTATTGTGGTATTTCGGGGTAAGAGGAGGGGGTGGCCAGGACCATATTGTACATTGCGATCAATGGTTGGGACTCTGTAGTCACAGGCTCTGTCTGCACAGCTTGAGCTGCACCACAGCCGCAAAAAGCAGAAGCAGCAGAGGACAGAGCAGGAGGGAGAGAAGTTTTTTCAGTTAACGATTCTTCCTTTTAAACATCAAGACCGTACTGCTTCCAGTAGGTGAGGAAGCTTTCCAAATTATAACCGCCAGCCTGTACACCGGTGATCACATCCTTAAGGCTCAGTTGCACACCTTCGGTTACATAGGTGTTTCCACCCACGGTGATATAGGTGGCAGCGGAGACCGGCATTTGACTGTAAGCGTTATTCAGGGCAGAGTTGCGGTCTTCTTTCAGAATGCCGGTGATTAGCACACCGGTTTTCTCCTTGCCGCTTTCCGGCTGGGTAAAGACAGACCACATATTGTCGTCCTCGGGGTCACGCATAAAATCGTTACCAGGCATATTGTGCAGGCTGACTACCACGCCGTGGGTGTCTATAGCTTCTGCCATCTTGCCGTCGCAGGTCCATACTGCATTAAAGTACATGCCGGCAGCAGAGGGTCGCAGTGCCACGCCGGAAAGTGCCATATCCAGGCGGTGGAAGCTGTAAGTGCCGTTTTCTTCCAAGGTGAAGTAATTCTTGTTGTTTACCTTGTTGTAGCCGGTGTTTTCTAATGTGACACCGCTAAGGGTCAGCTTGCCGTAGGTTTCTAAGTCTTCGTTGGCACTGTCGTAGCAAGTGATGGTGCCGGTTCCGGAAATGACAGCATCGTTGCCTGCCAGATCCACGGTGTTTTCGGTGAATTTGGCGTTCTCCAGAACGAGACCTGCTTCCGCCGTCAGCACGGCAGAGCTTGAAAGGGTGAAGCTGGCAGTGGAGGTGAATGTGCCAAAGACCACGTTGCGCTCACAGTAGACGTTGCCACCGCTGATGATGGGAGCGGTTGCAGAAACTGCACGGTCGTGGTGGATCGTAGCGCGGTTATTAGCGTCGGTGCCTCCGGTCTTCAGATACAGGTTGGAAGCGGTATCTGCGCTACCACCTTTGGAGGTACCGCCTGCCATAGTGAAGTTGCCATTGTTTACATAGGCGTTGCCACCGGAGGTGGCTGTGCCGTTTTCGATCAAACCGCCGTTTTGTGCGAAATTGGAGGAGGTGCCGGCTAAGTAAACGTTTCCGCCACGTCCGGAGCTACCGTTTTTCACAGTACCCTTTGTTAGAGTAACATAAGCATTGCTGCTGACCATAATGTTGCCACCGTAGCTCTTGGCGTAGCCGCCGGAAATCAAGGCTTCATCGCCAAGAATATCTGCTGTGCCGTTGGCAACATACAAATTGGCACCGCCTGCGGAGGCATAGCCGGCTGCTTCACCGGTGATGGTTTCACTGCCTATGATACCACCATACATATAGAAGGCAGGTGTGGTGCTGGAGGAGCCGTTAAGTGCCACATTTCCGCCACGTCCGTAGGAAGAACTGGAGTTGGTGACGTAACCACCGTAAATGCTGCCGCCATACATATTCACGGTGCCGTTGGAGGCATAGATGTTACCACCGATTCTGGTAGAGCGGCCATTCTTGATGGTACCGCCGAACATATTAAAGACACTTTTTTTCTCCATACGAATGTTGCCACCGTTTACGGCGTTGCCGCCGGATACAGTGCCGCCGAACATATTGACCTCAGCACCACCAATATTGGGGACGATCAGAGATGCGGAGTAGTTCGGGTTGCCTTCGATGGTGGCACCGTCAAAAATGTTAACACGGGTGGCAGAAGTTCGCAATAAAATGGCAGGTCGGGCAGCCAACGGTGTATATGTGCCGCCAAAGAGATTGATGATTCCGTTTACATCCAATACCGCACCCCGATAGGAACTGTCATCGCTGCCTTCACCCACGCCGCTGACAGTGCCGCTGCCCATAATGTTCAGTGTGTTGCCGGCACCGACCCACAGAGCACGCTTGCCGGTGTTTTTGATGTTGTGTCCGTTCAAATGCAGACAGTAGCCTGCGTGATCGTCTGCGGTGTTTATGTAGAAATATTTGTTAGAAACGGTCAAATCCTCTTGCAGATAGTAGTGACCCCAGTTGCCGTTGGTTACCGTCAGTATATTGGAGGAGTTGTTGGTCAAGGGGGTCCAAACCACTTCTTTTTCACAGTTTGGGCACAGAGCAGTGGTTTCACCGGTGGTGAAGCTGAGTTTTTCTGCTTTTGCGCCGATGCTGTTAAGGAGTTCGGGGGTGTACTTGGACTGGAAGACCTGGAAGGGGTCTTTTCTTGCGTTGTTGACAGATTCTATGACCACTTGACGGTCTGTTTCGGAAAGGCGGATCGGCGTAGTCAGATCGTAGCTTTTTACTGCGCCTACATTGACTTCTGTAATGTCCTTGTCCAATACGGTAGCCAGTACGGTGTAGCCGCCAATAACACGACCGAGATTGTTCAGGTGCAGAGTGTCCTTGGTTAGTCTGTCCCCAAAATAGCTGCTGCGGGCATTTTGCACTGCCGCACCGGTGGGGATTAAGGCGCAAAACTCGGAACGGGTGAGGATCTTTTCCTGCATAGCATCGATGATCTTCTCGTGCATAAACAGCTGGCTGTTTTTGAAAGTGTTGGTAAAGACCTTGCGAGTGTTGTCACTTTGGAATGCCCAGGTCTGATTCCAGATATACTTTGCATTGGGGTTGGTTTTGTGGGCATCGACGATGTCAAGCAGCTGATCCAAATAGTCCACATAGGTGTTCAGCTGACCGGTTTGCTCTGCACCTTGCTGGATATAGATGATGTCCCAATTTTCGTCCAGAAGACCGTCAAACAGTTTTGCGTTATTCAGTTCATACTTGCCGTCTTTTGTGAATTTGGTGTACCAGTAGATTCCTGTGTCGTTGTTAAAGTTGTCTACATGCATCTTTAGCGTGCAGCCACTGGCATACAGACGGGCGACGATCACATCTTCAAAGCCTTCTGCTACTGCGATGTCATACAAAAGTTCGGTGGTGTTCAGACCAAAACTGCTGGTCAGACAAAGAATCTTCAAGGTCTTGCCATCAGAGAGAGGTGCAGTGGAGTCTGCTGTGGTGTCCACTGTGGCAAAAACAGCATTGTCCTTTACGGAGAGCTTCACCAGCTCGTTGGGGGAGCGGAGATATTTGGCGTAATTGGCAATGTCACTGTGACTCTCGGTGATGGTGCCTTGACCTACGATTTGAATGTCCGCACCGTCTGTCAGACCGCTGATAGTAGCCTTAGGACCATCAAAGTTATTGATCACATCTACCTTAGGAGAGCCGTTTAAGGTAAGGGAGGCGGCGTCTTCTGCCATATATACTGTACCACCGGTAATGGTGCCACCGGAAATGGTGATTCTGGCGTCCTTGGTAGCCATAATATTACCGCCCTGTTCAGCGATGCCGTTTTCAATGATGCCGCCGTAAATGTTCAAAAAAGAAACGTAAACACGCACGTTGCTGCCGCTGATACCGGATGTACCGGTGATACGGGTGCCGTCGTAGATGTTGATACCGCCCCGGGCACCACGGGTGGCAATAACAGGGTAAGCGTTGTTGTGCTTGTAAGTACCGCCGTAGAGATTGGCTATACCGGCAATATCCAATGCACCGCCACGGTCGCAGATGCTGTGAGAAAGTCCAGTACCGGTAATGGTGCCGCTACCCATAATATTTAAAACAGCGCCTGTTTCTACATAGATCGCACGGGCAGAAGAGGTGAGGTTGTGTCCGTTCAAATGCAAACAGAATTTGTTCTCAAAGGAGTAATAGGTTTTGTTGCTTAAATCTTTGGAAAGATAATAGTGCTTTTCTGTTTTTTCGTGGGGGGCAGCAGTGCCGGAGATGGCGGCCAATGGCTCCCAGGTGACGACTTTGCCACAGGCCGGACAATTTGCAGTGACGCTGCTGCCACCGGCAAAAATATCCGCCGCGGTCATTTGCACCGCCTGAGCGAAGATGTCGTTGCCCTCCGGTGTTGCATGGACTGCAAAGACTGTGGAAAAAATACAGACCAGCAATAGTGAGATTCTCAGCAAATACTTTTTCATAACGCAGCTCCTTGTTTGGTTAATTGTTATTACAATTAATATAATAAGGGGAAAAGATATAAAAAAACAATGGAAAATCCTGTTTTTGTTTTAGCATATCCTTTTGTGTGGTTGTAATAGAAAAAGGGGAGACATTGATGTCTCCCCTAAAAATCATTCTATTTGCAAGGCAGCATCATATACTGCATTTTTTGGCATATCCAGTTCCTTTGCGGTCTGTTTTACCGCATCCTTGCGACTAAGACCGCCGTCCATCAGTTCCTTGACCCGTTTGGCGGCATCTTCTGTTGTGGCGGCTTCTTTTTCTACAGGTGCTGCGCCTGCCAGCACCAGCACAAACTCGCCCTTGGGAGGTTGCTGCGTATACAGGTCTATAGCACCGCCCAGTGTGGTGCGTACCACTTCTTCATGCAGCTTGGTCAGTTCACGGCAGAGGCTGATGGGTCTGTCGCTACCAAACACTTCCACCATATCCTCCAGAGTAGACAGAAGCTTGTGGGGCGCTTCGTAAAAAATCATTGTCCGCGGTTCACCGATGAGTGAATCCAAATGCTCCCGACGACTTTTCTTTGCTGTGGACAGGAAGCCTTCAAAACAGAAACGGCCGGTGGATTGACCGGAGATGCTCAGTGCAGTGATCACTGCACAAGGACCGGGAATGGCACAGACGGTAACACCGGCTTCAGCGCACTGCTTTACCAGCTCTTCACCGGGGTCGGAAATAGCAGGACTGCCGGCATCGGAAACCAGTGCACAGGTTTCACCGGCAAGGATGCGCTCTAAGATCACATTTCCTTTTTGCGCTTTGTTGTGCTCGTAGTAGCTCACAAGGCTTTTTTTGATCCCCAGGTGATTCAGTAGCTTCAAGGAGACACGAGTATCCTCTGCAGCGATAAAATCTGCCTGCTCCAATGTCTCCCGGCAGCGCAAAGAAATGTCGCCCAGATTACCAATGGGGGTGGGGACTAGGTATAACATTCCGGCCATAAGTCAGCCTCCTATATGATAAAGTTCTTTGTAATAGGCAGAGGGTGTGCCGTTGTCTTCTTGTAAGTAAACTTCCTCCCAGAGAAGACCCGGCTTGCCGCCTTTACGGCAGGCTACCAGCACTAGGGTAACAGGATCGCTCTTTTTATGCCGCAGTAAACACAGTCGTTTTGGCTCAAGTTGTGCATTGCTTGCGCAGGTGAAAAGTTCAGACAGCCGTTCAGGGCGGTGTACAAGAAACAGATCGCCGCCGTATTTTAATTTTTTGGCGGCAGCAGCCATCAGCATCTCCATTGACAGGGCAGATTCCTGCCTTGCCAGGGGAAGGCGTTGGCTTTCCGGGCCGCCTGTAAAATAGGGCGGATTGGAGACTACAGTGGTGAAACTGCCGTCTTTAACAGAAGGGGGAAGGCAGCGAATGTCTGCGCATATACTGAAAAGACGATGCTGCAAGCCGTTGTCCTCTGCGTTTTTGATCGCTGCGGTATGCGCGCTTTCTGTCAGTTCGATGCCGGTGACGGCGCAGTGTGGATCTTTAGCACACAGCAACACGCCCAGCGTACCGCAGCCGGAGCCAAGATCCAGCACGTTTGCGTTTTTTGGGAGTTTCACAAAACCGGACAGCACCATAGAATCGGTGCTGAGGGGAAATGCTCCGGGCGCAATCTCTAAAGTAAAACCGTTATGTAGTCGTTCCAATGCACTACCTCGTTTAAAAAACATTTTCGATGATAAAAGTAAAAAATCTGCCTGCGAAGCCGAAATAGGCACGCAGGCAGATTGCGAAATCGGAGAATTACTCTTCCACGATTGCTTCGACGGGGCAGTTCTCAGCGCAGGTGCCGCAGTTGACGCAGACATCAGCGTCGATAACGTACTTGTCGTCGCCCTGAGAGATAGCCTCAACGGGGCAGTTGTCAACACAGGTGCCGCAGTTGACACAAGCATCGGTAATAGTAAAAGCCATATTTTTCCCTCCAGTGTATGTATGATAGCGCATCAAAACCGGATGCAATTATATTCTAGCACGGATTTTTGAAAATGCAATTCCTTTTTTAAAAGAATCGTATATTTTTTTGCACTGTGGGAAAAATTTCCTGAAGGGAGGCAGAGAAATGCAGTACGGAAGGGATGCACGGGAGGTATTTTTGCAGGCAGCAGGAGCAGCACGGCAGCTGGGACACAGCTATGTGGGAAGTGCCCATTTGCTGTTGGCGCTGACAAAACAAAGGGGGATGTGCGGACAGCTTTTGCGGTTTGCAGGTTTGGAGCCGGTGTTTACCGAGGCGGTGGTCTGCGTGCTGTGCGGTGTGGGCGCACCGGGTTTGCCGCTACCCCAGGGTTTTACCCCCACAGCACGTCAAGTACTTCGAAACGCAGGACAGGAGGCTTCCCGTTGGGAAAGCCGCTGGGTGGACAGTATGCATATTCTTTTATCACTGCTGCGCAGGGAAAAGACAGTTGCCTCAAAGGTGCTGGCCTTGGCACGGGTGGACAGAGATGAACTGTTCACTGCTGCGGTGCAGCGTATGCGTGAGCAGAGGAAAAAAGAGGAAAGGGAAGAAAAGGTTATGAAGCTGCTGGAACAGTTTGGGGAGGACCTGATTGCCAAGGCGATGACTATGGAGCCGGTAATCGGCAGAGATAAGGAAATTGAAGCGGTGATCGGGATCCTTTGTCGAAAAAATAAAAACAATCCTGCACTCATTGGAGAGCCGGGAGTGGGAAAAACAGCGATTGCGGAGGGACTTGCCCAGCGGATGGCGGCAGGGAATGTGCCGCCGCAGTTAAAGGATAAACGATTTTTGAGTCTGAATATGGCAAATTTGGTGGCTGGTACGAAATACAGGGGGGAATTCGAGGAACGGCTGCGGGATGTGTTGGCGGAGATCCGCAGAAGTGGTGATGTGATCCTGTTTGTGGACGAAATGCATACCATTGTGGGAGCAGGGGCGGCAGAGGGTGCTATTGATGCTGCCAATATTTTTAAGCCTGCTTTGGGACGGGGTGAATTGCAGATGCTAGGCGCTACCACTCTGGCAGAGTACCGAAAATACATTGAAAAAGACCCAGCGTTGGAAAGACGTTTTCGACCTGTGACGGTGGATGAACCGGATAGGGAAGCAACGATGGCAATCCTCCGGGGATTGCGGCCGGGATTGGAACGTCACCACGGACTGGAGATTACACAGCAGGCGCTGGAGGCGGCGATCCGTCTGTCGGTACGTTACCTTCCGGATCTGTATCTTCCGGATAAGGCTATTGACCTGTTGGATGAAGGTGCTGCCCATGCACGGCTGGAGCTGCTTTATGGGGAAAAACGCACAGCACGGCAACTGCTGGAAACGGAATTGCACGAGGCGATACGGGAAAGTCGCTATGAGAAAGCGGCGGAGCTGCGAGACAAAATGCAGCGAATGACAACACAGGGCAGCAAGGGGAAGCATATGGTTACGGAGCAGGATGTGGCATGGGCAGTATGGGCAAGAACAAAGATTCCGGTGGGACGTTTGACTGCCGATGAGAAAAAGCGTCTTCTGACGCTGGAAGAAAGTCTGAAACGTCAAGTGATGGGGCAGGATGTGGCGGTATCCCAGGTGGCTGAAACGGTAAAGCGGGGGCTGTCGGGACTTCGGGATGAAACACGGCCTGTGGCGTGTATGCTGTTTTCAGGGCCTACCGGTGTGGGAAAAACCGAACTTTGCAGAGCCTTGGCACAAGAACTGTATGGCAGCAGAGAGGCTATGATTCGGTTGGATATGACTGAGTTTATGGAGAAACATTCCGTGGCACGTCTTATTGGTGCGCCTCCCGGCTATGTGGGCTATGAGGAGGGAGGAAAGCTGACAGAGGCGGTGCGCCGCAGACCGTATTGCATTGTGCTTTTGGATGAGCTGGAAAAGGCACACCCGGATGTCATCGGCATCCTGTTGCAAATTATGGAAGAGGGTGTGTTGACGGATTCTACCGGCAGACGGGTGGATTTTAAAAATGCCATTGTTGTGATGACTTCCAATGTGGGAGGTAATCTGAAGGGAGAGGGATTGGGCTTCAATCCTGTGGGAAAAAGCGAGCAGAACCGGGGCGCATTGAAGCAGCATTTTTCTCCGGAATTTTTGGGGAGATTGGATCGAATCATATGCTTTAAGCCTTTGGAGACAGAGGCGGTGAACGGTATTGTGGAAAAATATCTGCAGCAGCTTCAAGGTCGTGCCCGGGAAAGGGGGATCCGGGTGGAATTTCCACCGGAATTGGCGAAGCAGTTGTGTGCGGCAGCACCCCGGGAGGGGGGCGCACGGCAGCTGCGAAGATTGGTGCAGGAGCAGGTGGAGGGGCCGCTGGCGGGTTGCCTCTTGGGGGGCGATGGTAAGGTTTCAGACATTCGTTGTCGCTGGGAAAATGGCGCATTGTGCTGCGAAATTTAAATGGATATTAGAACAAGCGTTCAAAAATAAGAAAAATGCCGATTTTTTTAGAAAAAAACCTAAAAAATTCAAATAAAAATATTGATTTTTGAAAAACATTCGGTTATACTGTCATCAAAAGGGAGCAAAATGGAGCTCTAGTGGAGTAAAATGGAGTGAGGTGAGGCGAAATGATCGGCAAATACCCGGCAAAGCTGGACGAAAAGAATCGTCTTTTTGTACCGGCAAAGCTCCGCGGGGAGTTGGGTGACGAATTCTATGTTACCTTGGGTGTCAATTGCAGCCGCAGCTGCCTTACCATATACCGTGCAGAGGACTGGAAGCAGTTGGAAGCTAATTACAGTGCCTTGCCCATTTCTCAGCGCGCAGGTGCAACCAGTTTGTTTTTTATCAATGCCAACCAGTGCAACCCCGACAAGCAGTTCCGCTTTTCTCTGAGTCAGTTCCTTCTGGATTACGCCGGAATCAAGCGGGATGTGATGATCGTAGGTCGTGCCGGACAGGCGGAGATCTGGGATGCGGAAGCCTTTGCTGCCTTTGAAACAGAAAATCTTACGCCCGAGCAGCTGCTGGCATCTTTGGAGGCAATCGGGCTATGAAAGAGTTTCATCATATTTCGGTGCTTTTGCAGGAGTGCATTGACGGCCTTGCTATCAAACCCGATGGCATCTATGTGGACGGCACATTGGGTGGAGCAGGGCACTCCGGTCAGATTGCAAAGCGTTTGACCACCGGACGGCTTATCGCCATTGATCGTGATCCGGTTGCCCTTTCGGTGGCGGAGCAGCGCCTTGCTCCTTATAAAGACAGAGTAACATTGGTGCATTCCAATTTTTGTGAGATCCAAAAGGTGCTGGAAGAGTTAGCGATTCCCGGAGTAGACGGCATTTTGCTGGATCTTGGCGTGTCTTCGCCCCAGCTGGATGATGCGCAGCGTGGCTTCTCCTATATGGCAGATGCACCGCTGGATATGCGAATGAACGGAAAGGACAGTCTGAATGCGGCGCAGGTGGTAAATACCTGGTCTCAGGAGGAACTGCGCCGAATTCTGTTTGATTATGGCGAGGAGCGATATGCTCCCCGTATTGCGGCTGCCATCTGCCGCCGCAGAGAGGAAAGACCCATAGAAACCACCTTGGAACTGGTAGATATTATCCGCTCCGCAATGCCGCCTGCGGCACTGAGAGAAAAACAGCACCCGGCAAAGCGAAGCTTTCAAGCGATCCGCATTGCGGTGAACGATGAGCTTGGCTCTGTGGAAAAGGTGATGAAGGATGCGATCCCTCTGCTGAATCCCGGGGGGCGTATGGCGGTGATCACCTTCCATTCTCTGGAGGATCGGATCGTAAAATCCGCAATGGCAAATGCATCCAAAGGATGTACTTGTCCACCGGAATTTCCGGTTTGCGTATGTGGCAAAAAGCCGCAGGTAAGCCTGGTGAGCCGAAAGCCTGTGGTGGCATCGGCAGAAGAGCTGGAGGTCAATCCCAGATCCCGAAGCGCAAAGCTCCGGATCTGTCAGAAAATATAAATAGAAAAGAGGAGAGCGAAAATGGCACAGCGCCTGGATGTTCAGTATATCCAATACTACACAGACGGTAATGCTGCGCGTAAAGCGGAAATTATTGAGCCCTTTAAGACCCTTCGCCTTCCTAAACTGAAGAAAAAGAAAGTTAAGGTCCTGCGTATCGACCCTGTTGCGGTACTGGGTATTGCTATGTCTATGGTAATGCTGGTGCTTCTGACGGTGGGTGCGGTGCAGCTAAGTGTTGCACGGCAGGAGGCTGCTGCGATGGAAAGCTATGTTCACCAGCTGCAGCAGGAAAACGAGAGATTGCAGACCGAGTTCCATGAAAAGCTGGATCTTGAGGATGTACGCCGTACGGCAGATGCACTTGGACTTGTGCCGGTGGAGCAGGTAAAACATATTGCCTTGCAGGTGCCGGAAACGGAAGATATCGAAACTCCCAATGGTTGGGAACGCCTTTTTACATTTTTGACCGGCTTGTTTGCATAAATGACCTGCCTGTACCAATAGACTGAAATAAGAGCTGCGATGGGCGGTGAGGGATTCCCTTGCTGCCCATTGTGGGCTTATTCAGAAAGGCAGGGATCGTCTATGGAGCGAAAGCAGGTATATGCCCGCGTTCGTGGAGATACGGGACAGCACCACCGGATATTGGCAGTGGCTCTTGTACTGGGTGTGTTGGCATTTGTGCCGCTGATATTACGGCTTTGGGGCCTGATGGTCACAGATCACAGCTATTATGCAGACCTTGCTCTACGAAATCAGACACGTACCACCCGGGTGACTGCAAACCGGGGTACGATCTATGATACCAATATGAATATCCTAGCCTGCTGCCGTACGGTGGATAATGTTTACCTTGATCCCCACGAGCTGAAGCAGTCCAAAGCAGATCTGACAGATATTTCACAAACCTTAGGGGAAATACTGGGAGAGGATCCTCAGTGGATTCTGGAGCAGGGGAAGGACTTGACAAAACGCTATAAACAGGTCGGCAGCCGTGTGGATACGGAAACGGCGAGTCGAATCCGCAGCTATATCAATGAGAATAATATATCGGGCATTCATCTTGAGCCTTCTGTGGAGCGCTACTATCCAATGGGTACGCTGGCATCTCAGGTCATCGGCTTTACCAACGATTCCTTAACGGGATCGGAGGGGATCGAGGCGGCATATAACAGCTTCCTGGAGGGCAGCCCCGGCAAGGTCATTACCACCAAGGGCAACAATGAGATGGATATGCCTTACTCTTATGAAAATTATGTAGCATCCCGGGAGGGGTGCAGCGTGATTCTGACATTGGATGCCACGGTACAGGCGTGCCTGGAAAAGCAGATGGATACGGCAATGCGCCGTTACGATGTACAAAACGGGGCATTCGGTATGGTGATGAACGTAAATACCGGGGAGATCCTGGCAATGGCCACCTTGGGCGGCTATGATCCCAACCGGTACCAGGAGATCGCAGACGAAAAAACAAAGCTGGAGCTGAAATTGCTTGCCCGGGATGAAAAAGTCTATAAAGAAGCACTTCGGCAGGCGCAGCTGAAGCAGTGGCGCAACCGCTGTATTTCTGATGGCTATGAGCCGGGATCGACTTTTAAAGTGATGACTATGGCGGCAGCGCTGGACTGCGGTGCCATCGATCTGGAAACCGGCTTCTACTGTAAAGGGTCAGAGAAAATTCCGGGAAGATCACAACTACTCCATTGCTGGCGTTCCACCGGACACGGCAGTGAGCAGACACCCCAGGCGTTGCAAAATTCCTGTAATATCGCCTTTGCCCACATTGCTTTGAAGTTGGGCGGAGAGCGGTTTTATGAGTATGTAAAAGCCTTTGGTGTTCTGGAAAAGACAGGCATTGATCTTCAAGGGGAGAGCAAGGGCGTTTTCTTTGATAAGGCAATGGTGGCAGACACGGATAAATGGGGCACAGCGTCTTTGACCTCCGGCTCTTTCGGGCAGACCTTTAAGCTGACACCATTGCAGCTGGTGCGTGGCATTGCCGCTGTGGTAAACGGGGGTAAGCTTTTAGAACCGTATATTGTTTCGGAGGTGCTGGATGCCGATGGCAATACTGTCCTGAAGCAGGAGCCTACGGTGTTGCGGCAGGTGATCAAACCGGAGACATCTCAAATTATGTGCAAACTTCTTGAATCCGTAGTAACGGAAGGAACTGCCAGAAATGCCAGCGTTTCCGGGTTTTCCATTGGCGGAAAGACAGGAACCAGTGAAAAAATTGACGTATTTGACGAGAATGGTCAACGTGTTATGGATAAAATCGTGTCATTTGTGGGTATTGCGCCTATGGATGATCCGCAGTATATTGTATTGGTGGCGCTGGACACACCGTCTCGCAGTACGGGGATCTACATTTCCGGCGGTGTAATGGCTGCCCCCACCGTGGGTGCGGTGATGGCAGATATTTTGCCTTACCTGGGTGTCACCCAAACAAAGAACCAGTAGAGGTCAGTGATCGGCAATTGATAACCGGTCAGCAGACCGGGGTGGGAATCCAAAGTACCGTGAACTTAAGACCGAAAGGAAGTATCGATATGAAGCTGAGAGAGTTGTTGCAGAATATACAGGTGGTAAAATCCTGTGCAGATATGGAGATGGAGATCACAGAGGTGGTCTATGATTCTCGCAAGGTGACAAAGGGAAGCCTGTTTGTGGCGGTGACCGGCTTTGTGACAGACGGCAATAAATACATCCCTATGGCACTGGAAAAGGGGGCTGCTGCTGTGGTTACCGCAGTCGCACAGGAGGCGGACATTCCCTATGTGCAGGTGACGTCTGACCGACTGGCTCTGGCACAGCTGGGTGCGAATTTCTATCACCATCCTGCCCGTGCAATGAAGCTTATCGGTGTCACCGGCACCAACGGTAAGACCACATCTACGCTGCTGCTGAAGCATATTTTGGAGCAGACCTGCGGTGCAAAGGTGGGTCTGATTGGCACTATGGACAATATGATCGGTCACGAGTCCGTACCTGCGGAGCGTACTACCCCGGAGAGTCTGGATTTGCAGGCACTGTTTGCTAAGATGCGTGACGCAGGCTGCACCCACGCTATTATGGAGGTATCCTCCCACGCCATTGCTTTGGAGCGTGTGGGAGGTGTACGCTTTGATGTGGCGGCCTTTACTAATCTGACGGAGGATCATCTGGATTTTCATAAGACTATGGAAAATTACTGCGACACCAAAGCGGAGTTGTTTGCTCGCAGCGAAAAATGTGTTGCCAATTGTGACGATGCGTGGTTTGAAAGAATGTGCGCCAAAACATCTGCACCGGTGCTTACAACCTCAACCACAGGAACAGCAGACTTGTGTGCCACAGATATGACTCTTTTGTCCGACGGAATCTCTTTTGTGGCGAATTACGGCGGTGAGGCATATCCTGTGCAGCTGCCCATTCCCGGTAAATTTACGGTGTACAATGCTATGACAGCCATTGGCTGTGCACTGGCGCTGGGAATCGATCCCAAGACAGCTACGGAAGCGCTGGCAAATGCAAAGGGTGTGAAGGGCAGAGTAGAGGTAGTTCCCACCCCCGGAAAGCCCTATACTGTGCTTATTGACTATGCCCATACACCGGATGGTCTTGAAAATGTGCTTTCCTCTGTCCGTGGTTTCTGCAAGGGCAGGTTGATTGCAGTGTTTGGTTGTGGCGGTGACAGAGATCCTATCAAGCGTCCCATTATGGGAGCCATCGGTGCGGAGCTTGCGGACATTGCAGTAATCACCTCTGACAATCCCCGTACGGAAAAACCGGATGCCATCATTGCAGATATCCTGAAAGGGCTTTCTCCGGAGCAGGAAAACTATGTGGTTATTGAAAATCGCATCGAAGCGATACGCTATGCTATGGACATTGCTCAAAACCGTGATATAATAGTGTTGGCCGGTAAGGGCCACGAAACCTATCAGGAAATTTGCGGCGTGAAGCATCACCTTGACGAGCGTGAGGTGGTGGCTGCTTATCTGGAAGAAACGGGGAAATAAAATGGGAACCATCACATTGCAGCAGGCCGCCCAGTGGTGCGGCGGCAAGATCAATGAAAAATATAAGGACGTCACCTTTTTGGGAGCCAATAACGATACCCGAAAGCTGGAGGCCGGTCAGCTGTTTGTTGCGCTGAAGGGCGTTCGGGACGGACACGACTTTATTCCTGCAGCATTGGAAAAAGGGGCATCGGCGGTGCTGTGTACCCACTGTGACGGGGATTTTCCTGCCATTGTGGTAGAGGATACCCGTATCGCTTTGGGCGACATTGCCAGAGCGGAACGCCAGCGGTTGGGAGTTCAGGTGGTGGGTATCACCGGTTCTGTGGGCAAAAGCACCACAAAAGAAATGACAGCGGCTGTTCTTTCGACTACATACCGGGTCAGCAAGACACCGGTGAATCATAACAACGATATTGGTATGCCTATGGCGATCCTAGCAATGCCGGAGGATACCCAGGTTGCAGTACTGGAAATGGGTATGAATCACTTCCGGGAGATCGCTTATTTAAGCGGAATTGCAAAGCCGGATATTGCGGTGATCGTCAATATCGGAAGAATGCATATTGAGCACCTTGGCTCTATGGAAGGCATCCTGCAAGCAAAGCTGGAGATCCTTGAGGGTATGAGCAAGCAGGGAAGGATTGTTCTCAATGGTGACGATTCCCTCTTGTGGAATCTCCATAAAACACAGGAAAATGCAACGTATTTTGGTTTGCAGAATACAGAGTGCACAGTCTTCGGCAGCAATGCAACTGCCGGTGATGCCACACTTTCCTTCGATGTGCAGTATATGGGAAGAAAGTATCCGATCCGCCTGATGCTGGAGGGTGAGCACTATGTTTCTGATGCTCTGGCAGCGGTAGCGGTGGGTATGCATATGGATGTTGCCCCGGAAAAGATTCAGCAGGCACTGGCACAGTTCCGGAATATGGAGGGGCGTCAGGAGATCTTCGAAACCCACGGCTATACCATCATTAAGGACTGCTACAATGCCGGTCCGGAATCTATGGCAGCATCCCTTTCGGTGCTGGGTGCAAAGAAGGGCAGAAAGATCGCCGTGTTGGGCGATATGCTGGAGCTGGGCAGCTGTACCCAGGCAGAGCATTACAAGGTAGGCAGACTGGCAGCAGAGTATGCGGATATGCTGTTTGCCTTTGGACCTAACAGTGAGAGAATGTTTAAAGGCGCTATTACCGGTGGTATGGCGCATTCTGCGGCACGGGCATTTGAAAACCGTCAACTGTTGGTAGACACGCTGAAGCAACAGGTGAAGCCTGGCGATGTGCTTTTGTTTAAGGGCAGCCGGGGTATGCGTATGGAAACCGTACTGGAGCAGTTTTTAAAAGAGGAAGAATAATATGACAAGAATTCTCATTACCGCTGTGGTAAGTTTTGTGCTGACCGCAGCGATCGGTTGGTTTTTGCTGCCGGTGCTTCGTGCGCTGAAGGCAGGACAGTCCATTCGTGAGGTAGGTCCCACCTGGCATAACTATAAAGCAGGCACGCCTATGATGGGTGGTCTGATGTTTATTTTCGGCACACTGCTGTGCCTGCTGGGTAATATCCCCACTATGGAGGATTACACCGTATTTTTCGTCATTGGCTTGGCTTTGTGCTTTGGTTTTGTAGGTTTTTTGGATGACTTCTTTAAGCTGAAATTCAAGCGCAATCTGGGTTTGACCTCGGCACAGAAGGCAATGCTGCAAATGGCAGTGTCCGCGCTGTTTCTGTATATCCTCTATAAGCAGGGTGCTATGTCCTGTGACCTGTACATCCCGTTTGCGGATGTAACATTTGAAATCCATCCCCTGGTATATATTTTCTTTGCCATGTTCGTAATTGTAGGCTGTGTCAACGCAGTGAACCTTACTGACGGTGTGGATGGACTGTGTGGCAGTGTTACCGTGCCGGTAATGGTGTTTTTTACGGCTGCTGCGGTTATGAAAGAGCGTCTTGATCTTGCACTGTTGCCGGCTTGCCTTGCAGCAGGACTGGTGGCTTACCTGTTTTATAACTGGCACCCGGCAAAGGTGTTTATGGGAGATACCGGATCTCTGTTCCTGGGCGGTGCGGTGTGCGCCCTTGCCTTTGCGTTGGATATGCCCTTGATTCTGGTCCTTGTGGGTCTTGTATATATCGTTGAGACACTGTCCGTGATTCTGCAGGTGACTTATTTTAAGTTGACCCACGGCAAGCGGATCTTTAAAATGGCTCCCATTCACCATCATTTTGAAATGTGCGGCTGGAAGGAAGTTAAGATCGTGCTGGTATTCACGGCGGTTTCTGTTGTGATGTGTGTTCTGGCCTGGGTAGGCATCAACTAGAAAGGAGCTTCTTATGGCAGGCAGGAGACTGCAAGCCAAAGAGGACCGCCCCCAGGGCGCAAAGGTAGATACCCTGTTTCTTGTGTTGCTGCTTCTGCTTTTGGTGGTAGGATTGGGAATGCTTTATTCCGCAAGTTCTGCCCAAAGCGCCTACGACACAGGCTATACCGATACCACCCGATACCTGCAAAAGCAGGGGATCTGTGCGGTGATCGGTCTTGTTGGAATGTTGGTGATCAGTCGCATTCCGCCGGATTTTTGGCTGCGATTTGCGTGGCCGTTGTACGGCATCAGCATTGCGCTGCTGTTGTCGGTGCTGTTGTTCGGTCAGTCCGTCAACGGCGCAAGACGCTGGATCAATATTGCAGGCTTGCAGTTCCAGCCGTCTGAAATTGCAAAATTTACTATGATTTTACTTCTGGCAAGGCTTACGAAAGGCTTTGGCGCACGGGTGAAGAAATTTCGCTATGGTGTGTTGGGTTTCAGTGGGGCACTGCTGGGAATATTGGTGCCGTTGGCACTGGAAAAACACCTTTCTGCTATTATGCTGATGGGATTGGTGGCGGTAGTGATGATGTTTGTTGCCGGCACACAACCCAAATGGTTGTTGGCAGGTGCTGTTGCGGCAGGTGTTTTTGTGGTGGTGTATATCACCTTTATGGGTTATGCAGGCGACCGTGTCACTGCGTGGCTGCACCCGGAGCAAGACCCCTCGGACACGGGTTATCAGATCCTTCAGTCGCTGTACGCCATCGGTTCCGGGGGCGTGTTTGGACTGGGACTTGGGAAAAGCAGGCAAAAGTATCTTTACCTGCCTTTTCAGTATAATGACTATATTTTTGCCATTATCTGCGAGGAAGTGGGGCTTCTGGGAGTGCTTGTTATTATGGCGCTTTTCAGTGCTCTGATCCTGCGTGGCTATTGGATCGCACTGCGAGCTCCGGATCGATTTTCTACGGTGTTTGGGGCAGGACTTATTACCCTAATTGCGGTGCAGACAGTGTTGAATCTGGGGGTGGTGACCAATCTGTTGCCATCTACCGGAATTGCGCTTCCTTTCTTCTCCTACGGCGGCACGGCGCTGGCTGTGAATCTGGGGGAGATGGGGGTGCTCTTGAGTATTTCCCGTTACCGCGATTGTGCGGCACGACAGGAGGCTTTACAATGAATGTGATTTTTACCTGCGGCGGCACCGGAGGACATATCAACCCTGCTATCGCCGTAGCGAATATATGGAAGGAACGGTATCCCGACAGCAATATTTTGTTCATCGGTGCAAAGGATCGTATGGAAGAGGAGCTTGTACCGAAAGCAGGCTATCAACTCCATACCATCCCGGCTTCCGGTATGTCCCGGGAAAAGAGCTGGGAAGGACTAAAGCACAATGTCCAGGCTGTGAGCTATGTGTTGCAGGCGGTGAAAAGCTGCAAACAGGTGATCCGTGATTTTAAAGCGGATGTGGTAGTAGGTACCGGTGGCTATGCCAGTTTTGCAGCGCTGTATGCTGCCAGCTGTCTGGGTGTACCTACCTGTGTTCACGAAGCCAATGCAACACCGGGTCTGACTACCCGTATGATCGCAAACCGTGCAGATCGTGTGTTGGTCTGTTTTCCCGAGAGCGCCCGTTACTACAAACATCCGGAGAAGGTGGAGGTAGTGGGTATGCCTGTGCGAAAAGAGTTTATTTTCACTAAAAAAGAGGATGCCCGTAAGGAATTGGGTTTGGATGAAAGACCCTTGATCGTGTCTGCTTTCGGTAGCCAGGGTGCTATGGCAATGAATGAGGCAGTGGCAGCAATGTTCTGCCTTGAGAAAGAAGCCGGCTATCCTTATCAGCACATCCACGCCACCGGAAGCTATGGCTGGGAGTGGATGCCGGAAAAAGTGGGATCTTACAGTATTCCTTTTGATGGAAGCTGCGGCATTACGATGCAGGAGTATATTTACAATATGCCTACAGTGATGGCAGCTGCGGATGTGATCATCAGCAGAGCCGGTGCTTCCAGCTGTAACGAGATCGCAGCGTCCGGCACGCCTTGTGTTTTGATTCCGTCACCCAATGTTACCGATAATCATCAGGAGAAAAATGCCCGTGCCTATGAAAGAAACGGTGGCGCAGAGGTAATTCTTGAAAATGAATGCACCCCGGAGCTTTTGATGCAGCGTGTCAGCGGCATTCTGCAGGACAGAGAGCGAAGCCGGAGTATGGGTGCTGCATTGCAAAAAATGTGCGTGTTCGATTCTGCTGAGCGTCTGTGTGATATTATCAAACAGCTTACCAAGGAGTAATTTATGGATACAAAAGCAAAAACCCCTACCCGGGGGAAAGTGCCGCAGCGAAAAAAACAACCGCAGCGACGCATCCGCAAGCCGTCTCCCAAACGGCCTACGGAGGAGCTGGTATACACCCAGCCCGGACCCTTTAACCGAAACAGATTTCTGTTGCATCTGGCATCTATCGTAGCGGTGGTGTTGGCGCTTCTGTTCGGTATGAGCATCTTTTTCAAAGTAAAGACCGTGACGGTTTCCGGTGTGTCCAAATACACCCAATGGGATGTGTATCAGGCATCCGGTGTGCAGGAGGGTGAAAACCTGCTGACCATCAGCAAAGCAAGACTTTGCAGCAATATCCGATCCCGATTGCCGTATGTGGACAATGTTCGCATCGGTATAAAACTGCCGGATACGGTAAAAATTGAAATTACAGAGCTGGATGTGGTCTACGCAGTGGAAGGTGACAGTGGCGATTGGTGGCTGATGCGTGCCGATGGCGGCCTCGTTGAAAAGATCACCGCAGCGGATGCTGCGCAGTACACAAAAGTTTTGGGCGTGAAGATCACCGGTGCTGAGGCAGGTAAAAAGGCAGCAGCATTCCAGCCGGTTTCCGAAGAGACCACGGCAGAAGGGGAGCCTGTACCTGTAACTGTGGATGCTGTCCGGCAGTTGCAGATCGCTGTTTCTATTTTGCAGTATCTGGAGGATAACGGTATCATCGGTGATATCGCTTCGGTGGATGTGACACAGATCACCAATCTTGAACTTTGGTACGGCGAACGTTTCCAGGTGCTGTTGGGAGACGATACTCAGTTGTCTTATAAGCTGAAGCTGATCAAAACCGCCGTAGACGGTTATATGGAGACCTATGATAGCGGTGTGTTGGATGTATCTCTTACGGTGCAGCCTGACCCGGATAAGGAATATCAGGTGATTTACACACCATTTTCCTGATACAGAGTGAAAAAATACAAAAAGTTTGTGAAAAAATGAGAATTTCTATTGACCAAATGAATATTTCGCAGTAGAATATACGGGTAACATTATAAACTAGCGGAAGTGGGCGAACTACTCCGCAACGATACATAGGAGGAAAGCATAATGGATTTTCAGGAGCGCGTAGTTAAGATCAAAGTGATCGGTGTCGGCGGCGCCGGCAACAATGTTATTAACCGTATGATCGATGCCGGTGTTGATGGCGTTGAGTTTGTGGTTATCAATACGGACAAGCAGGACCTGAATAAGTCCGTCTGCGCAAACAAGGTGCAGATTGGTGAGAAGCTGACCGGCGGTATGGGTGCCGGCTCCAAGCCCGAGATCGGTATGAAGTCTGCTGAAGAGAGCAGAGCTGCCATTGCAAAGATTCTTGAGGGTACGGATATGGTCTTCATCACTGCAGGTATGGGCGGTGGCACCGGCACCGGCGCAGCACCCATCGTTGCAGATCTGGCACACGAGGCAGGCATCCTGACTGTCGGTGTTGTCACCAAGCCCTTCAAGTTTGAGGGTGCAAATCGTATGCGTCAGGCTGAGAGCGGTATCGAAGCTCTGGCAGAAAAGGTGGATTCTCTGATCATCATCCCCAACGATCGTCTGAAGTACGTTACCGACCAGAAGATTACTTTTGCCAACGCATTCGGCATCGCTGACGATGTGCTGAAGCAGGCTGTGATCTCTATCTCTGAGCTGGTTGGCGACGCCGGCAATGTGGTTATCAACCTGGACTTTGCTGACGTGTCTGCTATTATGAAGAATGCAGGCCGTGCTCATATGGGTGTTGGCGTTGCTGCAGGTAAGGACATGGCTGAGCAGGCAGCTCTGACTGCTGTTTCCAGCCCCCTGCTGGAGACCTCTATTAATGGTGCTACCGGCGTTCTGGTGAATGTTACCGGCTCTTCTGAGCTGACTTTGGATGACGTAGAGACTGCTGCCGGCATCGTGCAGGAGGCTGCTAATCCCGAGGCAAACATCATCTTCGGTGCTACATGGGATGAAAACTTTGTGGATGAGATGCGTGTTACCGTCATCGCCACCGGCTTCGAGCACAAGGAAGAGGAGCAGGAAGAGGAAAAGAAGCCTGCTTTCGGCGGTGCTAAGTTGGGCGACAACAGCGGCGACAGCGACATCTGGGCTCTGTTCAATCGCTAATCTGATTATGCAATAGACCACAGGGGAGGCTCAAAAGCCTCCCCTTATCATTGATACCGAGTATCCTGGAAAGGAGTGCTTATGGAAGCTTACCGCGCTTTGGCAGCCAGCTATGACCGACTGACCAATGATGTTGATTATGAAGCGGTGACAGACTTCTATTTTCAGATATTGGAAAGGGATGGGCTGTCACCGAAAACAGCTGTAGATCTGGCGTGTGGCACAGGCTCTGTGGCAATGCTGCTGGCACAGCGTGGGCTTGCGGTGACAGCGGTGGATATGTCTGAAGAGATGCTCACTGTGGCATCCCAAAAGGCATTCTCTATGGAAAACCCACCCCGTTTCGTTTGTCAGAAACTGCAAAATCTGCGACTTCCCAGAGGGGTTGATCTGGCGGTGTGTGCGCTGGACAGTATGGATTATATTACTGATCCCGAGGATTGCGCTGAGGCAATCCGGCGGGTGTATAAGGCGCTGAATCCCGGCGGCATCTTTATCTTCGATGTGAATACACCGGAAAAGCTCAGAGCGATGGACGGTCAGGTGTTCCTGGATGAGGATGATGACGTCTACTGCATCTGGCGTGGCGAATTTGATGAAGAAACCAACATTTGCTCCTATGGAATGGACTTGTTCCAGCGGCAGGGGAATGTGTGGCGCAGAAGCTTCGAGGAACACCGGGAGTATGCCTACAGCGCAGAGCAACTGGTGGAATTTTTGAAAAAGGCTGGCTTTACGCATATCCGGGTCTACGGT
>JAZRRS010000053.1:0-73423 GCA_045651005.1 Faecousia sp.
CTGAAACTTAATAGAAAGCCTGCAACTGCAAGCAATATCTAAGATGATCGCCCGCATTCCTCTTCAGTCACGGCTTTGCCGTGACAGCTTCCCCCCGGGGGAAGCTATGGTGCGGAGCACCATCCACAATAGCCCGATAAATTTGAATTTAGTTTTGTCCTCTTCGGGAGCCTAAGACATCCCGGATGTTCAGCAGACGGTTGCGGATGGACTCCAGCTCCGCCACATTTTTCACTTCAAAGCGGACAGTAAACAAACTGTGGCCGCCGGGCACATCCTTGCCGGAGAGCTCCTTCACACGGACACGAGCAGTGGTCAGCACGGTGGGCACAGCCAGCAAAATGCCGTCACGGGTGATGCAATCCAGCTCCAATGTGGTGTCAAAGGGCTGTTCCTCCACGTGATCCCAACGGACACGCACCCACCGTGCCGCCTGCTCGGGATCGTGGACACCAATGGTGTTGGGGCAATCCGCACGGTGGACAGAGACACCAAAGCCCTTGGTGATAAAGCCCACAATAGCATCTCCCGGCACCGGGGTACAGCACTTGGCAAACTTGATCATACAGGAATCAATATCCTCCACGATCACACCGTTGACTGCGTGACGATTGCGCTTCACCAGCTCATTTTCCGGCGTGGTGCGCAAAGGATTCTGCTTTGTTTCCTTCACTGCTTTGTGGATATCATCACGGATGCGACCCACAGCCTTTACCGCCGTCAGACCGCCATAGCCAATGGCGGCATACATATCATCCCAGTTGTCAAAGGACAGCTTTTTCAACAAGCTCTGCTCCAGCTCTTCATCCATAGCCGCAGGCAACGGCAGCAGCAGACGCTTCATTTCCGCTTCGAAGCTTGCCCGTCCGTGAAGCACGTTCTCCTCCCGCTTTTCCTTCTTGAACCACTGTTTGATCTTGGTGCGGGCCTGATTGGATTTGCAGATATTCAGCCAGTCACGACTAGGACCCTTGGCAGTCTTGGAGGTGATGATCTCCACAATGTCACCGTTTGCCAGCGCCGTGTCAATATTCACAATACGGTTGTTTACCTTCGCACCCACAAGGGAGTTGCCCACTCCGGAGTGAATGGCATAGGCAAAGCCAACAGGGGTAGAGCCTGCAGGCAGCGACACGATCTTGCCTTTCGGAGTAAAGACAAAGACCTCGTCATCGAACATATCGATCTTCAAAGAGCTGACATATTCCTCCGCATCCGCATCCTGCTGGCTCTCCAGCAGCCTTCTGACCCATTCAAAATCTTTTTCGCTGCCGGCTCCGTTGCCACCCTGCTTATACTTCCAGTGGGCAGCAATACCGTATTCCGCAGTCTCGTGCATCTCCCAGGTGCGGATCTGCACCTCAAAGGGAATGCCTTGGGTGCCGATGACCGTAGTATGCAGACTCTGGTACATATTGGGCTTAGGCGTGGAAATATAATCTTTAAAACGGCCGGGCACCAGATTGAACAGATCGTGGATATGACCCAACACATTATAACAGTCGGGAATGGAATCCACCACCACACGGAAGGCGTAAATGTCGTACAGCTCATCCAACGTCTTATCCTGCGCCTTCATTTTGCGATAAATGGAATAAACGTGTTTGATGCGGCCATACACCTTATGGTGGATGCCCATATCGTTCAGACGATTGGTGATCCGTTCCTGGATCATATGCATAAATGCCTCGTCGTGCTCCTTATGCGCCTTCAGGTAGGACATAATGTCCTCGTAGCCTGCGGCATCCAAATACCGCAGCGCAATATCCTCCAGCTCCCACTTCATCTTCTGCATACCAAGACGGTGTGCAAGAGGCGCATAAATGTCCATAGTCTCCCGGCACTTGCTGATCTGCTTTTCCGGGGTCTGATACTGCATAGTGCGCATATTATGCAGACGGTCCGCGATCTTGATCAGCACCACACGGATATCCTTGGACATTGCCATAAACATTTTCCGCAGGTTTTCCATCTGCCGCTCTTCGGAGCTGGAGAAGTTGGCACGGGTCAGCTTGGTAACGCCCTCCACCATCTCCGCTGTGGCATCGCCAAAAAGCTTGGCGATTTCATCCCGGGAGGCATCGGTATCCTCAATACAATCGTGAAGCAGTGCGCCCAACACCGCATCCCGATCCAAACCCATCTCCGCCACGATCTCCGCCACCGCCAGCGGGTGAATGATATAGGGAGAACCGTCCTTGCGCTTCTGATGGCTGTGCTTTTCCTCGGCATAGCGGATCGCCTCTTCCACAAGGCTCATATCCACACCGGGCATACATTTATAAAGGGTGGATTTTAATGAATCATAATGTTCCTGAAAAGATTCCATACTATCTACTCTCTTTCAGCGCCTGCAGCTTCTGCAGGGTAGGGCTTGCCTGAAGATCCGCCTTTCCCTCCACGGGAAGCAGCCGGATGGTCAGGTTCCTATGTAACCGCTGGATCTCCAAAAGACCCACATCGACAAAAATATCCAAACAAGTCAGAAGCTTTCCCAAATCCAGCGGTGTTTCTGACCAGCGGACGATCTTGCGGCACAGGCAGTCCGGTGTCTCCTCCAGAACGCCACCGGGTGCAGCCGCCAAATACCGCCACACCATACCCAATATGCCACGATCCGGCAACAGCTCCGCTGCTGCGCTGCCGGTAAGTGCATCTGCGCACAATGCGTTATAAAGTGTCGTATCCACAGAGCACTCCGCCTTACAGGCAGGACGAATATCCTGCACATTCAGCTGCACGCTTCGTTCACCGCGGAATTCATTGATTTGGGGAATAAATGCCACATCCACCACATCCCCCACCTCCAAAGAGGCGGTCTTTGCCGTGGCAGAAAACCAAATTCCCTGCAGCATATGCCAGCCGCTTTTCAGCCGCAGGCGCATATGCCGTCCGTTGCCCACTTGACCAACTCTGTCCACTACCACATCCCGCAGCACCAACAACGGCTTTGCGCAGCCGTTTCCGCAAGGCTCCAGCTGGGACAGAGAATCAATATTGCCTACCGTAAGCAGCTCCGGCTTTACGGTGCAGTCTGCTTCCAGCACTGTACGGGGGCCTTCGTCCTTATAATATGCCCGTGCCAGCGCACCGATCTCTTTACGGAAAGCAGGAATGCTGCTTCTTCCGATGGTAAAGCCTGCCGCCAGTTCGTGACCGCCATAGCTTTCCAAAAGATCTGACAGCTTGGTGAGGGAAGAAAACAGGTTAAATCCGCCATAGCTTCGGGAGCTGGCTTTGCCGTGCTCCCCGTCCAGACAGATCAGGAATGTGGGACAGCAATACTCCTCCGCAATGCGGGATGCCACAATACCCACCACGCCTTGATGCCAGGTTTCGTCCGCAAGGACAATGGCATCGGGGATGTGGTCTGTAGGCAGCATCTCCACTGCCTGCTGATAAATATCCGACTCTACGCTCTGCCGCTCTTTGTTCAGATCACACAGTGCCTTTGCCAACATTTCTCCCTTGTGAGGATCGTGGGTAAGAAACAGCTCCGTTGCCAACTCGATCCTGCCCATACGACCGGCAGCGTTGATCCGGGGAGCAATGGTATAGCCCACGGAATTGGCAGTCATATCATTTTTATCACAGCCGGAGAGCTTCATCAACGCCTGCAGACCCGGACGGCTGGTGTTTTTCAGCGCTTCCAGTCCACGAGCAACAAACACACGGTTTTCGCCTGTCAGCGGCATCACATCCGCCACCGTGCCCAGACACACCATATCCGCATAACGCCGGAGGATCTCCTCCTGACTGCCGCAAAGTGCGGAAGCCAGCTTGAACGCCACGCCCACACCGGACAGATCCTTATGGGGATAGGCGCAGTCGATACGATGGGCATTCACCACCGCAACTGCTCGGGGCAGCACATCTTTACATTCGTGGTGATCCGTGATCACCAGTTCCATACCAAGACGGGCACAAAGCTCAGCCTCTTCCACGGCAGTAATGCCGCAGTCCACCGTTATGATCAGCTTCACCCCTTGACTGTGCAGCTGATGAATAGCAATGGGATTCAGGCCGTAGCCCTCCTCCAGTCTTCCAGGTATGTAGGGGATACAATCGCCCCCTGCACTGCGCAGATAATCCGTCAAAAGACAGGTTGCGGTAATGCCATCCACATCATAGTCGCCAAACACACAAAGCTTTTCGCCTTTTTCCAGCGCCTGCCGTACCCGTGCCACAGCCTTTTCCATATCCCGCAAACGAAGCGGGTCCGGCAACTGTCCTTCACAGGACAAATACGCTTCGGCTTTTTCCGCCGTGTCCAAGCCACGGGCCGCCAATACCATTGCCACCAGCGGCGCATATCCCCCTGAAACCAATCCATTGACTGCATCCAACCCCGGCTCGTTCCATTTCCAAGTACCGTACTTCAAGTTATAACACATCCAATTATATCATTTTCCTTTTATTATAACAAAAATATAACAGATGTACAATACTAAAGTTATTAAAATTCCAATTTAGCGAACAGTTATGATGTCGTTCTGAGGAGCGCAGCGACGAAGAATCCCCTACAAATATGAAGGAGATCCTTCGCTGCGCTCAGGATGACAGTTTGATAAACTGTCAATTTACAACAGATTTTTCACTGCGGAGGCGATGATCGGAGTCAGAAGTAATCCCGGAAGCCCCCAGAGGCGAAAACCGATATACACCACCAGCAGCGTGATCAGAGGATCCAACCCCAGCTGACGGCCTACCACCCGAGGCTCCATCACCGTACGGGTCAGTGCTGCGGCGGCATAGGTACAAAACAACCCGATGGCTTGCAGACGATCCCCTTGCAGCAGCCGCACTACACCCCAGGGAGCAAGGACGATGCCCGTACCCAATACCGGAACAGCATCCACCAGTGCTATAAGAAGCGCCCACAAAGGACCATAGGAGATCCCCACCAGCAGCAAGCCCAGACTGACAACGCCCCACACCAGTAAAAACAGTTTTCCCTGTGCCTTCAGCCACCCCCAAAGTCCGCTGCGCAGCTTTTTCAGAGCAGGCATATACTGCTCCTGCCAGCTTTGGGGCAACAGTTTTACCGCAGACTGCCGCAGCACCGGCAGTCTTGCACTGATGAGAAAGGCGGACAAGAGCCCTGTTCCTACCCCAAGGACACTGCTGCCCACACCGCTGACCACAGACCCCAGCATCCCCGGAAGGCGGCTCTCTACCTGCCGCATCAATGCCGTGCCGTCATCAAAGATCTCCAAAACAGAACGCTGCGCCACCGTACGGATCCCCTCCGGGGCATTGTCTGCCAGTGCCAAAAGACCATCCTGAAGGATCGCCACGCCTTTCTCCACATCCGGAAGTCCTCCTGCCAGAGTTTTCAGCTCCCTCACCGCCACTGCCGCAACCAAAGACAGGATACCGGCAAGCAGCACCAGTGTCACCGCCACCCCCAAACCGGATGCCACCCCACGACGCAGGTGCAGTTTTTCCACACCAAATGCCACCGCAGGCTCTGCCGCCAGTGCCAAAAGACCGCCCAGCAGAAATGGCAGCATCAGAGGCAACACATACCGCAGTGCCAGCCATAAGCTCAGTAGCCCCAGCACTACCATCAAAGGTTTTTTTAAAAAGGTCAGGGACATAGTTTTCTATCCTCCGGTACTTGCAATTTGTAAAATATATGCTAGAATAAACACAATAATAGAATTTTCTATGGGGAGGTCCTTATTATGGCGAAAGCTCCGAAGTTTTACATTGTGGAAGCATCTGCGCTTCCTACCATTTTCCTGAAAGTGGCAGAGGCCAAGCGACTGCTGCAAACCGGTGAGGCCGCCACTGTCAACGATGCCACCCGGATCACCGGCATCAGCCGCAGTGCTTTCTATAAATACAGAGATTCCGTGCTTCCCTTCCAGAATATGATGTCCGGAAGGATCGTAACCTTCCAGTTTATGCTGCAAGACCAAAAGGGTCAGCTTGCTTCCCTTTTGCAGATCTTCAAGGAGCATAAGACCAATATTCAGACCATCAACTCCATCATCCCCAGCAACGGCTGCGCTCTGGTTACCATTTCCGCAGAGACTATGGATATGACCGTTTCTCTGGAGGAGATGCTGAGTGAATTCTCCCAGCTGCCCGGCGTGATCAAAGCGGATATCCTGGCAGGCTAAGCCTTTAGAGAATTCCCATTTTTTCCTAAAACCATACAAAGGTGCTGTCTCAAGACCTTGAGGCAGCACCCCTTTTTTTGGAAAATTTTTCTTGACAAAATCGCTTGCAGTGTGTATTATAATTTATGGTTAGCTATGGCTAACTGTGTTTTTCACATTATAGTTAGCATACGCTAACTGTTTCTGCATAGACTTGAAAGAGGTGAAGCGATTATGGATCTGATGACCATACCGGAAGGACAAGAGCATATCATTAAAAAGATCAAAACCGGTGACGCTGCGCTGGAAAGCTTTCTGTTGACCCTCGGCTGCTATCCCGGTCAAAGCATTACCGTGATTGCCCGTCGCTGGGGCAGCTGTACCGTTGCTATCAAGGATGGCCGTTACAATATGGACACCCGGCTGGCAAAAGCCATTACAGTTTTGGCATAACACTGCAAACAGAGGAGAATGTTTTATGAAAATAGCCTTTGCCGGCAACCCAAACAGCGGCAAGACCACTATGTTCAACGCCCTTACCGGACGCAACGAAAAAGTGGGCAACTGGGCAGGTGTAACCGTGGATAAAATCGAAGCGCCCCTGAAAAAACTTTACGCCGGTGACAGAACCATAACCGCCGTAGATCTGCCGGGTGCTTACTCCATCAGTCCCTTTACCGCAGAGGAATCCATCACCCGTGACTACATAACCGGCGAAGCCCCGGATGTGATCGTCAACATTGTGGATGCCACCAACCTCAGCCGCAGTCTGTTTTTTACAACACAGCTGCTGGAGCTGGGGATCCCTGTGGTAGTGGCGCTGAACAAATCTGATGTTAATGACAAAAAAGATACCACCATTGACGAAAAGCGGCTTTCAAAGCTCCTTGGCTGTCCGGTGGTGCATACTGTCTCCACCCGAGGAGAAGGACTGGAAGCGCTTGCCGCTGCTGCCATTGCCCGGGCAGGCGCAGTGCAGCTGCCACCCTTTACCCCCACAACCCAAGACAACGACGAAGCGCGCTTTGCCTTTGCCGCAGGACTTGCATCAAAAGTAGAGACACGGCGCATCCTTACCAAGGACAGAAATTTTCAGGATCGGATCGATTGGATCCTCACCCACCCTGCTGTGGGTCTTCTGATCTTTGCAGTGGTGATGTTCCTGGTATTTCAGATTTCCCAGTCCTGGTTAGGCCCCTGGCTGGCAGAGGGCTACACCTTCGCAAACGGCTTCACCATTCCCGGTCTTGTGACCCTCATCGACCTTTTCAAAGAGTGGGTCGGCGCCATTTTGGACAACGCCCAGGCAAACGCCTTTCTTGCCTCCCTTTTGATCGAGGGTGTCATCGGCGGTGTCAGTGCCGTGGTAGGCTTTTTGCCCCTTGTGATGGTGATGTATTTCCTCATCTCCCTTTTGGAAGACTGCGGCTATATGGCCCGTGCCACCGTGGTGCTGGATCCCATTTTCAAGAAAGTAGGACTCTCCGGCAAATCTGTCATCCCCTTCATTGTTGGCACAGGCTGCGCTGTTCCCGGCATTATGGCTGCCCGTACCATCCGAACGCCCCAGGAGCGCAGCGCTGCGGTCATGCTGACCCCCTTTATGCCCTGCGGTGCAAAGCTTCCTGTGATCGCTCTGATTGCCGGTGCGTTCTTCCAGGATGTCCGTTGGGTGGGTACGCTGATGTATTTTTCCGGTATCCTTCTGATCCTTCTGTGCGCATTGCTGGTAAACAAGATCACAGGCTGTGATCCCAAAAGCAACTATTTTATCATCGAGCTTCCGGAATACAAACTGCCCAGTGTCCGCCGGGCATTTCGGGATATGTGCAGCCGGGGCGGAGAGTACATTGCCAAGGCAGGCACCATCATCCTTTTGTGCAACGCTATGGTCTTTATCATGCAGTCCTTTGATCTGCGTTTGCAGCCCGTTTCCGAAGATATGGCGCACACCTCCATTCTTGCCACCGTGGCAGGACCTGCAGCTACGCTGCTTGTTCCGGTGATCGGTGTGGCTGCGTGGCAAATGGCTGCCGCCACCATTACCGGCTTCATTGCCAAAGAAAATGTGGTAGGCACTTTGGCTGTATGCTATGGCATTTCCAATCTCATCGACACCGAGGCATTGCATATGGCAGAGGGTGCAGGTACAGAGGTCGCCGCCGTATTCGGAATCACAAAAGCGGCTGCTCTGGCTTTCTTGATGTTCAATCTGTTTTCTCCCCCCTGCTTTGCTGCCATTGGTGCTATGAATGCCGAGCTTCCGGATAAAAAATGGCTGGCTGGCGGCATTGCTCTGGAGCTGGCAGTTGCCTATACCCTGGGCTTCCTTGTTTATCAAGGCGGCACACTGATCACCACCGGCACTGTTGGCGCAGGCTTCTCTGCCGGTCTGATCGCGGTTCTTGTGATGGCATTTGTGGTATTTTCCCTTTGCATCCGGAGGAAAAAGATATGAAATTTGTTGACATTCTTTTGATCGTTATTCTTATTTCAGTGCTGGCAGGTGCTGTTTTTGCCATTTATCACGAAAAAAAGAAGGGCAAAAAATGTATCGGCTGCCCCCACAGCAGCTCTTGTCACGGGAGCTGCGGCACAAAAACTTGATAATTCCTTTTTTCCACTTGTGAAACACTAAAAAATAGTGTAGAATAATACAAATACGAAAAAAGGAGGGACAGCTATGGCTTTGGATCCGGAAGAACTGAAAAGACGGCGTGAGCAGCGACAAGCGCTTCGTCAGCAGCGTCAGGCCCGGAGAAAGTCTATCCTCATCCGGGTAGCCATTGCCGCCGCTGTCCTGCTGCTGTGCGGCATTCTCATCCTTGCGCTTGCAAGAAATGCCTCAAACCGCTCCCACACCAAAACACCCCCCGAGACCACGGCACCTCCGGTATCCGTGGTGCGGTTGGCGGCTGCCGGTGATCTGAACATCACTGATGCAGTGGTAAATACCACTGACTACAACCAGCTTCTTATGGATGTGACTCCGGCACTGGCAGATGCAGATCTTACGGTGATGAACTTTGAAGGCAGCTTCTTCTCCACCGCAGAGGACACCGACCGTTCTGCCCCCCGGGCACTGGCAGATGCCTTGTCCGCTTCCGGTGTGGATATGCTGCAGATCGCCAATTCCTATTCTATTTATAAAGGTATGGAGGGTCTTTCCGCCACCGTCAACACCATCCGTTCCGCCGGTATGGAGCCTTTGGGTGCTTATGCCAACGAAAAAGCGGCAAAAGATTCCGGCGGCTACACCATTCGCACTGTAAACGGTGTTAAGCTTGCTTTTGTGGCATTTACCAAGGGAATGGACGGTATGGCACTTCCCCCCGGAAATGAAAGCTGCGTCAATCTGCTTTACACCGACTATGCCACGGACTATCAGAAGGTAGACACCGAAGGCATCGCCAATGTGATCGACCGGGCAAAACGAGAAAAACCGGATCTGATCATTGCCCTGCTGCATTGGGGCAGTGAATACAACAACACCATCAGCGCCTCTCAGCAGCAGATCTGCCAGCTTTTACAGGAAAACGGTGTAGGCGCCATTATCGGCACCCACTCCCACTATGTACAGGGTATGACGCTGGATCCGGAAAGCGGCAATTTCGTGGCATACTCTCTGGGCGATTTCATTCCTGCCACAAACCGGGCAGGCTCAGAATACTCCATAGTGCTGGAATTGGAGATCACCAAGGATTTGAAGACCGGAAAGACAAAAGTCTCTTCCTTCCACTATACCCCCATCTTTACGGTGGCTCGGGAAGGAAAGCCCCTGCAGGTGGTACGCATCCGGGAAGCGATCGCCGCCTATGAGTCCGGCTATATCGACCGGCTCTCCGAAGAGACCTGCACTTCTATGAAATACGCTTTGGAGCGTATTCAGGCGCGCATTCACGGTGAAGACACTGCCACCCAGGAAACCACCGCCCCCACGGAAACCACCCAGGAAACCCAATAACCATCCACCCCGATGAGCACATCAATGTCATTAAGTTAAAAACGTTTTGTCATTCTGAGGACCCTGAGCCTGACCGAAGGGAACGAAGAATCTCCACCGATGGGATGAAGATCCTTCGACTCCGCTCCGCTTCGCTCAGGATGACACGCATAACTTAGCGACATCGGATGAGTACATCGGGGTGGTTTTATGAGAGGTTACAGTTTTATTTGAAATTTTTCTTTACATTTAAGAAAAGATGTGATATACTAGCCGGGCTGGCTATGAGCTGGTAATGTTTTATTATGCCCGCTGCTCAGTTTTGGGAAGACACCGACCCCTTACTTGGCGCAGGGTAAATTTTAGAAAAGGTGGTAAACACTATGATCCTGAAGGAAAAGAAAACACAAGTCATTCTCGAGAATGCAACCCACGAAGGCGACACCGGTTCTCCCGAAGTCCAGGTCGCTATTCTGACCGCTCGTATCAACGAGCTGACTGATCACCTGCGTGTGCACAAGCACGACAACCACTCCCGTCGTGGTCTGCTGATGATGGTCGGTAAGCGCCGTAACCTGCTGGACTATCTGGCAAAGAAGGACATCAACCGCTATCGTGCGATCATCGCCAAGCTGGGTATCCGTAAGTAAGACAAAATGGGGGCGACGGATACCGTCGCCCCTTATTTTACGCAGCGGATCTTTTTCGCTGATTGCAAATCTAAAACGGGAGTTGCATTTAGCAGTTGAAAGAGTTGCCGAGCTTCGGCAGTTGTTTCAAGTGCTAAACCTCCCGGACAAAAATATAATTGGAGGTAAATACAAATGATTACTCGCAAACAGTATCCCAACCATCACGTTTACGAGATGGAAATCGGCGGCCGCCCCTTCACCGTGGAAACCGGTCTGGTGGCTGAGCTTGCCAACGCAGAGTGCATCTGCCGTTACGGTGACACTGTGGTACTGACCACCTGCACCTGCAACCCCATTCCCAAGGCCGGCATTGACTACTTCCCTCTGACCATTGAGTTTGAAGAGAGAATGTACGCTGTGGGCCGTATCCCCGGCTCTTTCAACCGTCGTGAGGGCAAGCCCTCTGAGCGTGGTATCCTCAACAGCCGTATCATCGACCGTCCTATGCGTCCCCTCTTCGACGAGGAACTGCGTAACGACACCGTTGTGACCTGCACTGTACTGGCAAACGACGATGAGAATCCTGTTGAAATCGTGGCTTCCCTGGGTGCTTCCATTGCCATCGCATCTTCCGATGTACCCTGGAACGGACCGGTTGCCACCACCAATGTTGCTCACGTTGGCGACAAGTATATCATCAACCCCTCCGCTGCTGAGCGTGAGGCTTGCGACTGCTTCGTGTGCATCTCCTCCACCTTCGAGAAGGTGGTTATGATCGAGACCGAGGCCAACGAAGCTCCGGAAGCCATCGTTTACGAGGCAATTCGTGTAGCTCACGAAACCAATATGGAGATCGTGAAGTTCATCAACTCCATTGTAGCTGAGATCGGCAAGCCCAAGTTCACCTTCGAGAAGGCCGCTGTTAACCACGACCTGCTGGACGACCTGATCGCTTACGGTCTGCCCCAGATCGAGAACGCTCTGGACACCGATGACAAGAACATCCGTGAGGAGCGTCTCACCGCTGCCCGTCTGGATTTCACCGAGAAGTTCGCTGAGAAGTACGAGGACTTCGAGACCCACATTGAGGTCTGCCTGTACAAGATGCAGAAAAAGGTGGTCAAAAAGTGGCTGCTGCAGGGCAAGCGTGTTGACGGCCGTGGTATGGATGACATCCGTCCTCTGGATGCTCAGGTCGGTCTGCTGCCCCGTGTTCACGGCAGCGGTCTGTTTGCCCGTGGCCAGACACAAGTTCTGTCCATCTGCACTCTGAACACCCTGTCCGCTGCTCAGAAGCTGGATACCATCTATCCGGAAGAGGGCAAGCGTTATATCCACCACTACAACTTCCCCGCTTTCTCTACCGGTGAGGCAAGAGCTGCCCGTTCCACCTCCCGTCGTGAGATCGGTCACGGTGCTCTGGCTGAGAAGGCTCTGCTGCCTGTGATCCCCAGCGTGGAGGAGTTCCCCTACTCTATCCGTGTGGTTTCCGAGGTCCTGTCCTCCAACGGCTCTACCTCTCAGGGCTCTATCTGTGGCTCTACTCTGGCTCTGATGGATGCCGGTGTGCCCATCAAGCGTCCCGTTGCAGGTATTTCCTGCGGTCTGATCTCCGACCAGGAGACCGGCGAGTGGAGAACCTTTACCGACATTCAGGGTGTTGAGGACTTCCACGGTGAGATGGACTTCAAGGTTGCCGGTACTACCGAGGGTATTACCGCCATCCAGATGGACCTGAAGAACAAGGGTCTGACTATGGAGATCATTGCCGACGCTCTGGAGCGCTGCCGCAAGGCGCGTTTGGTGATTCTGGACGAGGTGATGCTGCCCTGCATCCCCGAGCCCCGTGCTGAGGTTTCCGAGTACGCTCCCAAGATGATCAGCCTCACCGTTCCCGTGGACAAGATCCGCGAGATCATCGGCTCCGGCGGCAAGACCATTCAGAAGATCTGTGCCGACACCGGCGCTAAGGTGGACATTGAGGACGATGGCAGTGTGTTCATCTCCGCTGTGGACGCTGCTGCAGCCAACGCTGCTAAGAAGATGATCGACGACATCTGCTTCGTTCCCGAGGTTGGCAAGCTGTACTACGGCAAAGTCGTCCGCATCCTGCCCATCGGTGCTTTCGTTGTGATCGCTCCCGCTCACGACGGCATGGTGCACATCTCCAAGCTGGAGAACCGCCGCGTTGAGAAGGTCGAAGATGTTCTGAACATCGGTGATATGACCTGGGTCAAGTTTATGGGCTTCGACGAGAAGGGCCGTGCAAACTTCAGCCGCAAGGACGCACTGAAGGAAATGGAAGGCCAGCAGTAATAAAATCACACCCGGTTGGAAATTTTTCCAACCGGGTACTTTTTGGTCAAATTCCAATTTAGCGGGCAGTTTGTCGGATGCACCGACCCAATACCCTCTCCCGGGGAGAGGGTGTCAGCGAAGCTGACGGGAGAGGAATGGCGTGCACGGAAACTTAACAAAAAGCCTGCAGCTGCAAGCAATATCTAAGATGATCGCCCGCATTCCTCTTCAGTCACGGCTTAGCCGTGACAGCTTCCCCCCGGGGGAAGCGATGGTGCGAAGCACCATCCACAACTGTCCGATAAATACGAATTTACAAATCTCTTTTTATATGCTATGCTTTAAAAAAAGAACAAAAGGAGCGTATAATTATGAAAAGGATCCTTTCCGTGGTTTTGGTACTGGTTCTCGCTCTGAGCCTGTTCGGTTGCAGCGAGAGCAAAAAAGCTGCCGGTCTTGAAGTGGGCTTTGGTCGTATTGCCATCGTGCCGGACTACGAAGTGCAGCTCTCCGGCGGTGCCGCCACCCGTTACTCCGAAGGAAATCAGGATATGCAGTATATCACCTGCATTGCCCTGCGTTATGGAGAAGAGACCTTTCTCATTGGCACAATGGACTTCCTCACCACAGATGATGTGTATGCCGATCCTGCCAGAGCGCTTATGAGCGCTGCCACCGGCGTACCTATGGAGAACATTTTGCTTAACTCCACCCACACCCACGCAGGTGCTGCCATTCGTTCCAACGGCAGCAAAAATGTGGAGCACTTCCGCAACGATTTCAACCTGTGGGCAGAGCGAGCTGCAAAAGAAGCGATGAATGACCTCTCCCCCGCCGAAGTATCCTACGGCAGCACCAAAACAGAGGGTATGGCCTTTGTCCGGCACTATTTGATGTCTGACGGCAGCTATGCAGGTCCTAACTATGGTGACTTCTCCAAGCTGAGCATCGTCAGCCACAGCAACGATGCAGACACAGAGCTGCAGATGATCAAATTCACCCGTTCCGCAGAGGACAAAAAAGACATCGTGATGGTCAACTTCCCGGCCCACGCCACCATGAATCAAACCAGCACCGCCCTGTCTGCGGACTTCCCTGCACCCACCCGTGAGTACATTGAATCTACCGCCGATGTACTGTGTGCCTATTTCATTGCCGCTGCCGGTGACCAGGTTCCCACCAGCCGTATCGCCAGCGAAAACTTTAGCAGTGACTACCAGGTATACGGTCACGAGCTGGGTCGCATTGCCGTAGAAGAGGTTATGCCAAACCTCACCGCTTTGGAGACCTCCCCCATTTCCTTCAACCAGAAAACCTATACCGGTAAATCTATGAAGGAAGGCATTGAAAGACTGGCAGAAGCAAAATCCGTACAGGCAGAGTGGCAAACCGTTGGCAGAGGCACTTCTGAAGGCAAAGCCGCTGCACAAAAACACGGCTTCTCCAGTGTTTACGAGGTCAGCGCAGTGATCAATCGTGCCAATTACGACGAAACAAAATCGATGAATCTACGGACACTGGCATTGGGTGATGTGGGTATTGTTTTTGCTCCCTATGAGATGTTCGGCTCTGAGGGTATGTACATCAAGGAGAACTCCCCTTATCCTATGACCTTTGTGATCACCTGCTCACAGGATCACGCAGGCTACCTGCCCAGCCAGCTTGGCTTTGAAATGAATTGCTACGAAGTCCATGTCACCGAATATGAACGTGGCACAGCTGAAAAAGTGGCAAACGAATTTGTTTCTATGCTGACAGAAATGAAGAATCCCCAGCCGGAACAATAAAATTTAAGGGTGTTGCCCCAACAGGAGGCAACACCCTTTTTTCATTGATTTTTCATTTTCTGGAAGTTTTCCAACAGTGCCAAGACCACACTTTCTCCTGTGCCGGCAATATAGCGGCACATAAACACCTCGTAACAGCCGTGGGGCACAGCGGTGCAAGACGGCATATAGCCACGGTAATTCAAAGAATATCCGCAAGGGAAGGTCATTTTATAAGGGGAGGCATCCCGAAGCTGTTTTCCGTTGGTATCAAACATCTCAAAGGGGAAGAAGCCCATTGCCAAATCACCTATGGCAACCGTGGCAAGCTCCATTTCCTCCGTCTCCGGCAAGCCTGCACGACGAATGATAATGCCCGGCTCGTACTTGTAGGCAATGCCATACTTGTCGGAAAGCTCCGCACGAATTTCGTCATTTTCTGCATTGTTGATCTCCCGTGCCTTGTCTACCAAATGGTCCGTGGTGTGGTTGATTACACAGGTCAGGGTGTTCACACAAATGCGCAATGTGGAGAAATCCAAAGGCTCAGCCTTGGCAAGTGCTTCCATCGAAGCCCGTGCCAGTTCATAGCCAACGCCGTAGTAATCCTTTTTCAAGGGTTTTTCAGACGCAATACGGGTAGAATAGTTGGTGTTGCCGCAAGCACCCTGCATATACATCACCAAGCCACCGGTCTCCTCTTCCAGCTGATCGCGCAGAGGTCCTACGAAATCCGCATTGATCTGGAACTTCTGCTCACTCAGACCGCCGGCTGCGTGGACCTGATAGCTGACCATAATAATGTCCTTGCCACCGCTGCGTGTGATTCGTACCGCACGCAGGCTCAGATCGGCATCACTTTCGTGCTCCACCTTAGGAACCTTGGAAAGGCTTGCAATGCCGTACCAATTTCCGTCTTCCATTTTATAGCGGCGAACAAAGCTCACCTGCTGGGTGATCGTCTCGCCACCCACCATGCCGGTGACTGCCTTGGCATCGTCAACAGCGCCTACCGCAGCCTTTACGATGGCAGGATAGCCAATACGCTCACGCCAGTCTATGATAGAGGGATCATTTTCCGCAGAGCAGTCGGGGCTGGAGTGGTTGTGGGGCGTGTGCAGAATAATACGTTCCACAGGCACGCCGGTAGCTTTCTCGATCATAGGCCGCACTGCGGCAGAGAAATAGCCATAGACATTGCGCACATCCATACCGATGATCAAAATCTTTTTGTCATCCTGCTGCAAATACAGAGCAGAAACGCAAATGTCCTCACGAACAGTCTCGCCGGGGTTGGTGGAATTCATACGCACAGTCTTATCGGGATTGAAATTCTCCCGGCAATAGCCAATCTTGATCCCGGGCATTATTCTGCCTCCTTCTTCATATCCTGCAGTTGGGCTGCCAAAGTCAGGATCTCTGTTTCGCCTGTACCGGGGATATACCAGCACATATTCACCTCGTATTCACCGTGGGGCACCATCTGCTGGGCAGGCATATAGCCACGGTAGTACTGAGAGTAGTTGCAAGGGAAGGTCATCTTGTACGGAGAGATGGCACGCAGACGCATACCCAGAATGTCAAACATTTCGTGGGGGCAGAACGCCATAGCAAAGTCACCAATGGCGATGCTGTTCAGCTCAGCAGGCAGTTGCTCCGGCAATGCGGAACGGCTGATAATACCACCACGCTCATAGCGGTTGTTGATGCCTGCTTCCTTCATTGCCTTCTTGATCTCCTCGGGGTCTGTCATTTTACCGATCTCGATGGCTTTCGGTGCAAGGTGATCCAACGTATGGTTCACATTGCCCATATACGCAGTGAAACGGGTCTTCAACTTGCCCAGCGCCAAAGGTTCAGCATTTTCCAGAGCCTTCAGTGCAGTCTGTGCCAAGGAGACACCCAGTTCACGGTAATCCCGCTTTTCAGTCTCCTTCTCCTGGGGCAAGCTGGTGAAGTTGTTTGTGTTGCCGCAAGCGCCCTGAATGTACACAGACAGGCCGCCGGTGGCCTCCTCCACAGTATCACGCATCTCACCGCAGAAGTCGGCATTCAGTTTGTCACTGAACAAAGCCAACGCACCGGCTGCGTGGACCTGATAGTTCATCAGGATCACATCCTTGCCGCCGTCGCGAGTAAAACGCACCACACGCATCTCCAGGTCTGCGTCACTTTCGTGGGCAACACGGGGAGATTGTGAGGTGTTGGCAGTGGCAATACCCTTCCAGGTACCGTCCTCCAGCTGATAGCGACGGACAAAGGTCACCTTGTCAGAAATGGCTTTGCCGCCTGCCATACCGGTAACCGGCTTGGCATCGGCAACTGCCTCCTGCACTGCCTGCAAAATAACAGGGTGACCAATGCGCACCATCCAGTCACTCACCGACTCGTTATGGGTGACAGAGCTCACATCGGGACTGGAATGGTTATGGGTAGTGGCAAACACCACATTTTCTCTTTTTACATCTGCCAGCTCCGCAATCCGATCCCGAACGGGATCAATAAACGCAGGATAAAGCTCACGGACATCCAGAATGATGACCACTGCCTTATCTTCCTTTCCACCAAAGTACAGTACATTGGCAAACAGCTTGTGCCATACCTCTGTACCGGTGCATTGACTGTTCATTCTTGTAGGTTTGTCGGGGGTAATATCTCCACGACCAAAACCGAGGACCAACTGTTCCATAATCGTGCCTCCCAATTTTATTGCACGCCACCCTCTTATCGCAATGTCGCTAAGTCAGGCGTGTCATCCTGAGCGAAGCGGAGCGGAGTCGAAGGATCTCCTCCTATGGAATGGGATTCTTCGTCGCTACGCTCCTCAGAATGACAAAATCGTCTTAACTGAATGACATTGCCATCTTGGAGGGGGCAAGCTTTTCTTTATTATATCAACTGCAGCTCGCAATTGCTAGTATGATGCTGAAAATATCAGATCTCAAAATGCTTTTTTACACAGTCACAGATCTCTGCCGCTTCCCACTGGGTAGGCATTTCGCAAAAAACACGCAGCAGCGGCTCTGTGCCGGAGAAGCGGATCACCACCCAGCCACCGTTTTGGAAATAGACCTTACAGCCATCCATATAGGACACCCTTTCCACCGGTGCAGCAAACGCAGGAAGCTCCTTGTCTTCAAACAGACGCTTTTGCAGACCTGCCTTCCGCTGAGGCGCAAAGGTATAGGAATTTTCCGCCATATAGCACTCGCCGTACTCCGCCCGGATCAGTTTCATCAGTTCCGAAAGCTTTCTGCCGGTTACTGCCACCATTTCCACCAAAAGGGATGCGGCATAGACACCGTCCTTGCCCCGAATATGTCCTGCCACCGTCAAGCCACCGGAGGATTCGCCTCCCAGCACCGCACCGGAATTGGCCATACCGGCAGAGATATGCTTGAAGCCTACAGGCACCTCCACACACTGCTCTCCAAAGGATTTTGCAATGGCATCCAGACGATGGGTGGTGGAGAGATTCCGCACCACAGCACCGGTCATCCCCTTGTACTTCACAAGGTAATAATACAAAAGCACCAGAATGTCATTGGGATGCAGGTAGTTGCCCAGATCGTCAATAACGCCCAGTCGGTCTGCGTCTCCGTCCAGGGCAAGACCCAGATCAAAACCGCCATCCTGCACACGGGTACGCAAAAGATGCAGAAGCTCTGCGGAAGGCGCAGGCATTTTGCCGCCAAAGAGGGTATCGTGCTCCTGGTGGATCACCTCCAGATCGCATCGACCGGAGATAAGAATGGTGCTCAGCGCTTTTTCTCCCACGCCGTACATAGGATCCAGCACCACCTTGAGACCTGCGCTACGGATGGCCTCCATATCCACCTTAGCCATTACATCATCAATGTACTCGTTCATAGGATAGAACTCTTCCACAAGACCGTCTGCAACAGCTTTTTCGTAGTCCATACAAAGAATCTCTTTTCCCTCTGCACAGGCGATATAGCGTTCAATATCCGCTGTTTGGAGTTCGTCCGCATCCCGGCCACCGGCAGTGAACACCTTGATTCCGTTATACAGAGACGGGTTGTGGCTGGCAGTAACCATCATACCATAGGGATAACCGTGCTTCATCACATGGTGCATTACCAAGGGAGTAGGCACACTGCGGTTTACAAAGTGGCAGACAATGCCCTCAGCCGCAAACACCTCACAGCTCCACTTCACCGTTTCCTTAGAAAGGAAGCGGCGGTCATAGCCCATTACAAGGCCTTTTTCTGCCACACCTTCTGCCTTCATTTTGTCTGCCATTGCTTTGGCAAGCAGCTGAATATTTGCTTTTGTAAACTCTTCACCGATGATGGCTCTCCAGCCACCGGTACCAAACTTGATCATATACTTCCTCTCTTTCAACAATGCCCTTCCGCAGGGATATAAAAAATCGTATTGATGGGGCGCACCATACCAACGCAGCTGCCCTGGGAGGTTGCCGGACAACTCAGTTCCATAAACGCACCGTTATACACCAAGCCCAGCACCGCTGAGCCGCCGCCATCCACATTCATCAAATTACGTACATCCGGATAAAGGTGTCTTGCAATGTCCACCATCTCTTTATAATCCGCACCGGTGCTGCGGCTGCTTCTTCCGGAAAACACCAGCACCAGCAAATCACCATTTTCTGCCGTTCCGATAGCAGTGCGAGGGTGCTTGGCAAGCTTATGAAGTGCCGACTCCTGGGTTTGCCGGGACAGAGGTGACATCCACCCCTCCCGCACAAACCAGCTTTCCATATCCCCGTCTGTCAAAGCTGTTCCCTCCCGGATGAGGCCCATACCGCCGCCATAAGCCCAGCTGACAGTATCCCATACCGCCGGATCGACCGCTTCCGGTGCATCCAATTGCACCTTCAGTTCCAGTTCTGACACATCGTAATAGCCATCCCCCAAAGGCGTCAGGCCACATAGAAGCTCCTCCGCTGCCGCTTCTGTCAAAGAGATCACCACGCCCACACTGGGCAAGATCACATCTCCCTTTCGAATACAGGTAATTCGATTCTGCAGGATCACCAGATTCACTCTGTCCTGGCCCACCGGCAGCCGGTAGGTCTCACGGTCCGCATCCTTTTCCGATGCCGTATACATCGGGGTATACACGCAGACTTCACCGGGGTCTTCCCGGTTTACATCCTCCTTTTCCCAGCGAAGCTGCTGACCCTTTACGGTCACTGCGCCACCGCCTAAAAGGAAGGAGAAGAATAAAAAGCCCCCGCCTTTTGTGCCTGCGATACAGGTTTTGGCAAACAGAGGGAAGGTCTCCTTCCGCACGCCCTTTTGGCAAGCAAGCATATAATCCAGGTGGCCTGCTGCTGCATCTGCCTGTTCCCGGGGGCGATCCGCACGCAGGTCGTTATACAGCACCCCCAGCTTTTCCGTTAAGAAAAACAGGAAGTTGGAAACCAATGCCGTGCCGCCGGTGTCTGAAAGGATCTCCCGAGGCGTGACCCCTTTGGGACAGGAGATCACACAGGCATCCCTTGCACCGGTAACCCGGATGCTGTGCACAATAATTTTTTCCTCTTCAAAAAACGCAGACCGGTAGCGGATGTTGGAAAAGCTGTTTAAAAATTCTGCCACCGCCTTTTCCCGGTTTTCATCAAACTGAGCAAAGATCTCTTGAGACCCACAGGCAGCAACTTCCAAAGGCCAGTGCTTTCCGGTGTTGTCGTAGATATTTACAAAATATTCGGGGTACTTTTCATAAAGTGCCTCGCAGGAAAGACCGTAAATTTCTTCCCCGTGGTCTCGACAAAGCCTTGCCAAATGATGGTAAGACAACCGGGTGGGCAAAACAAGCGGCACATAAGGGGTAATGTCCGTTCCTTTGGGAATGTACACCACGCAGTCACGGGGACTTCCCAGCAGATTACACAGTGCCTGGGCGTGGTAGCCTGTGGGCGTGGCGGTGACCACCGCATCCACAGACAGATCCCGGCAATGAAGCAATCCTTCCTCACCGTAAAACAGCAGGCAAGCATCCTTTGGGTCTGTGGCAATTCCGTTTTCCGTTGCCGGAGCAAAGGTCACCTTCTCGTCTTTCAGCCATATCGCCAGCTCGTTTTCCCCCGGCAGATCCCCCGTCCCGGTGGGACTGTAGCAGACAACCGCTTCCTTTCCCATGGAAAGTGCTTTTTTTATGTCCTGCTGCATCACAGAAAACAACGCCGCTTCGCACAAAAGAAAGATCACCTTGGAAGCACGGGTCATAAGAGCTTCCTTTTCCCTTCTCTGATCGATGCCCCGGGTGGGATCAAAGTCGCAATTCCGGCTGCGCAGCACTTCTCTTGCTGTTTTCAATGCCGGCAAGCCATAGCATTCCCACCGCTTTCTTTGGGCAAAGGCATAGATTTCCTCCGGCGACTGCTCCGGGTGGCAATCCTTGTAAAAATACTCCGCGCATATTGCCTGCTCACAGGCTTCCAACTGTTTTTCTGTGATAATGCCTGCCTCCAGCAGCATTTGCCCGCAGCCGTCGGCAGCTCTTGTTTTTGTGCCTTCTTTTTTCGCAAACAGAATCCGCACATTCTTGTAGATAAGAAATGTGAAAACCGTGTCTGTCCGGTAATCACCCCGAACATAGCTTCTTTCCTTGCGCTGCGGCAATGTCAGCGCATAAAACCGCTCCACATGTCACACCTCCACCATAAAAATATCAGAAACTATAGCATAGCACACCCACCGAGGAAATGCAATGAAAATTCACTCCGTCTCCGTAATGATGCCGCATAAGTCCTTTGCGGCACAGACATTAAATGCATATTTCTTGTTCCGTTTACTGCTGTCACACAGGTAGTAGCTTCTCTCTGCATTTTGCAGCATTGCTTTTTTTACCGCTGCCTCGCTTTCGGAAGAATCGGTGATGAGACCGTTTTCTGTGTAGCCTCTGCTGGAAAAGAAAAACACATCCGCATTGATCCTGGCTATAAATTTTTCTGCTTCGCTGCCCACATAGGCAACCGAATGCATCAGAAGCAATCCACCGGTACAATAATTTTTAATGTTATGCTCGCCCAGACGGATGGACGTCTTGGGGCTGTTGGTGATCACCAACAGATCCCGGAACTTTTTTAAGTGGGGGATCAAATAAGAAACGGTAGAGGATGCGTCCAAAAAAATCACATCTCCATCGTGAATGCAGTTTGCCGCTTTTTCCGCAATGATCTTTTTGGCGGCATTGTTCTGATCCTCCCGGAACATCAGCGGAATTTCCGCATCTGATGATTTCCGCAGCACCACACCACCGTGAGTCCTTTGGATCTTGCCCTGCTGCTGCAAGCTTTCCAAGTCTCTTCGCACCGTAGGCTGGCTTACATACAAAAGCTGTGCCAATGCCTTAACGCTGATGCTTTTTTGTTTTTCCAAAACCGCTATGATCTGCTCCTGTCGCTCCAAGTTATACATCCCGGTCTCCTCTTTTCATTTGCGTTCTTTTGTGTTCGTTTGTGATTGTAATATATGATTATTTCTCAATATCATCGCCATACATTGCGTTTTGTTTTCGTTTGCTTTATCATAACACAGATAGTTTTAAAAAGAAAGAGGGAAAACAAACAATGAAATGCGCAAATTTGCACAACATAAACGACCTGCGCTACGAAGACATTCCCACACCGGAATGCGGTGTGGATGAGGTTTTGGTAGCTGTGAAGTGCTGTGGCGTCTGCGGCAGCGATCTTCCCCGGGTATACACCAAGGGTACTTATCACTTCCCCACCGTGATCGGTCACGAATTTGCCGGTCAAGTGGTCTACGATCCTCAGGACAAGCTTACCGGCAAGGCAGTCGCCGTGTTCCCTTTGCTTCCCTGCTTCTCCTGCGAGAACTGCAAAAAGGAACAGTATGCCACCTGCGAGGATTATGATTACTATGGCTCCCGTCGCAACGGCGGTATGAGCGAATTCCTGGCAGTAAAGCGGTGGAATCTTCTTTTGGTTCCGGAAACCCTCAGCTATGAAGAAGCTGCTATGTGCGAGCCGGTAGCTGTGGCTCGTCACGCCATTGGTCGGCTGGGCATTCAAAAGGGCGATACCCTTTTGATCTCCGGCGCCGGTCCCATTGGTCTGCTTGCCGGACAGTGGGCACGACTCTTCGGTGCGCAACAGGTCTATTATTTCGACATTGACCAGCGGAAGCTGGATGTCTGCAAAGCAATGGGCTTTGCAGAGTACAACGACAGCGTAGCCGTCAATTGCGTTTTGGAGGGCACAGGCCATCCCAGCGCACTTGCCAAGTGCCTGGAAGCTGTCTCCCCCGCCGGCAAAGTGATCTTGATGGGCAATCCGGTGGGAGATATTTCCATGACCCAGAAGACCTATTGGCACATTCTCAGAAAGGAACTGACTGTGCTGGGCACCTGGAACTCCTCTTATAATGACACTCAGAATGACTGGAAAGAGGCTCTGGCTGCTATGGCTGAGGGCAGCATTCAGGCAAAACCGCTGATCACCCACAGCTTCCCCCTTGAAAAAGTACAGGAAGCTTTCGAAATGATGAAAAACAAAACCGAGTTTTTCAACAAGGTAATGATCACTATGGAGGGACAAAATGAGCAGTAAAAAAATTGCACCTTCTATTATGTGTGCCCCTTTCTTTCAGCTGGAAACCTGTCTGACCGAGTTGGAGGAAAGCGGTGCCGATCTGCTGCACTTGGACATTATGGACGGTGACTTTGTGCAGAATTATACCTTAGGCACTGATTTTGTCCGGAAACTGAAAGCACGGGCAAAGCTTCCTCTGGACATCCATCTGATGATCACTGACCCGGAGCGGAAGCTGGAATGGTTTACTTTTGGAGAGGGCGACTATGTTTCCATCCATTATGAAGCAAGCAAGCATCTGAACAAGGCACTGAAAATGATCCGTGACCGGGGCGCAAAGGCCCTCATCGCCCTAAACCCGGCAACTCCCATCAGTGCGCTGGACAGTTTGTTGGATGATATTGACGGTGTATTGCTGATGACCGTCAACCCCGGCTTTGCCGGACAGAAGGTGGTGGAGTCCACCATCGGCAAGATCCGCCGCCTGCGGCAGTATCTGACCGATGCCGGGTATCCCAATATGGAGATCGAGGTAGACGGCAATGTCAGCTTTGAAAATGCTCTGCGTATGAGCCAGGCCGGTGCGGATATTTATGTGGCAGGCTCTTCCAGTGTCTTTGCCAAGGACAATACCATTGCAGAAAACACAAAAAAATTGCGAGCGTTGATCGAGGAAGGAGAAAGCATTGTGGCTAGCCAATTGTGGTATAAAAAAGAAGGTCACATCCCTATGCTGGGACATCGGGGCGTCCGTGCCAAGCTGCCGGAGAATACTATGATCTCCTTTGAAAAAGCCATTGCGCTTGGTGTTGACCTCATTGAGTTTGATGTGAACATCACCGCCGATGGTGTGCCGGTTGTGATCCACGACTGTACCATCGACCGTACCAGCGATCACACCGGTGCTGTTCGGGACTACACCTTGGCACAGCTGAAGACATTTGACTTTGGCTGCAAATTCGGTGAGGAATTTGCCGGCACACAGATCCCCACACTGGAAGAAGTTCTGACTTTAGCTTCAAAATATCCCCAGCTCCTTTTAAATGTGGAGATCAAGGATATGACCTACGAAACCGTAGACAAGACCATTGCTATGCTGAAGCGCTTCGGTCTGGAGGAGCGGTCTGTCATCGCCTCTTTTGATGCGGAAATGATCCGCTACACAAAAAAGACATATCCCCATATGCGCTGCCAAGGCTTCCCCGGTCGGTTTATGCAGAATTTTACCGAGGATACTTATGATGTTATGTTCGGTATGGGCATCCCCATCAGCTGGCGTATGTGCACCGACGAGGGCATTCAGGAGGATATCGCACTGGCTCGCTCCCGTGGCATTCTTGCATGGCTGTTCTGCGCCGACACGGAAGAAGATGTGCAACGCTGCGTAGCTTATGACTGCGACAACATCACCAGCAACGATCCGGAGATGGCTTTGGATGTGCTGCGCAAAATGAATCTGCACCGTTAAAGCCCTTACGGGAGGGTCAAGGCCCTCCCGCACAAAATATATGATACAGTGGTGATTTCTATGGATGCACTTTGGGCCAAAGGTCTTTTACAGGAAAAGAATATCCATCTGATTTTTCAATACCGGCTGACACCGCAAAAGGGCGACCGGCTGATTTTGGCTGCCTCCAATCTCTACCGGCTTTTTATTGACAGCCAGTTTTCCGGTTACGGCCCTGCCCGTGCCGCCCACGGCTACAGCCGTCAGGATGAATACGATCTCACTTTCTGGGCTGGCAAGGACGTGACCTTGTCCGTGGAGGTCTATTCCGCCAATGTGAATACCTACTACACTGTAGATGAAACGCCCTTTTTTGCTGCGGAACTGTACCGGAAAGAAAAGCTTTTTGCCAAAAGCCGGGACTTTACCGCCTACCGGATGACCGGAAGAGTGCAAAAAGTGCAGCGATTCAGCTTTCAACGCAGCTTTTTGGAAAGCTATCGGCTGGATGCCCTGCCCCGGTATCCCATTGTGGAAACAGAGCCTGTTCCTATGAACAAGCTGCTGCCCCGATATGTAAGCTATCCCACATTGCAGCCCCTCTATGCACAGCTGGCAGAGACTGGCTCTGTCACTCAACAGGAGGCAACTCCTGTGCGGGACCGGGAATTCACTGATGTGGATTCGGTGCTGATCAAAGGCTTTTATCCCCACCAACTGGAGGACGACCCTGCGAAAGAGGTTGCCGGGCTTGCCTTTACCGCCTGTCCGCAGTCCGCTTTTGCGCCTATGACCTACCGCACTTATGATTTTTCACGCATTATCACCGGCTTTTTCTCTCTGACGGCAACCGTCACAGAAACAGCCACCTTATATATTCTCTTCGACGAAACAGCCACCCAAACGGACTCCTGCCTGCAGGTAAATCCCACCCGGAAGCGCTGCACCAACATCATCAAATATGTGCTGACACCGGGACAGTATGCACTTTTGTCCTTTGAAGCCAACAGTGCCCGGTACGCTACCGTGGTTATGACAGAAGGCAATGCGGACATTTGCGACTTTGCTATGGTGCGCTATGAGAATCCCGATATTTTGCCCTTACAGGACTACGGTGACCCGGAGCTGAATGCCATTGTGCAAGCCGCTGCCGATACCTTTGCCCAAAACGCCGTAGACATTCTTATGGACTGCCCCTCCCGGGAACGGGCAGGCTGGCTCTGCGACAGTTATTTTTCTGGTAGCGCAGAAGCCTTCTTCACCGGTAACAACCGGGTAGAAAAAAGTTTTTTGGAAAACTATGCTCACTACACCACCCAGCCGGGAATATCTGAGGGAATGCTGCCTATGTGCTACCCTGCCGACCATCCCAACGGGACGTACATTCCCAACTGGAGTATGTGGTATATTTTGCAGCTGCACAACTATGTACAGCGCACCGGTGATCTTTCTATGAAATCGATCTCGGAGAAGAAGGTGCGGGATCTGGTGGCGTTCTTCCAAAAGTACGAAAACGAATACGGTCTTTTGGAGAATTTGGAAGGCTGGGTCTTCATCGAATGGAGCAAGTGCAACGCTTCGGAGTTTGTTGCCGGTGTCAACTTCCCCTCCAATATGCTTTGGGCGGCGGCACTGGAAGCTGCTGCTGCACTTTACGGCTGGAACTCCCTTGCAGAAAAAGCACAAAAAATGAAAGCCACTATCCGACAGCTGGCATTCAACGGTGAATTTTTCGAGGATAATCTGCTGCGGAACGAAGCCGGCAGCTTAGAAAAAACCGGCCACACCACAGAGACCTGTCAGTATTATGCCTTTTATTTTGGCATTGCCACAAAAGAAAGCCACCCTGCGCTCTGGGAGCTGCTGCGCAGCCGCTTTGGCCCACGCCGGAACAAAGAGACGGTGTATCCGGAGGTCTTCCCCTCCAATGCCATTGTAGGAAATTACCTGCGTCTGGAGCTGCTTTTGCAGTATGGCTACTCTCAGCAGGTGCTGCAGGAATGCAAGGATTTCTTTACCCCAATGGCACAGCTCACCGGCACGCTTTGGGAGCATTCCCGGCTCGCTGCCAGTTTGAATCACTGCTTCGCCTCTATTGCCGCAGTGTACATACATAAAGCTCTGGGACATTGATTTCCCAGAGCTTTTTTGTTCACCTAGGATGCTTACAAAGAGCACCCCCGTTTTCACTTGCAAATTGTTGGAAATATATAAATTTAGCTTTTCTTTTTGCTATTTTTATGTTATAATTCCCCTCGAAGGAAAACTTTTCGCAACATTTCCCCTTCTATTATCAATAACAAAGAGGAGACGCTACAATGAAAAAACAACCAACACTCGACCCCAACGGACAGAGAAAGTTCGGCATCCGGGACTGTCTGGCCTATGCAGCCGGCGACCTGGGCTGCAATATGAGCTTTGCCCTGAAGGGCACGATGTCCATTTTCTGGACACAGTTTATGGGTATGGATCTGTGGTACGCACTGCTGCTGATCGTGGTGCAGGTATGGGATGCCATCAATGATCCCCTGATCGGCTCCATTATTGATGCCGATCGCCATCAATACAAGAGAAACAAGTTCTTGCAGTACATCCTCATTGGCTCCATCGGTCTGATCGTAGGTGGTGCCTGCTGCTTCCTGCCCTTCCCCAACGCCTCCACAGTGGCAAAGGCAATTATTTTCATTGCCGGTTACGTGGTATGGGACGCTTTCTACACCGTTGCCAATGTGCCTTACGGTTCTCTGCTGTCCTTGATCTCTGACGACGTTAAGGACCGTGCTTCCCTTTCCGCCTGGCGTTCCGTGGGCTCTATCTTCGGCAATATGCTGCCTATGGTGATCCTGCCCTTCATCATTTACGATAAGGACGACAATCTGATCGGCGAGCGTGTATTCATCGCTGCTTTGATTATGGGCGCACTGGGCTTCCTGTGCTTTATGTTTATGATCCGCAACACCACCGTCCGTGTGGACACCAGCGTGGAATGCAACGAAAAGAAAGAAAAGCACAATGTATTCCTTGCCTTCTTCAGCTTCCTGAAGAACCGCCCCGCCGTAGGTGCTACCCTTGCCGCTATGGGTATGTTCATCGGTATGCAGGGTGCTACCACGGCTGTTACCGTTATTTTCCAATCCTACTTCCAGAACGTGCAGATCTCCGGTGTGGTGCAGCTGTTTGCTATGATCCCCATCGTGGTCTTCACCCCCCTCGCCCGCAAAATGGTCGCAAAGTACGGCAAGAAAGAGCTTGCCACCTTCGGCTCTATCTGCTCCATCGTGGCAGCTGCCGGCTTGTTTGTTATCTTCCCCCAGAACACAAATCTGGATCTTATTGTATACATCCTCTGCCAGCTGGTTTATTCCCTGGGTCTTGGCATCTACTCCACCGTGTCCTGGGCAATGATGGGCGATGCCATCGACTACAACGAGTGGAAAACCGGCAAGCGCGAGGAAGGCACCGTCTATTCCCTGCATTCCTTCTTCCGTAAGCTGGCACAAGGTGTCGGTCCTGCGCTGGTCCTGGTAATTATGGTGGCCCTCGGCTATGTAGGCGAAAACGAAGGCAACCAGATTTGGGAAGTTGCCGTGAGAATGCGTTATCTGGTAGCCGGTACATTCCTGCTGTCTGCGGTGATGCAGTTCATCGGCCTTGGCCTCGTATACAACCTGGACAAGAAGACCCTTGCCAAAATGAATGCAGAGCTGGGTCGCAATGAAGAAGTCGCTGAAAACAAGGAGTAACTATGAGAAACGTAATTAACTTGAATAAAAACTGGCGTTTCCTGCAGGATACTGCGGATATCAACGCTCAGGGCGGTGAGACTGTCAATCTGCCCCACAGCTGGAACGCCATTGACGGACAGGACGGTGGAAACGATTATTTCCGCGGCACCTGCCTGTATGCCAAAAAGCTGAACAAAGCTGAACTCCCTGAAGCAGAGCTGTACTATCTGGAATTCCGAGGTACAAATTCCTCTGCAGATGTGTTTGTGGGTGGACAGAAGCTTGCCCATCACGACGGTGGCTATTCCACCTGGCGTGTGAATATCACAGAACAGCTGCAGGATGAGACCGAGATCGCTGTGCTGGTAGACAACTCCCCCAACGAGACGGTATATCCCCAGATGGCGGACTTCACCTTCTACGGTGGTATTTACCGGAATGTAAATCTGGTGTGCGTCAGCAGCAGCCATTTTGATCTTGACTACTACGGCGGCACCGGTCTTATGATCACCCCCGTGGTGGAGGGCAAAGATGCCACCGTAACGGTGGAAGTTTTTGTCAAAGGTCTGAAGAAAAACCAAACCCTTGTATACACCATTTACGACAAGGACGAGAATGCGCTTTCCAAGCAGGAAACCACCGAGTCCAAAGTTACCTTTGAAATAAAGGATGTCCATCTGTGGCACGGCAGAAAAGACCCCTACCTCTACTGCTGTGAGGTGGAGATCACAGAAAACAGTGAAGTGGTGGACAATGTCTGCCACCGGTTCGGCTGCCGCAGTTTCCGCATTGATCCCGACAACGGCTTTATCCTCAACGGTGAGGAATACCCCTTGCGTGGTGTATCCCGTCACCAGGATCGTTGGGGCGTGGGCAACGCACTGCTGCCTGAGCATCACGAAGAGGACATTGCACTGATCTGCGAGGTGGGTGCAACCACCATCCGTCTTGCCCACTATCAGCACGATCAGTACTTCTATGATCTATGTGACGAAAAGGGTCTTGTGATCTGGGCAGAGATCCCCTACATCTCCCGGCATATGCCCGGTGGCAGAGAGAATACCATTTCTCAGATGAAGGAGCTGGTCACCCAAAATTACAACCACCCCAGCATCGTGGTATGGGGTCTTTCCAACGAGATCTCCATCGCCGGCTCTGACAACGATCTGCTGGAGAATCACCGCATTCTTAACGATCTTGTTCACGAGATGGACAAGACCCGTCTCACCACCATTGCCGCTGTGTCTATGTGCAAGATGGATGACCCCTATCTGCAGATTCCCGACGTGGTATCCTACAACCACTACTTCGGCTGGTACGGCGGCGAGACGGATATGAACGGTCCCTGGTTCGACAAATTCCACGCAATGCATCCCAACATTCCCATTGGCTGCTCCGAGTACGGCTGTGAGGCTCTGGACTGGCACACCTCCGACCCCAAGCAGGGCGACTACACCGAGGAATATCAGGCATACTACCACGAGGAGCTGATCCGTCAGCTGTTCAGCCGTAAGTATATGTGGGCGACCCATGTCTGGAATATGTTTGACTTCGGTGCGGATGCCCGTGCCGAGGGCGGTGAGAACGGTCAGAACCACAAGGGCCTTGTGACTATGGATCGCAAGTACAAGAAGGATGCCTTCTACGCCTATAAGGCTTGGCTCTCCGATGAGCCCTTCGTCCACCTGTGCGGCAAGCGCTATGTGGACAGAGTGGAGGAGACCACCAAAGTAACCGTGTACTCTAACCAGCCGGAGGTAGAGCTGTATGTCAATGGCGAAAGCCTGGGCAAAAAGACTGCCGAAGATCATTTCTTCTACTTTGATGTACCCAATGTAGGCGAAAGCACCCTCGTTGCCAAGGCAGGTGAGCTGACCGACCAGGGCACCATCCGCAAGGTGGACGAAATGAATATGGACTATGTCCTTGTGGAAAAAGGCGCAGTGCTCAACTGGTTTGACGTGGACGCTCCCGAAGGTCGTTTCTCCCTGAATGACAAGATCGCTGACATTATGTCCTGCTTCCGGGGCAAAATGTGGTTTATGGGCGTTGGTCTTTCCATCAAGAAAAAGATGGATGCCAACAAGAAGGATAAGAAAGCAGGAAAGAAATCCGGCGGTTTTGACGTGGATCTGAAGGCTGACGGCGGCTTGATGCAGATGATGGGCGGCTTCACCGTACTGCGACTGACCAGTATGATGGGTATGGCAAACATCTCCTTCACCAAGGAGGAGCTGCTGAAAATGAACAAGAAGCTTAACCGCATCCGCAAACCCAAGAATATGAAATAACAAAAATTACCTCTGTGGATCGCTTCCACAGAGGTAATTTTTAGCTTTGTTACAGATTTTCTACAAATTCCTTCATATCCACCAGCTGACCACCGGCTACCCGGGAAGCTTCTGCGGCAAATGCCATATAATGGCTTTCGGCACTGCGCTCCAGGAAGGTAATGGCGCTGGTGTCGAAATCGTCACCACGGTACAAACGGATCACATCGTATATGATACCGGAATCACCGCCACCGTGACCGCTGAAGTCGGTACAGATCTTCTCCAGATCGATCTCGTGGACTTCCTCATTAAACCGCTGCCAATACACCTTCCGGGTGTGGAAGTCACCCCAGATCTCACCCTCTGTACCCATAACACGCAGGGTTCTGGTCTGCATATTGGTAAAGCCGCTCATCTGGAAGGTACAGGTAACATCATCCTCCAGAAGCATCTGCACAGTCTGATGGTCCACCACATCATTGTCCATTTTGAAAACACACTTGCCGTAATTTGTGGTACGCAGTGCTTCCAGAATGTTTTCCTCGTTGGGCTCCGGATGGAGAATGTGGGTAGGCCAGCCGGGCATACGGGAGAGATAGAAATTGGGGGCATGGAAGGGGCACTTCTCTACCTTGCAATCAAAGCAACGCTCCGCTGCTCCCTCAGGACAGTTCTCAGCCTTGAAATAAGCAAGAGAGCCGAAGGAGTTCAGCTTCAGACACTTTTTATTCACCAGCCAGGTGATGATATCCATATCGTGGCTGCACTTGGCAAGGATCATAGGGCTGGAATCGGATTCCTTATGCCAGTTGCCACGGACATAGCTATGGGCGTAGTGATAGTAACCCACCTGTTCCGCTGCTTCCACAGACTGCACCGCACCCACAACGCCTTCCGTGATCAGTCGCTTGACTTCCCGGTAGAAAGCGGTATAGCGCAGCACGTGGCACACGATAACCTTTCTGCCCAGACGCTTTGCCGTCTCGGTAATGTATACAATATCCTCCAGCTTATTGGAGATGGGCTTTTCCAGCAGCAGATCATAGCCGATCTCCATAGCACGGACAGCGTGCTCCCGGTGCTGAGCATCCTGCGTGGCGATGACCATAATATCCGCCAGTTTAGGCTGTGCCAAAATAGATTCCGCACCGTCAAAAAGCCGATCCTCCGGCAAATGCAGGTACTTGTTGGCAGCATCCAGCCGCACACGGCGGGTGTCCGCCATTGCCACGACTTCCATTTCCTCCGGAAATTTCAGCTGACGACCGGCATAGGCTGTGCCACGGTTGCCCATACCAAGAATCGCAAAGGTCAGTTTCTTCATAGTATTTTCTCCTTTATAACATTTTCTCCTTTATAGCATCCCTCCGCCACCCTGTCAAGGCATTCCGAGAAATGCGCAAAATAATGCTGGTAGGTGCGGATTTTGTGCTGACCGCTGATATCGATAAACGGTAACAATAACCGGAGTGCCAATGCAGCACCCCGGTTATCTTACTGTTTGATGGTGGCAACACCGTTGGCGGCAATCTTGTAAGTAACACCGTCCTGTTCAATGGTACCTTCCGTCAGCAGAATACCTGCTTCCGTGAAGAAGTAGATCTTGCCGGCAATGCGCTGCATACCCACAGCTTCCGTACCGTCAGACAGCCAGTAGTGAATGCCGTCAACGGAAGTCAGCCAACCGGTACACACGGCACCGGTGTTGGAGAAGAAGCGTCTGAATCCGTCGATCTCTGCCCAACCGGTGGTCACAGAACCGTCATCGTTCAAGTAATACTCCACCCCCAAATGGGTGATCCAGCCACGGCAAGGCTTTCCGTTTTTATAACAATACCACACGCCCTCTTCCACAAACCAGCCGTCACGAAGTTTCTCTTCCTGCACCGGCATAATCGTGCGGCCCTGTGGTGTGTTCTGACCTACCGTAAGCACACTTTCACTGAGCAGTTGCTCGTCATACAAAGTCACAAGACCTGTGCCCCTTGCAGACACAAAAGCCGCGGTAGCATACAGCCTTATCGTATAGCTGCCATCTTCCAGCAATGACAGATCCAGCTGTTCATTCAGCATAGAAAAATCACAGCTGCTGCCGGTGGTATCCATCTGTGCTTCCATCACCGTTTTGCCCGTTGCGTCGGTGATCACAGCTGCCATAGCGCTGATGCTGCTGTCAGAAGCTCTTGCCGTGCCCTTGATATTTGCATCTTTTCCGGACTGTACGGTTTCCGGCAGTTCCATATTATTAGCCGCCAACGCCTCTGCATTCATTCTGCAAATGCTCACCGCATTGGCTGCCACATAGCCGGAATGCACACCCTCGTCAATATAGTAATACAGCTCACCTTTGGTGTTCATATACACCGCCGTTGCGTGGAGCAACTCACCGGATGCCACTGTGCGCACACGCTCACATTCATTCTGACCCAAAAGGCTGGGCTGAGAACGCAGGGTGCTGCCAAAACGGGTGCGCAGGTATAGATCTGTGCCAAAGGACTGGCAACTGTCGGAATAGCGGCGGTCACCAAAGTGGATCACTCCCTCCAGCACCGTCCAATCCTCATAGAAGCGTACAAACTGATCAATGGTGCAGGCAATTACACTACCCTCCGGGCCAGCCAAAGAGGTGTGGTAATTTTCCACATAGTAAACAATGCCATCCATAATGGTATGGATCACCAATGCGTGACCGTAAACACTGCCGGCTTCCGTATTGGTGCTGGAGAATCCCACAAGGATCCTGTCTGCGTCCTTTGTTCCGTTACGGGTAATGGTAGCCAGTGCCTGATCCAGCGTATACAGCTCCGCAGGATAAGCAGTGACGTAGTAGCCGCCGGAGGTTATGGAGACATCCTTATACGCATCGAATTGCTGATTGCCGTTGTATGTACCGCCCAAAGTACGGTTGACGCCCAAATGCCACAGCTGATGGCTGGTCATAAGACCACACAGACCGGCAAAGGATTCCTTGCCGGCAGTTGCCAGACATTTGTTATAGATCCGGCTGACTTCCTGCTTCACTGCCTCGTGGCGACTCAAACCAGCCGCATAACCAAACACCGGCAGTGCGCCAAGCAGCAGAATCATACACAAAAATATTGCGATATATCGTTTCATAAAACGAGCTCCTTTTGTTAAATCGCACAATTGTTTAGATTATACCATATTTTTATGTAAAAATCAACTGTATTATGGCGTTCGGTTTGGAGGCATTTCAGATCGTGGAAAATCTAAAGACCAACGTCATTCTGAGCGCAGCGAAGAAGCTCCTCCAAAATACGATGAAGCTCCTTCGCTACGCTCAGGATGACAGCTTGCGCAAAAAACCTCCCCGAAGGAAGTCCTTCGGGGAGGAAAATTTCTTATGGCTTACGCCTTAGATTTTTATTACTTCAGGGTGCAGTACATGAAGTACTTGTAGCCCAGAGGATTGCAGAAGAAGCCTTCCACGGAATCGTCGATCATGAAGACATCGGTGTAGTAGTACAGAGGAGTGACACAGCCGGTAGCCATGAGCATATCCTCAGCGATGTGCATCAGCTCGTAACGCTTCTCGTTGTCGGTCTCGCCCTTGATGGTAGCGATCAGAACGTCATAGGTCTGTGCCCAGGTGCCGTCCTCAACCTTGGTCTCGTAGCCCAGAGCAGTCAGATCCAGATCGTACATAGCCAGCTCAGCGTGAGCGCCCTTACCGAACTGGATGTCGTTGTTACCGGAAACGGTAGTCCACATATCCAGGAAGCAGATGGGGTCGTTGTAGTCAGCCAGCCAGCCGTTACGGGCAACAGAGTACTGGCCTTCCTTACGGGTGTTCAGGAAGGTGTTCCACTCCTGGTTCTCCAGGTTCATGGTGATGCCAACAGCAGCCAGAGCGCCTGCCAGATACTCACCGATTGCCTTGTGGCCATCGTTGGTGTTGTACAGGTAGGTCAGAGTGGGGAAGTCGGTGAACTTGCCGGTAGCCTCATCGTAAGTGTAGTACTTCTTCAGAGTCTCAACAGCAGCAGCGAAGTTAGCTTCCACAGCAGCCTTGGATGCATCGTAGTAGCCAACGAAGTCGTTGGCGCCAGCATTCATATAGAACTCGGAGCCGTCGGGCTCAGTCATACCCATAGCAACGAAGGAGGAAGCGGGAATCTGGCCAGCCTGACCGATCTCAACACAGATGTGCTCACGGTCGTACAGCAGACCCAGAGCAGCACGGATCTCAGCCTTAGCCTGCTCAGCCTCAACACCGGTCAGAGTGCTGGTTGCGGGCAGGATATTCTCGTTTACATTCCAGTTGACGTAGTAAGTACCGATCTGACCCACAACGCGGTACTCCTCGGGATACTCTTCAGCCAGAGCTGCCATCTCGTTGGTGGGAACGTCGTCGATCATCAGCCAGTCGCCGTTCTCGAAGTTGGTCAGCATATTGTTGGCGTCGTCGGACAGGTAGCACTTCAGAGTGTCCAGAGTCACCTTGTCAGCATCCAGATACTCGGGATTCTTTTCCAGAGTGATCAGGCTGTCGTGCTCCCATGCAGCGATGGTGTAAGCACCATTGCAGATATAAGTCTCAGGCTTGGTTGCCCAGCCTTCGTCCTTAACAACATCCTCACGGACGGGGAAGTAGACGGGGAATGCCAGCAGCTCGTTCCAGTAAGCAACAGCATTGTTCAGAGTGACCACCAGAGTCTTGTCGTCGGTAGCTTCGATAGCCAGCTTAGCATCAGCATTGACGAAGGTCTCACCGGACTCGTCGGTCTCCCACATCTCAGCGTAGCCCTTGACTACATCGAACATATAGTTGTAGTCAGCAGCCAGAACAGGGGAAGCAGCACGGTTCCATGCGAACACGAAATCAGCAGCGGTAACAGCCTTGCCGTCGGACCACTTCAGGCCATCACGGAGGGTGTAGGTGTAGGTGACGGTGCCGTCTTCGTTGGCAACACCCTCAACCAGCTCTGCAGCAGCGTCAGCCACGATCACCAGCTTGCCCTCTTCGTCCTGTGCCCACTTGGCCAGGCCGGAGAACAGATGGGAAACCATAGTTGCACCGTCAACAGCAGAGTTCAGTGCGGGATCCAGAGTGTCGGGCTCGGAAGCCAGACAAACAGACAGAGAGGTACCGGTCTCTGCAGCGGGCTCAGTTGCCTGAGAACCCTGAGTTGCCTCGGGCTTCTGCTCAGCAGTACAAGCAACCATAGAAATACACAGAGCAAGAGCCAGCACTAATGCGAGAATCTTCTTCATAATATTTTCTTCCTTTCCTTTTTTGCAAGTCCTTTGGACCTGCCGTTTTATTTTCAATACGCACGGCAGTCGCTGGAACACGCTGTCCGCGTACATATTGACTGGTTAGTTCACTTCGTTCACCCGGTGGCAGGCTACGAAATGACCGGTCTCCACTTCCTTGAATTCCGGCACTTCCTGTGCACACTGCTCCGTAGCGTGGGGGCAGCGGGTACGGAAGGGGCATCCGGAGGGAGCGTTCAGAGGACTGGGAATATCGCCTTCCAGCATAATACGCTGGTTGGCACGGGCGATCTTGGGATCGGGCACCGGCACAGCAGACAGAAGGGACTTGGAGTAGGGATGCAGGGGACGCTCATAGATCGTCTTGGCATCTGCCAGCTCTACCATCTTACCCAGATACATTACGGCAATACGGTCTGAAATATGACGGACCACCAGCAGATCGTGGGCAATGAACAAATAGGTCAGGCCCAATTTTTCCTGCAGATCATCAAACATATTGATGACCTGTGCCTGGATGGAAACGTCCAGTGCGGACACCGGCTCATCACAAACAATGAAGTCGGGCTTCACCGCCAGAGCACGGGCAATGCCGATACGCTGACGCTGACCGCCGGAGAATTCGTGGGCATACCGGGCAGCATGCTCGGAATTCAGACCCACATGGTTCATCAGCTCCAGAATGCGCTCCTGCCGTTCAGCCTTATTGCTATACAGCTTATGAACATCCAGCGGCTCACCGATAATGTCCGCAACGGTCATACGGGGATTCAAAGAGGAATAGGGATCCTGGAAGACCATAGTCGCCTTCTTCCGGAACTCCATAATGTCCTGCTTGGTGACGATTTTCTTGCCATTGTACCAGATCTCACCGGCAGTGGGTTTATACAGGTGCAGCAGCGTACGGCCAACGGTGGTCTTACCACAGCCGGACTCACCCACAAGACCCAGCGTTTCGCCCTTGTGGATGGAGAAGGAAACGCCGTCCACCGCCTTCAGCGGCTTTGTTTTAAACGCGCCCATACTGATGGGGAAATGCTGCTTCAGGTCCTTGACCTCGATCAAGGGTACATTCTTATTCTCAATCACCGGTGGTCACCTCCTCCGTTACAATGGTGCCAGCCTCAACGCCTTTTTTCACATTGACCCAGCAAGCAGCTGCGTGATCCTCATTGATCAGCATACGCTCACAACGCTCTGTAAGGCAGATCTTCATCGCTGCGTCACAGCGAGGAGCAAAGGGGCAGCCCTTGGGCATATTCAACAGGTCGATGGGAGTACCGGTAATAGGCTGCAGCTTGGTGCCAGCCGTATCCGCAGTGGGGATGGACCGCATCAAACCCTTGGTATATTCGTGACAGGGGTTATAGAAGATCTCGTCGGCTGTGCCCTGCTCACAGATAGAGCCGGCATACATAACGATAACCTCGTCACATAGCTGGGCAACCACGCCCAGATCGTGGGTGATCATAATAATCGCCATACCCAGTTCTTCCTGCAGCGACTTCATCAGCTCCAGGATCTGTGCCTGGATAGTCACATCCAGTGCGGTGGTAGGCTCATCCGCAATGAGGATATCCGGTTCGCACGCCAGAGCCATAGCGATCATAATACGCTGACGCATACCGCCGGAGAATTCGTGGGGATACTGCTTCATACGCTTTTCCGGCTCATTGATATTGACCAGGCGCAGCATTTCCACAGCACGCTCATAAGCCTGCTTCTTGTTACGGCTGGTATGCAGCTCAATGGCCTCGGTCAGCTGGTGACCGATGGTGTAGGTAGGATTCAGCGAGGTCATAGGGTCCTGAAAAATAATAGATACCTTGTTGCCCCGGACTGTCTTCATTACCTTTTCACCGGCACCCACCAGCTCCTGACCGTCCAGCTTGATAGAGCCGGAGACGATCTTACCGGTGCTTGCCAGAATCTGCATAATGGAATAAGCGGTCACGGACTTGCCGGAACCGGATTCGCCCACAATACCTAACACTTTACCGTGATCCAGATTGAAGGAAATACCATTGACGGCCTTCACTTCACCGGCATCGGTAAAGAAGGAGGTATGCAGGTCTTTTACTTCAAGCAAAGGCATTTGTCATACGCTCCTTTCTCAGCTGTTGAGCTTGGGATCAAAGGCATCCCGCAGACCATCGCCCAAAAGATTCAATGCCAGCACGATAATGCTGATGACAATGGCGGGAATTGCCAAACGGTAGGGGTAAGAACGGATGCCGTTCAGGGCATCGGATGCCAGGCTGCCCAAAGAGGGCATAGGGGCATTGACGCCAAGACCCAGGAAGCTCAGATAGCTCTCTGTGAAAATGGCGGAAGGAATCTGCAATGCAGTGGAGATAAACACCACGCCGATGCTGTTGGGGATCAGGTGCTTTGCAATGATCCACTTGCCCTTAGCACCGGTGGCACGGGCAGCCAGCACATACTCCTGCTGCTTCAGAGACAGGATCTGACCACGGATCTGACGGGCCATAGAGACCCAGTACAACAGGGCAAACACGATGAAAAGGCTGATCATATTCGCGCCCAGCTTTTCCAGTGCCGTACCTTCCAATACCTTTGTAAGTCCTGTGCCCAGCATAGCCGACAACAGAATGACCATCAGCATATCCGGCAGAGAATAGATCACGTCTACCAGACGCATAATGACCATATCCACCTTGCCGCCGCAGTAGCCTGCCAAAGAGCCCATGATCATACCGATGATCAGCACGATCAAGCTGGCAAAGAAGCCAACCGCCAAGGAAATACGCGTGCCGTAGACAACACGGATAAAGTAGTCACGACCGGCATCGTCTGTACCGAAAACGTGAGGGAACACAGAAGTAGTCTCTCCCTCATAGCCTTCAAACCGGACAACAAACAAAGCAGCAGATCCAACGATCAGTGCTGTATCGCCCTCCTGGCGGACACCTTTGCCCTGCCAGGTGGTCTCCCAAAGCCACTGGGACAGCTTCCGCTCAGAGGAATACAGGCTGGTATCCATAGCGGTATGCTCCTGATATGTCGCTTCCTTGGGCAAAGACTCTACCAGCTTTGCAAAGTTTTCTTTGGTATTCTCACCGGCGATATACGCATCGTAGATGGCCTGCACTTCTTCCTTGACCTTGGCATCCTTTTCCACGTCAGCAGTTTTCTGCTGCGGATTGATATAGACCTTCTTCACCGCAGACGGAATGCTGTATACCTCTGCGTTTACATTGCCCAGCATCCGCAGTGCCTCGGTTGCACCATACTGGAAGGGGGAGAGGTCGCTGAAGGAGGGATCCACAGGACTGCCGGGAGAGATGCCCAGCTGGGTATCGTAGGCATAGGGCCAGAACATAGGAATAAAGATGGCAGACAGCGTCACCAGCACCACCAGAATAAAGCTGATGGTTGCCACCTTGTTTTTCAGCAGGCGGCGAACACCGTCCTTAAAGAAGGTGGTGGATTCCCGCATCTGCACAATGTATTCTTTTTCTGCATCGGTGGCAGGTGCAAAGGCATCCAGATCCACGTGCATCGTAATCTTTTTCTTATCCATTGCCGCCACCTCCTTACTCCAAAGTGATTCTGGGGTCAACGACCTTATACAGAATGTCACTGACCATATTCATAATAACGATCAGTGCTGCCAGCACAATGGTAGTGCCCATAATCATAGGATAGTCACGGTCCGTAATGGAGCTGACAAAAGTGCGGCCAATGCCGGGAACGGCAAAGATCTGCTCCACCACCAAAGATCCGGTGACGATGTAAGCCAGCATCGGACCAAAATAGGTGATCACAGGGATCATTGCGTTCTTCAGTGCGTGACCGAAGATCACCTTGACACCGGAAACGCCCTTGGCCTTAGCGGTACGGATATAGTCCTGACCCAAAACATCCAGCATAGAGCTGCGGGTCAAACGGGTAATATTTGCCATAGGAGACAGAGAAAGGGTGATCACCGGCAGGATCAAACCACCTGCGGCATTTCCGTTTGCCGGCAATATCTTCAGCACCACCGCAAACAGAAGCAGCATCAGCGTACCCATAATGAAAGAGGGCATAGAGATCGAGGCGGTGGTAAACACCATAATGATCCGGTCGATCAGCTTGTTGCGCCGCAGAGCTGCCACAGCACCCAGCACAACACCTACCGACAGCGCAATGACAGCAGCAGTAATGCCCAACCTAGCGGAGGTCTTCATTCCCTCACCGATCACATCGATTACATCACGACCACGGTTTTTCAGAGAAGGGCCAAAGTCAAAATTAAGCACAATGTCCTTAAGATATGTACCGTACTGCTCCAGCAGCGGCTTATCCATACCGTATTTTGCCTCCAATGCCGCTTTCGCCGCAGGGGTGATGGCTTTTTCACTGGCGAACGGGCCGCCGGGCACAGCACGGGAGACAAAGAAGGTAATGGTGATAACCACCCATACCGTCAGAATCGCCAGTGCAGTTCTTTTCAAAATATATAACAAAGTCTTGGAATTCATACTGCATTTCCTTTCTTCAGCAGGAACCCCCTGTAGGCCGCAAGAGGGTTATAGACACACTATTATATAGTATTTTGGAATTATAGCATACTTTTTTTGCAATTTCAACACTTTAGTGCATTTTTGTATCTTCCTACAGAAACAATTGTATTTCTGCTCAAAAACACACCATTTCCCCAAAGGATTCGGTATATTTTGGTAAAACGCCCTAAAAGCGACAAAACGCCCCTTGTGATGCACACCAACAGGCATCCCAAGAGGCGTTTATATTTATTTGCGTACGGGGAAAGGTTTTCCCTTTGCCTGGGTAACTTGCAGTCTTTCTTCCGGCACGGTAACCATTGCGCAGGGCTCGTCACCGAAATGAAGGAACTTTGCCTGCTCTTTTCCCAGTGCTTCCCACCGGGCAAGTCCTGCCACAGCCGGTGTTCCGGTTTCTGCAAAGGCAGCAAAATAGTCCATCATATTTTCACTGATGCGGAAGTCTGTCTCCTCAAAGGGCCGCCAACAGGTATGGAACGTGCGGAAAGCATACCGGATGTCACAGCCGTGAAACGCGCCGTCATCCGACCCGGGAAGCTGACGGTCAAAATAGTATCCGTACACCGGGCCCATATTTGCCTTGTCCATCAGAACGCCCCACTGCATTGCAGCTTCATAAAGGGTGTGAGGCCACATATCCTCACTGAGGAAACCGATAATGGCGGGAACACCGTTGACCTCCCCTCTTTCCGCAAGAGCCATGGGGTCATCCGGAATGGTAATGCCGTCGATGACGGGGGTAGCAGGGGTAACATACTTCTGCTCCGCACTGACCTTCATCCAGGTGCGGAACAGCTGTTCTCCCGGCACAGCCTGCATTTCTTTCCAATCCGCCGCACCCAGTGCAAGGCGTATGGCTTCCCACACTGCTTCCGCCTGTTCCCGGGGACGCCGGGCAAACTCCACAGGAAGGATACCGCCGCCACTGAGCATGATCGCCCGATGGAACAATCCCTTTGCCAACGGAGAAACGATCAGATCCTGCACACTCATAGCGCCGGCACTTTCTCCCATAATGGTAATGCAGTCCGGGTCACCGCCAAAGGCGGCAATATTGTTCTTCAGCCACTGCAACGCTGTGATCTGATCCCAAAGGCCGTAGTTACCTGTATGATCGCCACCCACCGCACCGGCAAAGGCATTGAGTCGGTAGTTGATGGTGACCGCCACCAAGCCTTTCTTTGCATACGCTTCACTGCTGTAAGCAGGGTTTGTGCTGCCGCCGTTGCAGTAGCTGCCACCGTGGATGTACACCAGCACCGGTGCTTTCTGCGCCCCATCCGGCACCCAGATATTCAGTCTCTGACAATCCTCCGAATACCACACCGGCTGCTTTACAATGTTTTCATAGGCATAAAATCCGGCATAGCGATCCTTTTCTGTGGCAAATGTGTTCCCCTGGGGACACCAGGGTGTAGGTGTAGTGGCATCGTACTCCCCTTCCCAACCTGTGACCTCTACCGGTTTTTCCCAGCGGTTTGCCGTAGCGTAAGGAATATTCTGAAAATAGGAATAGCCCTGCTGTGTATCCACGCCCCGAAGCACACCACAGGGCGTTTTCTTAAGAATATAGACCATCATTCTTCCTCCAGCTTTACTTTGCCAGTTTTTTGTTATTGTAGCACCCCTTCTTTTAAATTACAACCACAAAAAGCAATCCGTTCTCCTTAATATTTGCAAAAAGCCGGCGGGGGCGTGGCTTGACATTTCATTGCCCTTATTGAATAATCAAGTCAAACACAAGGACAAGGGATGGTATTATGGAGCTGAAGGCTTGGATCGATTCCGTATGGGATTCTGTAACCGAACACCGCAGGTGGCTGCACGCCCATCCGGAGCTTTCCGGTGAGGAAACAGAAACCGCTGCCTATGTTGCGGCTGCGCTGCGCAAGCTTGGCCTCACCCCCACAGAAAATGTGGGTGGTCTGGGTGTGACTGCGGTGATCCATGGAAAAGAAGAAGGAAAATGCATCGCTCTGCGGGCAGATATGGATGCCCTCCCCGTACCGGAGAACACCGGACTCCCCTTTGCTTCAGACAACCCCGGCGTCAGTCACGCTTGCGGTCACGATGTGCACACCGCTATGCTTTTGGGTACAGCAGAGGTGCTGTGCGCTATGCGTTCCCAATTCACCGGTACGGTGAAGCTGATCTTCCAGCCTTCTGAAGAAAATGCTGCCGACAGCGGTGCAAAAAAGATGCTGGCAGCCGGTGTTTTGGAAGATCCCCCTGTAGATGCGGTATTCGCACAACACGTCAGTCCCCATTACCCCACCGGCACCATTGCCTTAAACGAGGGCGCTATGACCGCATCCTCCGATCGATTTTTCATCCGCATCGGAGGCAGAAGCAGCCACGGCTCTGAGCCGGATGGCGGTATCGATGTGGTGACCATCGGTGCACAAGTGATCTCCGCTTTGCAGACCATTGTTTCCCGGTCTGTCAGTCCCCAGGACAGCGTGGTGCTTACCATCGGCAAGGTCAGCGGCGGCTCCCGGTACAATGTGATCGCAGATCGTTTTGTGATGGAGGGCACCTGCCGCACCGTAAACCCGGCGATCCAGGCGCAGCTTCCCGGCCGTATGGAGGCCATCATCAAAGGTGTCACCGAGGGTATGGGCGGCACTTATGAATTTGAATACATCAACGGCTTCGTCCCCACCATCAATGCACCAAAAGAATTTGCGCTGGTACGGGATACTGCAAGCGCCTTGCTGGGTGCTGAGCAGGTGATCATCCCGGAGAGAGCCACTATGACCGGTGAGGATTTCTGCTTCCTTGCCAACGCCGTCCCCGGTGTGTTTTACTGGCTTGGCTGCCGAGACCCACAAGCCCCGTTCTATCCCTTGCACAGTGACCGGTTTGTTCCCAACGAGAAAGCTATGCGCACCGGCATGGAAGTTATGATCTCCTCGGCACTTGCCTATCTTCAGACATAAAAAACGCCAATCATCAAACGCAGATGATTGGCGTTTTTTAACCATCAATTTTCAAAATTTGCTTTGCCATCTGTCCGCTGTGGCTGAGAGATGCCATCGCCTCCTGCATAGTGCAGATCTGATAATTCAAAACCTGCTCCTGGGCAAAGTACCGGGCGGCATCCTCCCTGCTCAGCAGAGAAAATGCACGGCGGAACTCTCTGGGGGGTACGCCCACCAAACTCTTGAAGGTACGGCTAAAATGGCTCAGATTAGCAAATCCCACGCTTTCACAAGCGGTATACACATCCTGTCCATAGAAGGCAAAAAAGATCACTGCCCGGCGAATACGGATAAAATTCAGATAGTCCACAATGGACACCCCGGTATCCTTCCGAAACACAGAGCATAAATAGTTTTTGTTGTAGTTCAAACGCTCGCCCAAGGCTTGCAGGCTGAACCGATAGGGGAAGTTCTTTTCAATGTAGACCAGCACCGCTTTGGTGGGCGCACTGTAATTCTCCGTCAGAATGTGGGCAGAATCGCTGTGTTCATACCGAAGCTCTCCCACAAAAAAGCTCAGCAGCACCGTAGAGAGAATATACTCCATATCCGTCACATTCTGCCCATCCCGGCAATTCCAGTTTTCCACCACATAGGAAAGAAGCCTGCCTATTGCACCGTCATCGTCAAAAGAAAAAATTCCGCTTTCCAAATGGGATAACAAAAACGGATCTTTGATAAACAGCTTCAGCTCATAGCTGCAAAGAAGATTTTCCTGTATGGGAAGCATTTCGTGAGAGGTCATTGCCGGCACCAGAAAGCAGCTGCCCTTATGCACCGACACCGGCGCACTGCCGATCAGAAAGGTGGCTTCCCCCTCCAATATGTAATACAGCTGATGACAGGCGTGAAAATGCGACTGCATACGCTGACCTGCTTCCAGAACGCTCTGATTTGCCCAGATCAGCTCCACTCGAGATTCCATAGCAACCCCTCCATTTGATATATATTCAGCTTTTTCTTTTATGAAAACCACCGAAAAATATACCCATTTTCTTTCTCCTGCAAACAACCTACAAAAAAAGGCTTGCAAACAGCATAAAAAACAGCAAATTTCCGCCATTGACTATATTATGGAACAAGATATAAAATTAGTCAAGGGATTATTATGACCCTGCAAATATTAACAAGGGGGAGCGTTATGACAGGAATTATATCCTGCGGTGCTTACATACCGTATTACCGACTGAAAAAAGAAACCATGGCACAGGCCTTTGGCAAAGGTGCCGGCAAGGGAGAAAAGGCAGTTGCCTACTGCGACGAGGACAGCATTACTATGGCGGTGGCTGCCGCTATGGATGCTATGTCCGGCGTTGCATCGGAATCACTTACCGGTGTGCTCTTTGCCTCCGCATCTGCGCCCTATCTGGAAAAAATGTGCGCTACAGAGGTGGCAGCCGTATTGGCCGCACCTGAGGCCTTGCGCACCGCTGACTTTGGCGGCTCCTTGCGTGCCGGCTCAGCAGCTATGCTGGCCGCCTGCGATGCCGGTGGAAAAACACTGGTGACTATGGCAGACTGCCGTTTGGGTGCAGCGGACGGAAAATTTGAAACCGAGCTGGGCGACGGTGCAGCCGCTTTCCTCTTTGGCAGCGACGATCTGCTTGCCTCTTTGGACGCCACGGCTTCTGTGTCCAAAAACGCCATTGACCAGTGGCGTTCCCAGGAAGATCTCTATGTACGCAACTGGGATATGCGTTATGCCAATGTGCAGCTGTACACACCCCTTGTGAAGCAGGCGGTGACTCAGCTGCTGAAGAAAACCGGTCTGCAACCGGCAGACTACAGCAAAGTGATCCTCTACGGTCACGAAGAAAAGAACCGTCTGGGACTGGCAGCAAAGCTGGGCTTCCAGCCGGAGCAGGTGCAGCCCAGCTTCTACGGTCAGATCGGCAACACCGGCAACGCCGCCGCAGGTCTGATGCTGGCAGCGGCTTTGGAGACTGCAAAGCCCGGCGAGAAGATCCTGTTTGTCACCTACGGCGAAGGCTGCGATGCTATGTCCTTTACCGTCACCGAAAAAGCAAACACTTACCGTCCTGCCACCACGGTGCAGCAGCTGCTGGATCACAAAGACAACACCCTTGCCTACGGCAAGTATCTGAAGTGGAAGGGTATGCTGGACTGCGAGCCTCAGAAGCGTCCTGCGCAGGAGCGTTCCGCCCTGCCGGATTACTTCCGCAACTACAAGAAAAATTACAATTTGGTGGGCTCCCGCTGCACCGCCTGCGGCACACCGGTATTTCCGCCCCAGCGGGTCTGCGTCCACTGCCACGAAATCGACAAGGCAGAGCCGTATTCCTTCCTGGACAAAACCGCCCGTGTTCGCACCTTCACCATCGACGGACTTTCTCTGTCTCTGGACTCCCCCAATTTCCTGGTGGTCATCGAGTTTGAAGGCGGCGGCAAAATGATGACCTATCTGGTGGACTGCAACAAGGAAGACATCCGGGTGGGTATGCAGGTGCGCCCCACATTCCGGAAAATGTTTGAAGCAAACGGTGTGCACACCTATTTCTGGAAGGTCGTTCCCGCACAGGAGGTAGAAGTATGAGTGGAATTAAGGATAAAGTAGCCATTATCGGTATGGGATGCTCCCGTTTCGGTGAGCGTTTCTCCGACAGCCGTGAGGATCTGATCCTGGAAGCTGTGCAGGAAGCACTGGACGATGCCGGTCTGACCCTGCAGGACATTGACGCTTTCTGGTTTGGCTCTTTTTATGAAATGCACGGCACAGCCCTTGCCAGTGTTCTGAAACCGGATTTCAAGCCTGTTACCCGTGTGGAAAACAATTGCTGCACCGGCTCTGACACGCTGCGCAATGCCGCCTATGCGGTGGCCTCCGGTGCATACAAGGTGGTTATGGCCATCGGTATGGACAAGCTCAAGGACAACGGTTTCAGCGGCAACCCCTTCTTTAATCTCTATCGGGATAATACCGAGCCTTCCTTCGGCGGCCCTGCCAGCTTCTCTCTGCTGGTGCCTGCCTATGCGGAAAAATACGGTGTGTCCTACGAAGATATGCGGGAGGCAATGGCCCACGTTTCCCACAAAAACCACTTTAACGGTGCAAGAAACCCCAAAGCACTCTACCGCAAGGAGATGTCTTTGGATCAGATCCGCAAGTCCCCTATGGTCTGCGAGCCCTACTTAACCATTATGGACTGCTCCGGTGTGTCCGACGGTGCTGCCTGCGCCATTCTCACCGCTGCGGAAAATGCACCCCAGTACCGTCCCGATCCTATGTATATCAAGGCTGCAGAGATCGTTGCCAGCTCCGGTGTGGGTATGCTGGAAACCAGCTATGACTATACCACCATTTTGGAGACAGAAGCCGCTGCCCGTGCCGCTTATGAAAAAGCCGGCATCACCAATCCCTCCGAGCAGCTGGATCTTGTGGAGCTGCATGACTGCTTCTCCATTACCGAGATCGTCTTGTACGAGGCTTTGGGTCTCAGCGAAAAGGGACAAGGCTGGAAAGATGCATTGGACGGCAAATATACCCTCAGCGGTCAGCTGCCGGTAAATACCGATGGCGGTCTGAAGGCTATGGGTCATCCCGTGGGTGCCAGCGGTATTCGTATGGTTTATGAAAGCTGGCTGCAATTCCACGGAAAAGCCGGTGATCGCCAACTGAAAGACCCCAAGCTGGGTATGGCACACTGCCTGGGCGGCAAGCCCTGGAACAATGTCAGCAGCGTGATCATCGTGGGCAAGGAGCTGGGTTAATGGCAGAGAAAGCATTTGCAGGCCCTCTTAAAGGCCTGAAGGTGATCGACTTGACCCAAGTGCTCTCCGGTCCTTTTGCTACTATGTGGCTGGCGACTATGGGTGCAGAGGTCATCAAGATCGAAAACCCCCTTTCTCCGGATGTGACCCGGAGCTATGCCCCTCAAAGAAATGGTGTCAGTGCCTATTTCCCCACGGTCAACCACAACAAAAAATGCATTACGCTGAATCTGAAAGCACCGGAAGCCAAGGAACTGTTTAAGGAGCTGATCCGGGATGCGGATGTGGTGGTGGAAAACTACCGCCCCGGTGTAATGGATCGGCTGGGTCTGGGATACGAGGTGTTAAAAGCCATTAACCCCCGGCTGATCTACGCCTCCATCTCCGGCTACGGTACTTACGGCCCATATAAAGACCGCCCCGGCTATGACGTGATCGCCCAAGGTATGAGCGGTCTGATGTACCTCACCGGTCAGGAGGATGCACCCCCCACCCGGGTAGGCTCTTCCATCGGTGACACCTGCGCCGGTATCAACGCTGTGGTGGCGATTCTTGCCGCCCTGTACTGCCGGCAGCAAACCGGTATAGGACAGATGGTGGAAACTTCTCTTGTGGACGGTCTCATCAGTCTCAGCACCCAGGATTATATCCGTTACTTTGTAGGCGGAGAAATCCCCTGCCGTATGGGCAACATCTATAAGTCCTGGGCTCCCTACGGTACTTATAAAGCAAAAGACGGCTATTACAACATTGGTGTTGGCACCGATGCCCATTTCCGTCTGTTTGCCAACGCCATCGGTCATCCGGATATGGCAGAAGATCCCCGTTTTCTTCACCACCCGGATCGGGTGGCAAACCGGCAGGCACTGGATGCCATCATCGACGCCTGGGCCGCAGATAAGACCGCTGCACAGATCTGTGATATTTTGGTGCAGCAGGGTGTGCCGGCAGCACCGGTGAACTCCATTGCGGAGGTATCCAAAGACCCCCACATCGCAGGGGCACGGGAAATGTTCCCCACTCTGGAACAGGCAGGTCTGGGTGCTATGCAGATCACAAATATTCCGGTACGGTTCGCTACTTCCGGGCTGGTCGCCCCTGCATCCGCATCTGACTTAGGTGGCGACAACGAAGAAATTTTTACCGCTCTGGGCAAAACTCCGGAGCAAATTGAAGCTCTGCGTCAGCAGGGCGTGATTTGAAGGAGAGAATGATTATGGAAATCAAAAAGATCGTGGTCTGCGGTGCAGGCGTTATGGGCGGCGGCATCGCACAGGTATGTGCTAACGCCGGTTATGAGGTATGGATGTACGACCTCAAGGAAGAATTTGCTCAGGGCGGCAAGAACAAGATCGCTGCCGGTCTGGAAAAGCAGGTGGCGAAGGGCAAGATCACCGACCAGCAGAAGGATGACCTGCTCTCCCGTCTGCACCCCACCGCCGACATCACCTGCGCAGCGGATGCCGACTTGATCATGGAGGCTGTTCTGGAGGATGTGCAGGTGAAGAAGGATCTGTACGCCAAGCTGGAAGCGATCTGCCCCCCCGCCGCCATTATCGGCACCAACACCTCTTACATTCCCATTACCCGACTGGCAGAGGATCTGCAGCATCCGGAGCGTTTTTTGGGTATGCATTTCTTTAACCCCGTGTACGCTATGAAGCTTTTGGAGCTGATCCGGGGTGAAAAAACCGCAGATTCCGCCTTTGAAGCTGCCCTTGCCTTCGCTCCCACCATCGGCAAAACGCCGGTCAGCGTGAAAAAGGAAGTTCCCGGCTTCATCGTAAATCGACTGAACAAGGCTGTGCAGGCAGAAGCGATGTATCTTCTGCAGGAAGGCGTTGCCAGCGTAGAAGATATTGACAAAGCAGCAAAGTTGGGGTTAAATTATCCTATGGGTCCCTTTGAAATGATGGACGGCAATCTGGAGCTGACCTATACCTGTCTGAAGCTTCTGTATGAAATGACCGGACAGGAGCGCTTCCGTCCCATTCCGGAGCTGGAGGCACATATCGCAGCCGGCGAATTTGGCAAACGCACCGGTAAGGGTTGGTACGATTATTCAGAACAATAAGGAGGTAACTCCCGTGGCACAGAATGTTTATCCGGACAAGCCGGCAAACCCCGGAGTTAGAAACGCCCTTTTGCGGGCTCAGCAGCTGCTGAAGCTTCGCTGGACGCCGGTCGCGCCTTATCCGGCGGTCTACCTGTTTGGTCATAGCCGTGGTGGAAAGACCTATAAAGACTTTTTAGACCCATACCGCCCCCACACCGGCGTAGGCTACTCCGCGGTGGGCTATACCAACGAAAAATATGTGGGCCTCAATGTTACCCTTGAGACCTATATGACTGCTATGGCAAACCCCAAAAGCGTACTCTACACCTGTCCTGTTCAAGACCGGGGAAAGTTGTCCGCAGCGTTCTACGGCACGGTATGCTCCGGTCTTGCCAGTTATGTGCTGGGTTTCCCCTTCCACTTCGACTGTCCTCAGTTTTCCAAAATGGAGGAAATGGAGCATATCGATGCCACCGTTTTGGAAAATCTGCAGCTTTGCGATCTGCTTAACGACCCCAAGCTGCACACCGCCGTGATCACCGGTATTGACCGGGACGAAAACGGCAATGTGGTCAGCATCACCGTTACAGAAAGCACGCCGCCTCAGGTGATCTCCACGGTGTTTTTACCGGAGGAGTTTACCGCTTTTTGGCTGAAAGACTATGATGTTCTGCGATACAAGAAGCTGCACACCGTCACCTACACCCCCAACCCCTGGGTGAAGCTGGATGGCGACCCGGAGACAGAACGCCCCATCCCCAACCCGGTGCTGCTGCCGGATTACGGCGACAAAGCCAACTACCGGCTGGGAGAGGCGGTAACGCTTTCTGTCTTTGACTGCAGCTATACAAAAATTCTGCTGCTGTATCACGGCCAGGAGACGGTGATGCCGGTGGATGAGACCGGTGATGTGCGCTTTACCCCTGAAGAAAGCGGCGATTATCAGGCAGTTGCCGTTGGCCCTGAGGGTAAAAGCCGACCGGTAGAATTCTGCGTCACAGAGGCCGCCATTGTCACGGACAAGGCGCACTACCAAAGCAGCGAGCCTGTGAAACTTACCTTCACCTGTCCTGCCGGGGATGAACTCACCGGCTTTATGGTAAAGACAGCCCAATCGGCAAAGTATTGGGGGTATATTGCAGAAAACGGCAAACTGCCGGATACAGTGCAGCTGCCGGCAGGAGATTATTATATCCTTGCTCACTACCGCAACCGCTATGGTGTTTACACTGCCACCCCCACAGAAGTATTTCACGTTGAGGAGAACTGTTATGTTGGATCTGCTGATTAAAAACGCCGAGGTATTTGACGGAACAGGCACAGCCTCTGCCATAGGCAATGTGGGCATTCTCAACGGAAAGATCGCCTGCATTTCTTTCGGAGATGCGCCCCGGGCGGTGGTGGAGATTGACGGGACAGGACTTTCCCTTGCTCCGGGCTTCATCGACACCCATACCCATTCGGACACCCATCTGTTTCTGAACCCCTCCCGTTGGGAAAAGCTGAAGCAGGGTGTCACCACAGAGGTGGGCGGTCAGTGCGGCTGGTCTCCGGCACCGTTTCCCAAAAACGCGCCGCAGGCATTCCGTGACTACATTGCCACCATTCAGACACAGCCGGATTTTGAGACCTTCGCTGATGCAATGGCGTATTTGGACACCCTTAAGATCGGCACCCATCAAGCGGCCTTTGTGGGACATCACTATCTTCGTGGCTCGGTGGTAGGAATGGAAAACAGAGCCCCCACCGCCTCTGAGATTTCCCGTATGTGCGCGCTGGCAGAGGAAGCTATGCAGTCGGGTGCATTGGGCGTTTCCTCCGGTCTTGTCTACGCCCCCGGTGTTTACGCCGGTGAGGAAGAGCTCATTGCCATTGCCAAAACAGTTGGCCGCTACGGTGGTAGATACACCACCCATATGCGTGACGAGGGCGACCGTCTGCTGGAATCCATTCAGGAAGCCATCCGCATTGGAGAGGCTGCGGATGTTCCGGTGAACATCTCCCATATCAAAGCGCTGTTTCCTCAGAATTTCCACAAGGTGGATATGGCTTTGGAGCTGATCGACAAGGCCAATGCCCGGGGTATGGAGATCACCTTTGATGCCTATCCCTATGCCGCCTGCTCCGCTACCATTTTGTCCACATTGCCCCCCAGCTACCTGTCTCACGGAATGGACTGGCTGATGGCGCATTTGCAGGGAAAAGAAAACATTGATCGCCTCCGTGATGCCATCTACCATCCCACAGAGCAGTGGGAGAATCCTGTGGCAAAGATCGGTGTTGAAAACCATCTCATAGCCAGAGCGATGGAAACTCCGGAGATCGTAGGTATGCGCATTTCGGAATATGCACAAGCCCGCGGACTGGACGACATTGAAGCTTATGCAGAGATCATTTACCGCAACCGAGGAAAGGTGCAGGACATCCGTTTCGCTATGTCAGAAGAAAACATCGAAAAAATCTACACCCATCCTATGTGTATGGTGGGATCAGACGGTCTGTACCGGGGTGACGGCGCACCCTCCCACGTCCGTGCATTTGCCACCTTCCCCAGATATTTGGGACACTACATCCGGGATAGAAAACTGCTGTCCTTTGAAGAAGGTATCCGCCGCATTACCGGAATGCCTGCAGACATTTATCAGCTAAAAGGAAAAGGCTATATCAAAGAAGGCTATGACGCAGATCTGGTGCTGTTTAACAAAACAAAACTCTGCGACAAAGGCACCTATACCGATCCGTTTATTCCCAACGAAGGCATCCATATGGTGTTTGTAAACGGCAAGGCAGCCGTAGTGGACAACGAGCTCACCGGTGTGATGGAAGGAAAAAAGCTTCTTCGGAAGCAGTAACCTCAACTGCGCCAAACTTTTCTGTTTCCCCAATATCTGTTTTGTCCTATGACAAAGCAGCGGCTGAAGAAACGCAACATCCGGGTCTGTTGCCTCCATTGGCAACAGACCCTTCGTTCGCAAATTTCCCCTTTTTGTATTGACACTTTTGCTCCGGTGTGGTACAAAACTAAATATACATATTTTTAGGAGGAAACCCATATGAGCGGTCCTTTATCCGGAATTAAAGTCGTTGAGCTGGCAGCCTTTGTTGCTGCCCCGTCTGCAGGCAGAATCCTGTCCGACCTGGGCGCAGAGGTTATCAAGGTAGAAGCTCCCTCCGGTGATGGCTGGCGTATCACCGGCATCAGCTACCGTCCCCGTTTTAACAAAGACGAAAACCCGGTTTTTGATATTTACAACACCGGCAAGAAGTTCATCAGTCTGAATCTGAAAACAGAAGCAGGCAAGGAAGCGATGTTCCGTCTTTTGGAGGATGCCGACGTATTTTTGACCAACACCCGTCCTGCTGCACTGAAGCGGCTGGGTCTTGCTTATGAAGATCTGAAAGAGAAATACCCCAAGCTGATCTATGCTTTGGTGCTGGGTTACGGTGAGAAGGGTCCCGAAAAGGACACCCCTGCTTTCGACACCACTGCCTTTTGGAGCCGTGCCGGCTTCCTCCGGGATCTTTCTCCTCTGACCAGCGAATACTACCCTCTGAATCCGCCATCCGGCGTAGGCGACACCGCCACCGGTTATTTGTTGGTTGCTGAGATCGCCACAGCACTGTTTAACCGTACCCGTACCGGCAAAGGCGACTTTGTCCGCTCTACCCTGTTCCACAACGGCATTTTCTGCTTTGGCACGATGCAGATCATTACGCAAAAACCCTTCGGCACGGTCTATCCCTGTCACCGGAAGGACTTGAGCGTTCCCGGTGGCAGCTATGAATGCAGCGATGGCGAGTGGATCTACTTCACCTTGGCTGCACCCGGCTCTACGGACAAGGTCTGCAAGATGACCGGTCTGGGACATCTGTTGGAAGACCCCGAATTTGCCCCCGACAAGCGCAACGCCAACCGTGACATTTACTATCCTATGTTCCGGGATGCCTTCAAATCCAAGCCCAGCACATACTGGACTGACCTTGCAAAGGAACTGGATCTGACACTGGTGCGGATGCACCATTTCTCCGACATTGCTGAAGATCCTCAGGCTTGGGAAAACGGCTACATTGAGCACGTGGAGTTCCCCACCGGTAATGTAGATGTAATGCCTGCCAGCCCCATTGAGATGGAATCCTGCACACCCCCCAAGACCAAACCTACCCCCAACGCCCCCGGTGCAGACACCACTGCCATTTTGGCGCAGCTGGGTTATACCGAGGCACAGATCCAGGCAATGCTGGAAGCCGGTGCCGCCGTGGCTCTGCAGCAAAAGTAAAATATGATCAAACCCCGGGATGCCCATAGGCATTCCGGGGTTTGTGCTCCCTTCGCTCCCCGGAATCTCACCTGCGGTCCGATTCCCTGCGGCATAAAAATATGGGATACCCCATCGGGGGTATCCCATATTTTGGTGCCGCTGACCGGAATCGAACCGGTACGGATTTTACTCCGAGGGATTTTAAGTCCCTTGTGTCTACCTATTCCACCACAGCGGCGAATTGTACTCCGCAATGGTATCACATTTTAAGGTCGCAGTCAAGAGATTGCTTTGTCATTCTTCGCCGAAAGAGCCTTCCGATCCAAAAAATTCTTTTGCCGGCTCCAAATATTTCTCTTTGCCCACAGGGTAGCTCAAACCGTGTCCTGCGCCGGGGATGGTCACCAGTCTTTTCCGGGCTGTGCAGGCTCTATACAGCTGGCGGCTCATACGGCACGGCACAAAATCATCCTCTGTTCCGTGGAAGAAGATCACCGGCACGGTGCAGTGCTCCATTGCTGCCAAAGGGGAGTATTCCTCCGGGTCGAAGCCGCCGAACAGCCTTGCTCCCAGCCGCACAAAAGGATAGCCCAGATCCGGCAAAATGCCCATTTCTCCCACCACCTTACGGATGATGGCTTTGGGGGTGGTGTAGCTGCAATCCGCAAGGACACCCAGCACATTCTCCGGCAGAGGATTTCCGGCTGCCATCAGCACGGTAGCTGCGCCCATAGACACACCGGTGAGGATGATCTTCACGTCTTTACCGAACTTCTCCACCAGAAACTCCACCCACCGCAAGCAATCCTTATGTTCCCGAATACCAAAGGTAATGGTTCTGCCCTCACTTTGACCGCTGCTCCGCTGATCCACCAAAAGGCAGCTTCTTCCCAACTTGAAGCAACGCTGAACACCACCGGCAAGATCCCGCTCCGCAGTACCCCGATAGCCGTGGAACATCAGCTCCACCGGTGCTCCGGGAGCAAATTCATAATAAGTGCCATAGAGTGTCAAACCATCAAAGCTTTGGATGGACACCCGTTCCTGGGGCAGCGCTCTTGTCTCCTCTGCCCACTTTGCCATAGCCGGATAAAAAGGCTCATAGATCTCCCCTTCGGGAAATTCCTGCTCCTGACCGGGTTTCCGGGGAGGGGCATAGAACGCCCTGTAATAGCACACAAAAGCAATCACAAGCACAGTCAATATAACAGCTGCCAAGGCAGCAAGAATGATCCAAATCACAACGATACCTCCTGCGGGCAAAATAAAGGAAGTGATCTCCTTTTTTATTTTAGCACCGCTTTGGAGGTTGTGCAAGAGATTTTGACATTTTTCGATATTTCTTGCCTTTTTCTTTGAAATCCTTTAGAATGGATTTAAGGAGCGTGAATTCTTTGGATATTGAAGTAAATTATAAAAACAAAAAGCGGTACAAAACCGCAAAGTATCCTCTGCACCAGACCAAGTTCTGGACATGGCTGATCCATTTTCTTTCCCGATGCGCCTTGATCGGCAAGGATTACAAGGTAGAGCGCATTGGAATGGAAGATCTGAAGCCGCCGTATATGCTGCTGAGCAACCATATGCATTTCATTGACTTTGAGCTGGCGGATCAGGGAACCTATCCTCATTCAGTAAGCAACGTCGTTTCCATTGACGGCTATGTGATCAAGTTCTTCCTGCTGGAATGGATCGGTGCCATTGCCACCCGGAAGTTTACCACAGACATCCACCTTGTGAAGTCCATTCGCAAGGTTTTGCAGCGTGGCGATGTATTGGCAATGTACCCCGAGGCCCGGTATTCCCCCTGCGGCACCACCGCGTTTCTTCCGGACTCTTTGGGCAAGCTGATCAAAATGAACAAAGTGCCTGTAGTGGCTGTGGTGCACCGTGGCAACCATCTGTACGCCCCCTTCTGGAATTTCCGAAACAAGCGAAAAGTGCCCTTCCACACCACGATGACCAAGATCCTGACCCCGGAGCAAATCGAAAAAATGACGGTGGCAGAGCTGAACGAAACCCTTCGCAACGCCTTGCAGTATGACGATTACCGTTATCAGAAGGAACGGGGCATCCGCATTACCGAAACCTACCGGGCGGAGGGTCTGCATAAGGTGCTGTATCAGTGTCCTCACTGCAAAACAGAATTTCAGATGGACTCCAAGGGCAGTGAGCTGTTTTGCAACGCCTGCGGCAAACGCTGGGAGTGGCAGGAGGACGGCGATCTCCGCGCCTTGGAGGGCGAAACCGAATTTGACCACATCCCCGACTGGTTTGACTGGGAACGGCAACAGGTCAAAGAGGAGATTCAGCGAGGCGAATATGCCTTTGAAGACGAAGTGGATGTCTATTCCCTGCCCCGTGTTTATGGCTACATCCCTCTTGGCAAGGCAAAGCTGACCCACGACCCGGAGCACGGCTTCCGGCTGGAAGGCTTCTACCGAAACGAGAAATATTTCATTCAGCGGCAGTGCTCCCAAACCAACAGTCTTCACGTGGAATACGATTTCGGTCCTTTGAAAAAGAGAGACTGCATCGACATCTCCACAGAAAACGACTCCTTCTACTGCTGTCTGACCAAGGAAAACCGCATCACCAAGCTGGGCTTTGCCACTGAAGAACTGTATCTGAGAAGTCAGGTTAAAGAAGGTGTATTATGAAAATTCTCCGTTTCATTTCGGCGGCACTTGTGATCCTAACGCTGCCGCTCTGCGCACTGGCAACCCCGGAAGAAGTGATTTATGAAGGCTGTCTGTACGGGGAGACCACCGATTTATCTGAATTCAATTTAAATCAGGAGCAGTTCGATGCCCTCTATAAAGAAATGCTTTATGACGGCAGACTCCCCTGGTTTGTAGACATCGGTGCCGGTTACAATTACGGCTACAATGAAAGCTCCGGTCTGGTAATGGATTTCACCCCCAACATTATGGATGCGGAAGTCTATGACCATGCACTTTATGAGGAAAAGCTGGCAGAAGTAATGGAACGCTGCATTTTGGATGGTATGACACCTTTGCAGATTGCCCTGTCTGTGCATGATTATCTGATCCTGCACAATGTATATGATGAATCGTTGGAGAAAAATACCGGCTATGACCTTTTAATCAACGGCACCACCGTTTGCGCCGGCTATGCCGCCCTTTACAAGGACATTCTGAACCGTGCCGGCGTGCCCTGTGTATATGTACGCAGCGACCCTATGGAGCACGCCTGGAATCTGGTACAGCTGGAAGGACAGTGGTACCATGTGGATCTTACCTGGGATGATCCGTCCCCGGATGTTTACGGTCGGGTGTCCCACAGCTACTTTCTCCTGACCGATGCGGAGATCGCTTCCGGGGAAGAACCCCATCATGATTGGGAAACGGAGCTTGTCTGCACCGACACCCGTTACGAAAACGGCTACTGGCGGAATGTGGAGAGCGCCATCTGCTTCGAAAGCAGCGATGTTTCCTATCTGATCCGCAGTGAGGACTGGGACAACCGGATCTTCCGCCGGGATGAAAAGACAGGCAACGAGAAACAAATCTATGATGATACCGACCATTATATCCATACCGACGACGGAAATTATTCCTACGCCTATGTCCATCACGGTTTGGCGCTGCAAGACGGACGGCTTTACTTCAACACGCAGGACACCCTCCGCTCTATGAACACCGATGGCAGCGATGTGCAGAAGCTCTATTCCTATGACACACGCAGCAACCACCGGTTTATCCTTGGTTTCCATTTAAGCGGCAGCACCGCATTTCTTTCCCTTGGTGACCATGATTACAAAACCATCACCGCCACGGAAACTTTGGACATTCCCACCTCCCACAGTCACAGCTTCACCCGCAGCGCGGTTGCCCCCGGCTGCACACAGCAGGGCTACACCGCATCCGTCTGTGAATGCGGCTTAAGCTGCCAAAGCAATTTCACCCGCCCTGCCGGTCACACCTTCCAGACCACCTGCACAAAAAAGGCAACTCTTTTTGAAGAGGGCAGCGCCGAAGCGATCTGCTCCGTGTGCAACACCCAAGAGAGCCGCATCCTTCCCAAGCTGCTCCTCAGTCAGTGGATACTACAAAACTTTGTTGTCATCGCTTTTGTAGTCCTTGCCGCCAGTGTCCTTCCGCCGATCATCTGCTGGGTGGTGCTGAAACGGAAAACCCGGGTAAAACAAAGTAGTTAACATTCATTATCACATTTATCACATATTTATAACAATATTTTTCATTTTATCTCATTTCGAGGTTGATTTTTTCCTTGGAATAAGGTATCATATTGGTTGGAAATTCTAACGAAGGAGATTGTTTTTATGATCATTACCCAAAAGAAACCGATCGAAGAAGTTATGGCAATGGTCGGCGAAGCCAAGACTGTTGCCATCGTTGGCTGCGGCAGCTGCGCCACCGCCTGTCAGACCGGCGGCGAAGCACAGATCGCTGAGCTGACCGCCATTCTGGAGCAAGCCGGCAAGAAAGTGGTTGCTACCACCATTGCTGACTACTGCTGTATGAATCTGGGCGTAAAAGCCAAGATGAAGCCCGTAGTGGCTGCTAATCCTGAGTGCGTCATCTGCATGAGCTGTGGTGACGGTGTTCAGTGTGTTGCCAAGAACGCCGGCAGCATTCCTACTTACCCCTCCAACGACACTATGTATCTGGGCGAAGCCGTCCGTTTCGGTGTTTGGGAGGAAGCTTGCCGCTTCTGCGGTCAGTGCGTGCTGGGTCAAACCGGTGCCATCTGCCCCATTACCCAGTGTGCAAAGAGCCTGGTCAACGGTCCTTGCGGCGGTCAGAAGAATGGTAAGTGCGAAGTCAATCCCGAGAACGACTGCGCATGGATCAAGATCTATGAGCGTCTGCAGGCAACCAACCAGCTGGAGAAGCTGATGCAGACCCGTGAAGACAAGGGCTACGAGAAGGTGGCCTATCCCAGAACTATCAGCTTGAGGGGGAAGAAGTAATGAGCAATCTGAAAGAAGCACTGGAATCCGGCAAGTTTGGCGTAACTGCCGAAATGGCACCCCCCAAGGGTTATGACTTTACCGAGCAGATGGAGGCTGCTGAGATCCTCCGTGGTAAGGTTCACGCTGTGAACGTTACCGATATGCAGAGTGCCTGTCTGAAGGCCACCGGCCTGGGCCTGTGCATTAAGCTGAAGCAGGCTGGTATCGACCCCATTCTGCAGATGACCGGTCGTGACCGCAACCGTATGGCTATTATGGGCGACATTCTGGCAGCTGCCGGCTTTGGCATTGACACTATGCTGGCTCTGACCGGTGACCACCCTGTGGTTGGCGACTGCAAAGACTCCAAGCCTGTTTACGATCTGGACTCCGTTGGCATCCTGAAGATGCTCTCCAAGATGGAAGAAACCGGTCTGGATTGCGGCGGCAACGAGATCGTGGGCGGTGCTCCCAAGTTCTACAAGGGCGCTTCCGTCACGCCTCTGTATGATCCCATCTTCCTGCAGGTGAACAAGCTGCGTCAGAAGGTGGAAGCCGGTGCAATGTACATTCAGACTCAGGGTATTTTTGACCTGGATGTGCTGAAGCGTTTCCTGGAGATGGTAGACAAGGCCGGCATCAAGACCCACATTATGGCTGGTATCATTCCTCTGAAGGGTGCAGGCGGCGCCAAGTATATGAATCAGAATGTCCCCGGCATCGCTGTGCCGCAGGATATGATCGACAAGCTGGAAGCTGCTGCTGCCGAAGGCAAGGAAAAGGGCATCAAGGGCCTGCCTGCTAAGCTGGGTATGGAGATGGCTGCGGAAATGATCGCAAAGATCAAGGACGAGAAGCTCTGCGACGGCGTCCACGTAATGGCTATCGGTGCTGAGAAGTCCGTTCCCACCATTCTGGAAATGGCTGGCATTACTGTGTAATACAATGCAGTCTGTCGAAAACTATATTTTTTGACAGTCTCGGGGGCATCGCAATTATGCGATGCCCCCGATTTTTGTCATTTTCTTTTCATTGACGAAAACGCAAAAGGTGGGTAAAATAGTGTTCAGAAAGGTGGGTGATCCTGTGTACAAGCTTTTGAAAAACGATCCTGCACTGCGTCCCTTTGAAAAGGACATTGCCCTGCGGATGGAAAACTACAAGGCGAAGCTGGAAGAACTGTGCAAAAACGGCACGCTCTCGGATTTTGCCAATGCCCACAAGTATTTCGGTTTTCACAAGGTAACCGGCGGCTGGTTTTACCGGGAATGGGCTCCGGCAGCGGAACAGCTTTTCCTTACCGGTGATTTTTGTGGGTGGGATCGGTACGCCCATCCTATGGAAAAATCAGAAAACGGCGTATTCCAGCTGTTTCTTCCGGGCGAAGATACCCTTTGGAACGGCTGCACCGTAATGACTGTCGTCGTCAGCGGTGGCCAGGAGCTGGAACGCATCCCACTGTATGCCAACCGGGTAATCCAAGACCCGGTGACCCACGCCTGGAACGCTGTGATCCACCACTGTGACCCCTTTCCCTGGACGGATGAGAAATTCCGCCCCAAAAAGACTCCCTTTATTTACGAGTGTCACATTGGTATGGCACAGGAAGAAGGCAAGGTAGGCACTTATGAGGAGTTTCGGGTAAATGTTCTGCCCCGGGTGAAAGCTTTGGGATATAACACCTTGCAAATTATGGCCATTATGGAGCACCCCTACTACGCTTCCTTTGGCTATCAAGTGACCAATTTCTTTGCTCCCTCCTCCCGGTTTGGCACACCGGAGGAGCTGAAAAAGCTCATCGACACCGCCCATAAAATGGGCATTGCGGTGCTTTTGGATGTGGTGCATTCCCACGCCTGCACCAACACCCGGGAGGGCATCAATGAATTTGATGGCACAGTATATCAGTTCTTCCACGAAGGGGCCAGAGGCGATCACGACACCTGGGGCACAAAATGTTTTAACTACGGCAAAAACGAAGTGATCCATTTTCTCCTGTCCAATCTGAAATACTGGCTGGAGGAATACCACTTTGACGGATTCCGTTTTGACGGCGTTACCTCTATGCTGTACCACGACCACGGTTTGGGGGCTTCCTTCGACAATCCCGAGAAATATTTTTCTATGAATACCGACACAGAAGCGGTAACCTATTTACAGCTTGCCGCCACGTTGGTAAAAGAGCTGAACTCCAGAGCTATTTTGATTTCTGAGGATATGTCCGCAATGCCCGGTATGTGTCTGCCCATCCAAGACGGCGGCATCGGCTTTGACTACCGCCTGGCTATGGGTGAGCCGGATATGTGGATCAAGCTCATCAAGGAAGTACCGGATGAGCACTGGGATCTGGGCAATATCTGCTATGAAATGACCATACGCAGACCGGGAGAAAAGGTCATCGGCTACTGTGAATCACACGATCAGGCGCTGGTAGGTGACAAGACCCTGATGTTCCGTCTGTGCGACAGCGAGATGTACCACGCAATGAGCAAAAATACCCCCAGCCTTATCATTGACCGGGGTGTGGCGCTGCACAAGCTTCTAAGGCTTCTGACTATGACCTTAGGTGGAGAAGGCTATCTCACCTTTATGGGCAACGAATTTGGTCATCCGGAGTGGATCGACTTCCCCCGGGAAGGCAACGGCTGGAGCTATCACTACTGCCGCAGACAGTGGCATCTTGCAGACGATCCGGATTTGCGGTTTGGTACGCTTTTGGCGTTTGAAAAAGCTGCGGTGGCAATGGCAAAAAAGCTGCGTGTGGTAGGTGGCAAAAAAAACATCCTTTCGGTGGACAACGAAAACAAAACTATGGTCTACCAAAAAGGCGGTGCGCTGTTTGCCTTTAATTTCCATCCCAGCAATTCTTACGAAGGCTTCCGCCTGCCGGTGGCAGAGGGTACGTATCAAGTCATCTTATCCACCGATGATTTTGCCTTTGGCGGTCAAGGGCGCATCTGGCATCAAAGCTACACCGCCAAAAACGACGGTTTGCAAATTTACCTGCCTGCGAGAACAGCCGTGGTGCTGAAGCGGTAATTTCGTATTTTTCGCTCCGTTAAAAACAAACTGCGTAGGGGCGGGGCTATGACCCGCCCTAATCGCCGAAGGCGATATTCCTCATATTTGCTTCGCAAATCCGGAAAATGCAAACATTTTCCGGTGGGCGGGTCGAAGCCCCGCCCCTACGAAACAGCACGACAAATTGAAATTTGAAGTTCGCGAAATGTGCCGTTACCGAGCAATAAATGTTACGAAAACAAACGCACTATGCACGAGGAGGGGTGAAGCGCCCTTGCGGTCCAAATTGAAATATGAAAGGCGCTGGCGGGAGGCGCCGCCTGATTCTTATTGCTCCATAACCACTTGGTTGAAAAGCTGCAATGTATCATCCAGCTTGTCATTGAAAGTGGGACTTCCAAAAACACCCACGATGTACTGATAACCCTCTATGTCAAAAGCAGAAAGCAGACAGCTGCCTGCCGCATCGGTCTGACCTGTTTTCAGACCAACGGCATAGGGACAGTAGTAATCCGTTTCCGGATTCACCAGCAAATTGGTATTGATCCAATCCTTGGGATGCCCGAACACCGGCTGCACGGTGGCTTTGGGCGTACCGGCATATTCCATCAGCTTTTCATTTTTCAGTGACAGCTTGGCAATTGCCACAAGATCGTTGAAATTGGTATAATGGTTTTCGCTGTGGTAGCCGTCGGGATTTTCAAAATGCGTACCGGTCAATCCCAGCTCCTGCGCCTGCCGGTTCATTTCCTCCACAAAGGCAGCAATGGAATCGTCAATGCTCAGATCCGAATTCCCTGCAATTTGGCGACCTGCTTCTGTGGCAATGAGATATGCCGCATCGTTACCGCTGGGCATCACCATTCCCTGCAAAAGCATATCCACCGTCATAATATCACCGGCTTCCAGCTTTGCTGTGGAGGCATCCTCGGGAATCCGCTCTAAAATACTGCCTGCCACCAACTCCCACTGCGGCTCCAAATACTGCATCGCCACGTGGATGGCAAACAGCTTGGTAATGCTGGCTGGCCACAGTTTCTCCTCCGGCTCACCCTTCAGATACAGATAGGTTTCCTCTTGACAGTCATAAACAAAGGCTTTTGTTGCTGTCAAGGATCGATCCGCCGTATAGGTCTTCCATGTGATGGGCGGCAGGACAAACCATTCTGTAGGCTCTGTCAGCTCTATAGTAGGCTCAGTAGTCGCCTCTGTCGTGGCTTCTGTCGTTGGCTGGGTTGTGGGTTCGGTGGTCACCTCTGTTGGTGCACCAAATATATCCAAAACCGTTCCGGATAAAAGATCTGTGGTGGAGCCCAAATATGCCACTGCGCCAAATACGCCCAGCAACACCAGCGCCAGGATCTCAACCACCAACCATTTTTTCATAGGTAAACCTCTTTTTAAAACATTTCTACGCCGCCCTCAGGACGGATGGACAGCACAAGGCAAGCACCCTCGCCCAATGCACTGTCGATTCCCTTGCGGAACTCCTCCAGCATATCCACAGGCACAAACGCCTGCACCGTACCTGCGAAGCCGCCGCCGTGGACACGGTAGCCGCCTTTGCCCTTCAGATAACGGTGGCACAGCGCAAGGGCAACCGCCACATCCTGATTTTCCTTATAGCCTGCCGGAATTACATTTTGCAAATACATAAAGGAGCTGTAGCCGCTTTCCTTAGTCAGCTGCAGGTAGCCTTCAAAATCACCGTTGCGCAGGGCTTCCACCTGCACAGGCACACGGGCATTTTCCCGGAAGAAGTGCACTGCGCGCAGCACTGCCCGGTCGCCGCAGGTCTTGCGCAGCGTGGGAAGCGCCTTATAAAAAGCATCCTCGTCCACATCCCGAAGCACTTCCTTACCGAAATGCTTGCAAATATTCTTCAGCTCTCCGGGAATGGCGGCATATTCATCGGTCAGATCTGCGTGGCTTGCCCGGGTATCAATGATACAAAGAGCGTGTCCGCAGGCGGCAAAATCGAAATCCACCTTCTGGATCACCGGTGCGGCAGGATCTTCAAAATCAATGGTCACCATACCGCCCACCGCAGAAGCCATCTGATCCATCAGACCGCAGGGCTTGCCGAAAAACACGTTTTCCGCATACTGGGCAATGATGGCGATTTCCGGCTGGGTGGCTTTTCCTCCAAAGAACAAGTGGTTGATCACCGTGCCCACCAGCACCTCAAAAGCAGCAGAGGAGCTGAGACCGGAGCCGGGAAGCACCGTAGATTCCATATAAGCGTCGAAGCCCTCCACCGGGCATCCCAACTGCACAAACCGTGCCGCCACGCCACGAACCAAAGCAGCGGTGGTGTTGATCTCCTCTTCCTTGGGGGTCAGCTCCTGCAAAGAGACTTGACAAAGGGGATACCCTTGGGACAAAATGCGGATGGTATCGGTGCTATTTTCCCGCACAGCCGCCTGCATATCCAAATTCACCGCAGCTGCCAGCACACGACCATGCTGATGATCGGTATGATTGCCGGAAAGCTCCGTTCTGCCGGGAGCAGAAAAATATCGGGAAGGAGCACTTCCAAAGGCTTCCAAAAAGCGAGCATCCAGTTCTGCTTTGCGCTGAAGATCAAGTTTCATACTACACGCTTCCTCTGCTTAAATTTTCTCTATTATAACAGAAAACCTCCACAAAAAGCAATGGTATCTTGACAAATTCCTGTTGTGCGTATAAAATAGCAGAACAATCTAATAAGACAGTTCGTAACCATCCTGTCTATAAACAAAACTAGGAAAACGTTGATGGGCGTTTACGCCCGTTTTTTATTTATGGATGGGGGTGAACTGCCTCCATCTTTTTGTTTTCGGGTGATTCTATGAAGAAAAATATTCGCTACCTGGTAAATGCCGCAATCATTGCCGCCCTATATGTGACACTGACCTATATGCAGAATTTCCTCCTCCCCGGTACTACCTCCAACGCCATCCAGTTCCGTGCATCGGAGGCACTGTGTGTGCTGGCATTGTTTACACCGGCTGCCATTCCCGGTCTGACCATCGGATGCCTTTTGTTTAACATCACTTCCGGTGCAACGCCTTTGGACTTTCTGGTCGGCTCTGCCGCTTCCGCCCTTGCTGCTGCCAGTATGTATCTAACCCGGAAATGCACCGCAAAGGGCTATCCCCTGCCTGCGATGCTGATGCCTCCCCTTTTTAACGGCTTGCTGGTAGGCTGGGAGCTGGACTATCTCATCGGCGGCGGCTTCTGGCTCAATGCGCTGTATGTTGCCATCGGTGAGCTGGCGGTACTGCTGAGCCTGGGCACTGCCCTGTTTTATGCCCTGCGGAACTACCAAAACCGGCTGTTTGGTTGATAAAACTGTCTTTTTATGGTATCCTAGGCTGACAGGACTCGAACCCAAACAGGTTTTCAGGCGCCTGCCTTCCCCAATACATCAGAAAATCCCTTGATAATACACAAAGTATTGTCTTCGTGATTTTCTTTGTCTTGGAAAATGCAGACGGCTGAAAACTGCAAGGCACCTCTCAGCAAGTATTTTTTTGATTGATTTTTGGTGCAGATGACGCCGCCTTGCTGGCGCAAGGCAAGGAAGATAAGGCAAAAAGCGGCAAAAAGGACTGCTGAGAGGCTATTTCGGTTCGAGTCCTGTCAGCCTAAAAAAAGGATGTGTTTTTATGATCGATTTCCATACGCCGGATCCGGCGAAAAAAGACGAATACGAAAAATATCTGCGCTGCCAGGGAGAGCGTGGCTGTGAATACAGCTTTGTAAATCTCTATCTGTGGGGACGGCAGAAAGCCGCTTTTGTCCACGGACAGCTGGTATTTTTCTCCCAGTTCAACAGAAGAAGTCTCTACCTGTTCCCGGTGGGCTGCGGTGATAAGAAGCCTGCATTGGATGCCATTATGGAAGACGCCCGGAAGCGTGGTATCCCCTGCCGTTTTACAGGCCTTACTCACGATGACTGCGCCCTTCTGGAACGGCTTTACCCCGGTAAGCTTCACTACCATTTTGACCGGGACAGCTTTGACTATGTTTACGACATTGACGACCTTGCTGACCTGAAGGGTCGAAAATTCCAACGCAAGCGCAACCATTTAAACCGCTTTCGGGATACTTACCCCAATCACACACTGGAGCTCATTACCAACGAAAATACGGAAGAAGTACAAGCTCTGGTTACCCAGTGGTATGCACACAAGCTGGAAGAAAACCCCCACGGAGATTTCCGTATGGAGCAAGCTGCCATCCACAAGGCACTGACGCACCGGGAAGTGCTGGGTCTGGAGGGTCTGATTTTAAGAATCGACGGAACGCCTGTGGCTATGACCCTTGGTTCCCGTTTGAACAAGGATACCTTTGATATCCATTTTGAAAAGGCGCTGGACACCGTGGACGGTGCGTATCCTGCCATTAACAACAGCTTTGCCCGTTACCTGCGGGAAAAATATCCGGAGGTGCGCTGGCTCAACCGGGAGGATGATATGGGCATTGAGGGTCTTCGCAAGGCGAAGCTCAGCTACAACCCCAGCCGGTTGATTGAAAAGAGCTGGGCCTGTCTTCTGGAGGATGGCTATGACTATTGATGCCCCTAAGGCCTCCCACATTCCTGCCTTAAAACAGCTTTGGCAGGAAGCATTTGGGGATGACGATGCCTTTCTGAACAACTTCTTTTCTGTTGCTTTTTCTCCAAACCGTTGTCGCTGCCTCTTTCTGTCCGGACAAGTCGCTGCTGCCCTTTATTGGTTTGACTGCTCCTGGAAGGAAGAAAAAGTTGCCTATATTTACGCCGTTGCCACAGATAAGGCGTTTCGTGGCAGAGGTCTGTGCAGTGCACTAATAAAGGATACCCACAAGCATCTTTTCTCTCAAGGCTACCGGGGTGCTGCCCTGGTTCCGGGAAGCCAAGATCTTTTTCAGCTTTACGGGAAGCTGGGCTACCGGTCTTTCTGCCCTCTGGATACTGTAGCCGTGGAAGCCAGCGGCGCAGCCGCAACGCTAAAGCCCCTTTCAAAGGAGGAATACTTCCGGCTTCGCAGAACACTTCTTCCCCAAAACGGAATTCTGCAAGAAGGCGTCATCGCTGATTTCCTCGCCACGTTTACAGAATTTTTTGCCGCAGAAAACAGTATACTGTGCCTTTCCCAAGAGAAGAACACCGTCTATTTTCAAGAATTTTTGGGAGACTCCCAGTTGCTCCCCGGCATTCTCACTGCCTTGCACGCAGAAAAAGGCATTCTCCGCCTTCCGGGGAATCAAGACTCTGCAATGTACGTTTCCCCTTACCAAGAATGCCCCGGCTATTTAGGAATCTCATTGGGATAAAAAACAGGTCTGCCCGGCAGACCTGTTTTTGCTCTATGTATCGTTTGTGATGTCGCCATTGCCGTTGACAGGGATGGCATCTCCCAAATAGGTGGGCTTAGGCTTGAATATCGATAAGGCAAAATCCTTACACCGGGCAAGGATCTCCCGGCAATCCCGGTAAAACTGTCCAGCATAACTGCGATAATCCGCAGACACTCCGTAGGCTTCCAAACCCAGTGCCTTGCCAATGTAGATACTGCGGTACAGGTGATACTCCTGCGTGACGACAAGCACCTTTTTCGCCTGAAAAATTTCCTTGGCGCGGTACATCGTCTCATAGGTAGAAAAGCCTGCGTGATCCATAAATACATCTTCAGAGGGCACATTGTTGTCTGTCGCAAATTTTTTCATTGCCTTCACTTCGTTGTATTCCACTCTGCCATGGTCTCCACTCATCAGAAGCTTAGGAGCAGCACCTGCTTTGTACAGCTCTACCCCACGGCGCACTCTGTCGTGGAGCATATGACTCAGGCTTCCGTCCTCCTTTACCTGACAGCCCAAAACGATGATACAGTCCACGCCCTGCAGCTGTGCCGCCGCTTCCGGGGTGAGAATACGCATCTTGCCCACAGCCGTTACCCAGCCATTCACACCAAGCACTGCCATAGCACCTAAAATCGCACAGCACAAAAACAAGCTCAGTGTGATTTTCAGACCCTTTTTCATAGCGTTCCCTCATTTCTTTGTTTACATAACGCCATTATACACCTTGTCAGGCAAGCAATCAATAGCCTTATAAGAATCTTAAGAATCGCAAGCGCCCCCAGCAAACGCTGAGGGCGTGTTTTATGGCACAAAGGCCGGAAGCAGGCTTGCGTATTTTTCCAGAGACGATGCTGAGTGCCAGGTCATATAACCGCCGGTACAACCGGCATCCTTAAGACCCCGGATCTGCGCCGCTACCTCGTCAGCACCATAGTGATTATAGGGCTCACGGATGGCGTTATACGCCTGGATCCAGGTACGCACCGCCGCCGGCGTGGCAGTCTCGCTCTGACGGCGCATTACGTGCTGACCCCAGGTATACAACGTATCATAGGGGTGCTCCCACGGCAACCAATCCCCGTTTGCCGAAAAATGATCCGGATAGGGCATACCGCTGATGGCATCCACCACATTGCTGATAGCAGGCCAGTACTGACCGTAGGCGGTAACATAGGTATAGGCACTCTCACCGTAAACATCTGCACTGACATACGCACCTTTTTCGTGGAGAATGTCTGTAGCATACATCAAAAAACGCTGGATCGCCTGGGCCTTTGATTCACCCCAGGTATTGTGCAGATCCACCGTTCCTGCCTTTTCATACCGCCGCAGGCTGTCCGGGAAGCGGACATAGTCAAACTGGATCTCGTTGAACCCCATCCACTCCACCGCTTCCACCGCAAGGTCTACCTTATACTGCCACGCTGTCCGGTTATAAGGGGTGGGCCAATACTCACCGGAGAGCTTCAGCGGTGTTCCGCTTGTGTCCGTAATGGCATATTCCGGATGATCGTTAATGAAATATGTGTCATTGAAGGTGGTAATTCGCCCGATGACATAGTAGCCTGCCGCTTTCAGCTTCCCTATGGCAGCCTTATACTCCTCTACGGTGTTGCTTGCCGCAGCCGCAGCAGAGGGGCAGTAGGCTTTCATCACATCACCGGCGTATCCCACAGCGCCACCGTCTACAATGTCCACCACGAAAGCGTTGATGCCGCTGTTGGCAGCAACAGAAATGTAGGAATCCACATTTTTCAGCTGCCAGGATACCAGATACAGCGTGCGGCACTGGGAAGGCATTTCGTTGCCGGGGATAGCGCTCTTTTCCCGAGGGTAGTAATCCAGATCCGCCGCATTGCCGCCACCATACTGATCCCCGCGCTCCACGTGGGTGGCGTAGCTTCCGCTGTCGTAGTTGGCAAGTGACACAGTCTGATCTTCTGCAAGATACCAGGGCAGGACATAGCCCTCCTGCTCACCGCAGGTGACACGGTACATATGTACCTTGCCGGTTTCGTCGGTATAGTCACAGCCGGTGACGGTAACTTCCGTACCCTTGTTGGCAAAGGTTTCCAACAGCTTGCCGTTTACATCCCGTAGATTCACCGCTGTTCGCACATACCGGGTATGCCGGGGAATTACATCTGCAGGCGTTTCCGCCACATAAGCGCCATCCTGCAAAAATCCGGTGACACCGTCCACCAGGATCTCTGTTCTGCCATCGGCCAAGAGCGCATACTCCACCTGTGTGCCCCGGAGCAGATTTCCCTGAGGCATACCGTCTGTGGCTGTAAATGCTGCCGTCACCTCCGGTGCGGCAACAAAACCGGGTTGCCAATTCCGGGGCGGCTCCGTAGTCTCAGTAGGCAGCGTGGTCTCCTGCGTGGTGGCTTCCGTTGTGTTTTCTGTATGGGCTATATTACAGCCTGCGGCCATAAGAGAAATTACCAACAGCCACAAAACGGCAAGCAAACAGTTTCTTTTCGTTCTCTTCATAAACGTTGCTCCAAAATTACAATTTTCCCTATTTTACTACAAAATTCTCCAATTTTCAACAGGGAAACGCTTACAAAAAATCGTCCGGATCACTCCGGACGATTTCTCAGAAGCACCTTTCCTTTTCGGCTTCCCGTAGAGACGGCATTTTCCGCCGCCACCGCACCTCCCACAATGACCCAGCGCAGTCCCTCGGCTCTCTGGGTGGGGTCGAGGTAGGTCGCCTTGTCTATAATGCTTTGCGTATCAAAAATACAGATATCAGCATCAAAGCCTTCCCGGATATACCCCTTCCCTTTCAAATCATAGACCTTTGCCGGAAGGGAGGTCATTTTCCGGATCATTTCCGGCAGCGTCACCACCTTATGCTCCCGGACATAACGGCCGAGTGCTCGGGGGAAGCTGCCCCGGAGACGGGGATGGTAGAACGCATTTTTTCCGGCAACGCCGGAATCGGTGCAGATCATTGCCCGTTCCCAAGCCATTACCGTTTCCATATCCTTTTCGTTTTGACTGAAGAAACAGGCGCAGCAAGCCGGCTGCACGGAAAGAATATCCAGCAAGGTATCCCAATGATCCTTGCCGTGCAGCTTTGCTGCCTCATCTATGGTCTTTCCGCTGTAGGCAGGATCATACTTACACACATTCAGCATCACCCAAGACAAGTCGTCTCCCCATTTTTCAAGTCCTTTTTCCCGAAAAAGAGCACGCAGTGCCGGGTCTTGCAGGTGCTCTGCCAGTCTGCCGTCCACATACTCCTTGGGAATGAAGCTGGCAGACAGGGTCGTTCTTGCCGCCGTGTAGGGATACACATCGCAATAAATATCATAGCCCTCTGCGTTGGCTTCTTCCATCATTTTCAACGTGCGCTTCACCTTTCCGTGGTTCTTCGCTCCGCAGGCTTTGTGATGGGAGATCACCCCCCGTGCGCCGCTGGCCTTTACGATGGTGATGAATTCCGCCACCGCTTCCTCCAAAAAATCCGACTCGCTGCGGATGTGGGCTGAGATCATACCACCTTTTTCCGCTGCAACTTTCGCAAGGGCGATCAGCTCCTCGGTATTGGCATAGCAGCTGGGGGTATAGATCAAGCCAAAGGAGATCCCCATAGCACCGGCATCCATGGCATCCACCAAAAGTGCCTTCATTTGTGTCAGCTCTTGCTCCGTGGCCGCACGGTTTGCCATACCCATCACCGCCTTCCGAATGGCTTTGTGACCGGCAAAAACGGCAATATTCGCACCCTGAGGAATTTCACAGACACGGGCAAAAAATTCGCTCATTTTGGTGAGCTTCTCCCCTTCCCACGCAGGATAAGGCGTGGCTCCGCACTGACCGCCAATGCTGGTAGTGATGCCCTGCTCCACCTTCTCCATCTGCAAAGGATAGGGGATCATAGCAGAATCTGCGTGGCTGTGGGAATCAATAAAACCGGGTGTCACCGTAAGACCTTGGGCATCGATCACCTGTTTTGCTTCTCCCAGTGCCACACCAACGGCAGCGATCTTTCCGTCCTTCACTGCCACATCCGCAGCAAAACCGGCATTTCCGCTGCCGTCTATCACCGTTCCGTTTTTAATCAGAATGTCAAACATATTTCCTCTCCATTTTCTGTTTCCACAGTCACAGATCGTGCAGGAACGCATCCGCTTCTGTGCGGTCTTTAAACACAACTATATTTTTGTCCCCGTTCTTTTTCAACAGCTCCATAATCTGCGGTCTTCTCTGCTGGTTAAAATCCTTGATAAATTGGATAAACTCCGGGTCTTCCTCCGTTTCTACCCAGGGAATGTCACTGCGCAGGGTGCCCATCCGCTGCCGGACACCCTGCAAGCACAGCTCCACAGGATAGTCCAGAAAAAACACCGTGTCGCATTCCTGCATTCTCCACTCCATAGTGGAACTGAAATTGCCGTCAATGATCCAACCGGGCATTTGCAGCGCCTGCTGCAATCTTTCCAGAAAGACCGTTTTTTCCACCACGGTTTTATCCTCATTCCAGTACAGCATATCCAGGTGCACCAAAGGAATCCCGGTGATCTGATGCAACGATCTGGAAAAGGTGCTTTTCCCACTTCCCGGGCAACCGATTACCAAAACCTTTTTCATATTCCTGTCCATCGCCTCCCGGAGCCAAATTCTGATTACAGGATACCACAATTTCCGGTTATTTGTAAAGACCGAACAATTTTTCCGTGCGGTTGCTTGCTATTGTGCTGATTTTGTGATATGGTAGTAAAATCAAAAAAGGGAGGCCTACATATGAATATTCAAGGCTTCAAAGTAAATTTTCTAGGCGACAGCATCACAGAAGGCACCGGTGTTACCGACAAGGAGAACTGCCGTTTTGACAATCGGTTAGCCGTAGCCTGCGGTTTGGCGGCAGCCAACAACTACGGCATTGGCGGCACCCGTCTGGCACATCAGATTACGCCCAGTGAAAAGCCACGGTATGATCTTTGCTTCTGCGGCCGGGTCTATGATATGGACACAGAAGCGGATATGGTGGTGGTCTATGGCGGTGTCAACGACTACATCCACGGAGATGCCCCCTTCGGTGAGATAGGGGATACCACCCCTGCCACCTTCTGCGGCGGTGTGTATTTCCTGATGAACTACCTTCGGGAAAATTACGGAAACAAGCCCATCATCTTTATGACCCCTGCCCGGTGCTTCCTGCGAAAGGAAGTGGATGATCGTCTCCCCTCCACCCACGCAAAAAAGACCGTCCCCGGCAAGGAATTGCTTGCCTATGTGGATGTCATTTTGGAGACGGCGAAGAAATTCAACATCCCGGTGCTGGATCTTTACCGCACCCTGGGCATCGATCCTCATGACCCGGAGCAATACAGCGCCTATACCGTGGACGGTCTGCACTTCAACGATGACGGTCACGGTATCATTGCCCAACGATTGAAAGATTTTATCCACGCTCTTTAACAAACAGAAAGCCGGTGCAATATGTCCTATCTTTATCTTTTTATGGCGATGGTATTCTCGGGTCTCATCACCGTGGCCGGTCGCCTCTATAACAACAAAAACCAAGGCATTGCCAATGTTTCCGGTCTGTACACGTTTCTTACCCCGCTGTTCAACGCGCTATTCTGGCTGGTGCTTTGGCTGACCGATTTCTCCTTTGATATACGGGTACTTCCTTACAGCGCCCTGTATGGCATTACCAACAGCTGCTTCACCATCGGTATGCTGGGCGCCATTAAAACCGGCTCTACCTCCCTGACGGCACTGATCAAGCAGGTTGCTTTGGTAGGCGTTTCCTTTTGGGGCTTTTTCTTTTGGGACACGCGGTTTACCCTCCTGAGCGCCATAGGCATCGTTCTTCTGGTGATCTCCCTTGCCCTGTGTCTGCTTGTAAAAGAAAAGAAAACAGGCTCTTACAATATGGGAAAATGGCTGCTTTACTGCGCCTTGATCACTGTGGGCAACGCCGGCTGCTCCATTGTCCAGCGCTATCAGCAAATGGCCTTTGATTATCAGCATAAGAATATGTGTATGTTCTTCGGCCTGTGCTTTGCCACACTCTTTTGTCTCACGCTGGCACTGCGGGAAAACAAGAGTAACTGGAAAAGTGCCATTCAACGCTCCTGGCTCTTCCCGGCGATGGCCGGCAGCAGCAGCGCTCTTTCCAACGTATTTATCCTGCTGCTGGTAAAAAGAAATATGTCTCCGGTGATCCTGTATCCCGGTGTGGCCGTGGGTGGCCTGATCCTCACCACCCTTTTTGCCCTGCTGTTTTTCCGGGAGCGCCTTCGCCCCCAGCAATGGGCAGGCCTGTTGGTAGGTGCCGTTGCGTTGGTGCTTCTTAACCTGTAACCACATAACAAAATATCCGCCCGGATTTTGAAGCGAACCCCAAAGTTTAGACAAAATTTAATATTAATTTGCTTGTGAATGAGTTCGGTATTGTACCGGACTCATTTTTTGCCATAAAAATATACACCCCGAAGGGCGGTACGCCATAGTGATAAATCGGTTTTGAACGAACCCTTTTCTCCAATACTGCACAAAAAATTCCCGAAATGCGTCAGCATTCCGGGAATTTTGTTATTTGTCTTGCAGAAAAGTTTTCACTTCAAAACTGCATTGCACC
>JAZRRS010000054.1:0-13526 GCA_045651005.1 Faecousia sp.
TTCTCTCATTTGTTCTACAGTCCTTCCATCCCAAGCCATACCAATTCTCCCTTTCTCTGTGGTATGACTTGATTGTATCAAAAACTGTAAACCATGTCCTTGCACAATGTGTAAACTATGTTACTACACTATACAGCTATGCCTCGCCCCTACGATATGTTTTTGCTAACTTGAACTTTGTTATTTGTTGCGTAGCTTCAGCAAGGATTCCGGCAAAGGCTTATCAGAGATCACACCGTCCAGAGAAGCAATGTTTCCCATATCATAAAAATAGGTGCGGTTGATCTTACTGCTGTCGCACAGCAGATATTTTTTTTGCGCCTTTTCCAGCATCACTTGACGCAGATGGCACTCCTCCACAGAGGGGTCGCTCATCATTCCCGTCAAGGACAACCCGTGGCAGGAAAAGAAAACAATATCCGCATTGTATCGCCGTACCGCATCCTCCGCTTCCTTACCTATATAAGAAAAGGAATTGGTGCGCATTTTGCCTCCGGTGGAAAACACCGGAATGTGCATTTCCGCAAGGGCAACCGCAGTTTTTGCGCCGCTGGTGATGACAATGATGTCTTTGAATTTGGAAAGGTAGGGCACCAAATGGTAGGCGCTGGTGGACCCGTCCAGCATAATCACCATACCGTCACGAATACATTCCGATGCCAACAAACCCATTTTTTCCTTTGGCTTGCTGCGCTCGTGCTCACGCAGCACAAAGGGGATCTCCTGGTCCGGTGAGCCGGCATCCCGGTTTAAGGTAGCTCCACCGTAATGCTTGGTGATCACGCCCCGGCGGTGCAGCTCTGTATAATCCCGTCGAATGGTGGGCTCGGAAAAATTCAGCTTCTTTGCCATCTGCGCTACGGTTATGGTGGGATCTTTTTGCAGCTCCAAAAGGATCTGCGCGTGTCGTTCACTGATCAGCATACTGACTCCTTATGATTATTTATGGATATTTTGTGATTATTTCTAAATTTTAGCGGCAGTAATTGATTTATTGATCATTTTTAATATAATGTATATTAGAACAAATGTAAAGGAGCAATTACAATGAATACAAAAGCATTGCGTTTATACGGTGCCAATGATCTGCGGCTGGAAGAATTTCCGTTGCCGGAGATCACTGAAGAAGAGGTGCTGATACGGGTGGTCAGCGATTCTGTCTGCGCTTCCACCTACAAGGCTGTAAAACAAGGCACCGCCCACAAGCGTGTTCCCCCGGACATTGCAGAAAAACCGGTGATCGTCGGTCACGAGCTGTGCGGCGAGATCGCACAGGTGGGTGCGGCTTTGAAGGATCAGTGGCAGGTAGGTCAGAAGGTGGTGCTGCAGCCTGCTTTGAAGCTGCCCAGCGGCTATGATCCCGGATACTCCTATCCCTTTATTGGCGGCAACACCCAGTATGCCGTTGTGCCTAAGCTTGTTTTGGAACGTGGCTGCCTTCTGCCTTACGAGGGTGACAGCTATTTCGCAGGCTCTTTGGCAGAAGCACTTGCCTGCTGCATTCGTGGCTTCAAGGGCTTCTACCACACGGATTACACCGACTACACCCGTACCGACGGTGCAAAAAAAGGCGGCAAGATGGCCATTTTAGGCGGTGCCGGTCCTATGGGCATCGGCTGCGTGGAGCTGGCTGCCGGCTATGCCGGTGTGTCTCAGGTGGTGGTAACCGATCTGGATCAGAATCGCCTGGACTATGCTGAAAAAATGTGCCCCCCGGAGCAAGCTGCCAAAAAAGGCACAGAGGTTGTCTACCTCAACACAAAAGATCTGGAGGACCCAGTTAAGACACTTCTGGAGCTGTCTGACGGCGGCTTTGACGATGTATATGTTATGGTGCCCGTACCTGCTCTGTTTACTATGGCAGAAAAGATCTGCCGGGAGGACGGCTGCATCAACTTCTTTGCAGGCCCTCCTGTACACGACCTGCAAGGCAGTCTGAATCTCTACCGGGTGCATTACGACGGCATCCACGTGGTAGGCACAGCCGGCAGCATTCCTTTGGATATGAGCGATGTGCTGCGCTTGATGGAAACAAATAAGATCAATCCCGGTGCACTGGTTTCTCACATTTTGGGACTGAATGCAGCATCAGACACCATTTTTGCTATGGAGAAGCCCTCCGGTGCAAAGAAGGTTTGCTACAACGAGCTGGATCTGCCTCTCATTGCCATTGCTGAGCTGGAGGAATTGGGCAAGACCAACGATCTGTACAAGCAGCTGGATCTTCTGGTGAAGAAGCACGGCGGTATGTGGAACGCAGAAGCGGAGCAGTATCTCCTTGCCCACGCACCCAGACTGTGAGGTTTCTATGAGAATCTACACACTGACTCTGAATCCTGCCTATGATGTACACGCAAGTGCTGCCGCTTTTGCCATTGGCAGCGAGACCCTTGCCACAGTTACCTCCCGGGAGGCCGGCGGCAAAGGCGTGAATATCAGCCGGGCACTGTGCTGCGGTGGCACACCGGGAACTGCCATTGTGGTGCTGGGCAGCGACAACGGTGATGAATTCAAACAAGGCTTAAAAGCCGCAGGCATTGATGCCTGCTTGCTGGAAAGACCCGGACGGATCCGGGAAAATCTGACGTTGCATTGCGACGGTCAGCCGGAAACCCGGATCAGCTTCGCAGGTTTTTCTGTGGACGACAGCATCCTGCAAGATGTTTTGGATGCAATGACCGTAGATACGGAAACCATTGTGACCTTTACCGGGCGCATTCCTGCCGGTGTTTCCAAAGAAAAGGCTATGGATTTTCTGAAAACACTGAAGCAGAAGGGCGCAAAACTGGTACTGGATTCCAAATCTCTGACAGTGGAGGACATTCTTGAGATCGCACCCTGGCTCATCAAACCCAATCAGGATGAGCTGACAGAATATGCCGGCTGCCCGGTGGCAACTTTGGCTGATGCCGCAGAAAAAGCTGCCGTATTTGCCGCCACACAGGTGGAAAATGTGATGATCTCTATGGGCGAGCAAGGTGCGGTACTGCTGACCGGAGGACAGGTCTACACCGCTGTACCGCCTAAGATACAGGCTGTTTCCACCATTGGTGCCGGCGATAGCACCATTGCCGGTTTTATAGCCGCTTATGCGGCAGGGCAGATGCCTGAGGGCTGTCTGAAAAGTGCCGTTGCCTATGGCACGGCAGCTTGTCTCACAGAGGGAACACTGCCCCCCACAAGAAACGATATGCAACGAATTTTGGAGGAAATCCTATGATTTTTCAGGCACACAGAGGTGTCAGCACCGAATATCCCGAAAACACAATGCCTGCGTTCTACGCAGCCTTTGAACAGGGCTACGGCATCATTGAGACCGACCCCATTTTTACCGCGGACGGCTACTGCGTTCTGTTTCACGACAGAACCATCCTTCGTACCTGCCGCACACGCTCTGGCGAGCCTGTGCCGGAACTGGTGGCTGCGGAAATGACCTACGCCCAGCTTACCGACTTGGATGCCGGTCTTTTTATGGGCGAGCAGTTCCGGGGAACAAAGGTGCCGCTCTTGGAAGAAGCTTTGGCTTTTGCCGCAGAAAAGAAGCTGCACGTAAAGCTGGACAACAAATTTGAACGCTTTACCCCGGAGCAAAAACAAGCCATGTTTGACATTGTGGAACGTTCCGGTGCGGATGCAGGCTTCACCTGCTCCAAAACAGAGAACATCCAACTGGTGGTTGCGCGTTTCCCCAATGCCACCATCCATTACGACGGCTATGTGGACGAAGAAACACTGATTGCCGTAAAGAGTCTTTTGAAAAACAATCCGCTGGTAGTATGGATGCCTCTGCCGTCTCATCTGACAAGCTGGGTCAAGATTCCCATGGCCACCCCGGAAATGTGCCAAATGGCAAAGAACTACGGCAAGCTGGGTCTTTGGATCCTGGAAACAGAAGAGCAGCTTGCGCAAGCAGAAGCCTTGGGCGCAGACATCATCGAAACCACCGGTGCGCTGAAGCCGTAAGGCGTTCTCTTTGAAGAGATCTTCGCAAGGGCGGATCAAAGCTCCGCCCCTACGATAACAACCCAACAAAAAAAGTCGCTGGAGCGTTTGCTCCAGCGACTTTTTTACTTGCTCATCAGTTCCAGCGTGCATCCGGCATAGAGCTTAACGCCCATTGCCAGCACATCCTCACCGAAGTCATAGCGACGGTTATGTGCAGCACCGTACATCGGTGTCAACAAACGCATAAACACAGCTTTGCCACCCTGCTCCTGAACACGCTTCATCATATAGGAGCAGTCCTCACTGCCTTTGGACTCGAAGGATTCCCGGGCATCGTGAACAAGACCCATCTTCTCCTCCGCAGTCTGCCGCAGATGCGCTGCAAACTCGGGGTCACTGCGCAGAGGAATTGCAGAGCCCATCAGCTTGATGTCCACAGAGCAATCGTGCATATCCGCAGCTGCCTTCAGCACACGCTCGGCATACTCACTCATATACTCGTTCAGCTCTGCGGTGGCACCACGGACTTCCAGCTCCAGCTTTGCCTCGTCACAAATAACATTTCTGCCGGAGCCTGCCACCAGTCTACCCACATTGATACGGGTAGCACCTGCACCGTGACGAGGGATCGCCTGCAAGTTCAACACGGCGGTACAAGCCGCCAGCATTGCATTCTTGCCGCTGTTGGGCGTGCCGCCTGCGTGGGCAGCAACACCGTGGTAAACAGCATCATATTTGCAGGTAGCCAGTGCGCCATAAGAGTTGGCAACAAACTGACCGGTGCTGTCCTTTCCGCAACCGGACAGGTGACCGCTGAGAAAATAATCCACGCCGTCCAAATGTCCCTTTTCCACAATGCCCTTTGCGCCACGGACACCTTCCTCCGCAGGCTGGAAGATCAGACGGACAGTACCGTGCAGCTGGTCCTTCACCGCCATCAACGCCTTGGCAACACCCAAACCGATGGTAGCGTGACCGTCGTGACCGCAGGCATGCATAGATCCATAGTTTACAGAAGCAAAGCCCTCCGCCGCAGGACGGTGGTCTGCTTCATCAGATTCAAAAACGCCCAGTGCATCAATATCAAAACGCATTGCCACAGTGGGGCCTTCGCCACAGCGAAGGATACCGATCACACCGGTCTTGCCGCCACGGGCACGCTCCACAAATTCGGGGTCTGCGCCCTGGGAAATCGCTCTCTGATAGCCTTCCTCCAGCTCCTGCTCTGTGGGAACGCCCATACGGGCCTCAGGGTCACAGACATCTTCACCGGTGAGCACCTGGTAACCCAGGTTGGTCAGCGCTCTGGCAATGAGAGAGGAGGTACGCATTTCAAACCAGCCGGTTTCTGCGTGCTTATGGAAATCACGGCGACGGGCGATCATTTCCTCCCGGCTGTCATCCGCAATTTTCGCAATCAGCTCATAGCCATTCATAATTATTCTCCTTTTACCTTGATGTAGCCTGTACCGTCACGAATCTCGATCTTCGTGCCGTAGGGCTCGCAAATGCCCTGCAAATAGTTCAGGATCTCTACGCTGTGATTCATCACAGGACGACCCTTTGTACCACGACTCTTTTCCATACCCAGATCCACAGGGTGCAGCTGCACCTCGGTAATTTCGCCATCTTCCATAGTCCAGGCAGCCATCACCGCATTCCAGATGGGCCACTGGACACAATAGCCTTGTGTGCCGTTCTTGCTGCGGTCGTCCATATAAGCACCTACCTTGGTGTCGGTGATGCTCATATTCCGATTATTGTAAGCATCCCAAGGCTGGAACTCTACCGTCTCGGTCTCGAAAATAAAGTTGCCGATGCTGTAGAAAATAACACCGCCCTTATAAAGCTCAATGCCTTGCAGCTCGTGAGGACCGTGGCCGATGATGACATCCGCACCGGCATCGATGCAACGCTTGCTGAAAATCTCCAGGAACTTCGGTGCTTTGGTGTTGTCGTAGCCATCCAAATAGTGATTGTGGATGCTCACCAACACCACGTCCGCCTGGCGGCGTGCTTCCCGGATCTCCTCCTCCATACGCTTCATATCCTTTTCGTTGGGGGTATTCTCGATCCAGCAATGGTCGTCCAGCTTGAAATTGATGGTGCCCATAGGCTGCGTACCCTCCTTGAAGGGCATTACATAGCCGTTGCGGATGGACTTTTCCTTGGTGCGGTTAATGCCACTGATGGCAGCCACCTTCTTTGCCATCTCGAAATGCTCCGCATCCAAATGGTAAACTTCATTATAGCGCATAGGATTCAGACCGGGTCTGCCGGGGAGATTCCGGGTCTGATCACCGGCACAGGCTGCCGCCTTGGTGCTGGCGCAGCAGCTGAGCAGCGCAACGCGGGCGTGCTTGGTTTCTAAGTAACAGGGCTTGGATGCCTCACCCAAATTTTCACCGGTACCGGAAAATACCATATCCCGGTCCTTCAAGTGCTGAATAGTAGCAAGCAAGCCGCCCTCGCCGTAGTCGGCAGAGTGATTATTGGCGGTGTTAAAAAGATTAAAGCCGTAGCGATCCTTTACATCATCCAGCGTACGGGGGTCGGACATTGCCCAAGTGCCGCCGCTTTCCGCAGCAGGATAGCCCTCGCAATCGTGGAACGTGGATTCCAGATTCAAAAAGCGCACATCGTGGCTCTTGATACAAGCCTGCAGCTCTTCAAAACCCTCGTAGCCCTCCTCGGGCAAACGCTTGGTAATGAACGCATCACCGGCAGTAATAAATGTTGTCTTTTTCATAATATCCTCCTTTGAGACTTAGCTCAACTGATTTTCATAGGTCGCCACATCGCCAACCTCGCCCACATCGAAATAGGCATCCATCATCGCTTTGGCAATGGGTGCCAGGTAGCTGCCGTGACCGGCTCGCTCTCCGTAAATGGCAATGGCGATCTGCGGATCATCCGCCGGAGCATAGCACACAAAAGCACCGTGGGCAGAAGCATTGCTAATGCCGTTTTCTGCTGTGCCGGTTTTGGCCGCCACCGCAATGGGATAGTCCTTAAAGGTGGAGTATGCCGTACCCGTCCAATCCGTCTTTTGGGTAACCAGCTTCATACCGTCAGTATAAGCCTTATAAGCATCGTCATTGATGTCAAATTGGCTTGCTACCTTGATCTCATTATCATACAGAAGGCTTCTGTAATCATCAGAGACCACCCGGTTCAGGAAGGTTGCTCTGTATCGGGTACCACGGTTGGCAAGGGTGGTGGTGTACACACACAGCTGCATAGGGGTAAACCGGTTGTCAGACTGACCGATGGCTGCGGTGATCTGGTCACCTTTGTACCATTCTTCTCCGTGGAGTTTTTCCTTTGTCTCCTCGTTGGCACGGTGACCGGTGTTCTCATACAGCTCAATACCGGTGGACTCGCCCAGACCAAGCTGCTTTGCCGTGGTATCCATTGCACTCAAGGCGATCTTGTCCGCAAGATCGTAGAAGAAGTAGTTACAGGACACCTGCAACGCCACCGCTGCGTTTACATTTTCGTGCAGCTGACCATAGCTGGTGTAATACAGACATTTGGGTGCAAAATCCGGGCCGTACTTATCAAAAACACCTCTATCATACACCTGCGTTTCCGAAGTGATATAGCCATTGTTGACACCTGCTACCACCATAGACATTTTATAGGTGGAGCCCGGTGGATAGGTACCCAGCAGCGCACGGTTATACAGGGGGTCATACTGGGTCTCCAGGATCTTTTCATAATCCTCAAAGAAATTAGACAGATCATAGGTGGGGTTGCTGGCACAGGTAAGCACCTGTCCCGTTTTTACATCCATTGCCACCACTGCGCCACCCTGCACATCGGCACCGTCGCCTTCAGGGTCGGCACGCAAGCTTGCGTAAATATCTGCCATAGTGTCCTCTGCAATGCCTTGCAGATTGATATCGATGGACACCTCCACATTGGCACCTGCCTTGGGCTCACGCACATACCGGGAAGACACCAACTCACCGGTTACCGTTACCGTATCCTCTCGCAGTCCGTCCACACCGTGGAGATATTCCTCAAAAGCCGCTTCAAAACCATCCTGCCCGATTTCAGAATCCATGGTGTAGTCGGGATTGTCTTTATATTTTTCCCACTGCTGGGCGTTCATAGCACCTACGAAGCCAAGCACATGGGCAGCGTATTTGGTATTATACTCACGCACGGTGGACGCTTCCACCATCAGACCGGGAATGTTCAGCTCCATAATAGCAGAGAGGTTTTCGTCGCTGACGTCCGGAAGGAAGTTATACAGGGGCAAGCTGCCAATACAGCTGCGCAGATCCATTTCATAACGAAGGCCAATGACCTGCCGTGCATCGTCGTCTGTCCACTCTGCCGGAATGTCATAGCGTTTCCGCAGACGCTCTACCAAAAGCGGTGCGGAGATGTCAGAATCCAAACCGCCCATCCAGGCAAGGTATTCCTGGAAATAGCTCTGCCAGGAGGAATTATACTGATCCAGCTCATACACAAAGGGACGCTCCCGGGAGATGGGAAAATGCTCCGTATAGGTCACCCCAGCCTCCTGGCACCGCTTCACCAGCTTATACAGATGGTCGTTGGTGCCGTCCGCTGTGATCAGCACGTAGTGGTTGATGATCAGATCATAACTGGCACGATTGCTGACCAACAGATTACCGTTGGTATCCAGCAGATCTCCACGAGCTGCCTTCACGGTAACATAGGTAGTAAAGGTGGTGGTATTATCGGTTTTACCGCCTGTTTGCACAATTTGCAGGTCATAGAGCTTAAACGCAAAAAACAACACCACTGCCGAAAAAAGCAATATGGCAATTTGTGCACGAAAACGGGTTATTCTTTCCATATATTGCCTCCACCGATGGTCCTTAAAACAAAATAGATGGGTGGTGCCGCCAGCATCGTCAGCAATGCTGTCACAAAGAAGCTGCCAAACCGGGAAGCCGTAGTCAGCCCTAAAAATGCACCAATGGCAAACACTGCCAGCTCATACACTGTCATCGCAACGCCTGTACACACCATTGCCGCACCAAACCCTGCTTGAAAATAGCTTTGCCGCAGCCAGGTGATTCCCACCGCAAGGGCGGTGATAAACACAATAGAATACACGCCTGCCGCACTGCCGGAGAACAGATACAAAATGGATGCCACCAGCGCAAAGACACTGCCGTTTTCCATTCCCTCCAGCAAGCACACCAGGAAAATACCACAGGGAACAAGCTCTGTAGTAGCTCCGAAGATCCGTATCCGGCACAGCAGCACATCCTGCAAAACAGAAAGCGCCACCAGCACCAGCACATACAGACTCCACTTCAGCACACCACGCCACTGGGTACGGGTCAGCATCAGCTTCGCCCAAAAACCGGAATAGGGCTTGTCGGGCCTAAATTCGTACTTTTTAGCCATAATCCTCACTCGACCTGATACTCTGTAATAATAAATACCTGTTCCAAACTACCGACATTCACCGCCGGCTCCAGAAGCGCATACTTGGCAACGCCGGTATCATCAAAGCCGGCATCCACCACGTAACCCATAATCAAATTCCGGGGGTACACCGTAGAGCCGGAGGTCACTACCTCATCCTTATTGCGGATCACCGCAGAACTGGGCAGATAATTCATACGCAAAAGGCCTTCCAGTCCGGAGGCGTAACCTCCCTGCACCATACCGTTATAACCGGATGCAGAAATCGTTGCCGAGATCTCCAAGGAGGAATCCAGCACCGATTTCACCACGGCATAGTTAGAACCGGCTTCACTTACAAGACCCACCAACTCACCGTTGGCTGTGACTGCACACATACCGGCCTCGATTCCCGATGCCGTTCCCTTGTTGATGGTAAAGGTGCTGGACCACTGCTGAGAGCTTCGGGATATGATATAGCTGTCCACCAGCTTGAAGTCCTCGTGATCCGTCTTGAGCTCCAGCAGCGCCCGCAGTCGTTCATTTTCACGGGAGACCGAATCGGCACGACGGGCATCCGCCTCCATTTGGGCGATCTGCTCCTTCAGCTGGGCATTCTCCGCCTGCAATGACTCATAGGAAAACATATAGTTATAAAGCTGCTGTGCCTGCTCTGTCAACTTACTGGCACCGGCACGAATGGGCGTCAGCACACCTTTGACAAACATATCCGGGATGCTCAATCCCGTCAAGCTGCCCACCACTGCCAGAATCACCGCCAGCAGCACCGCAACCACCAAAACCACCTTCACACGGGTGGAAATAATATGCTTCATACTGTTTCCTCCATTAGCTGGGGCGCCAGCTGCCGCAGCACCTTCCCCAACTGACACACCGGCAGACCCACAACATTAAAATAGTCGCCGGATATTCTTTCCGCAAACAACGCTGCACCACCTTGAATGCCATAGCTTCCTGCTTTGTCCATAGGCTCACCGGTGGCAATATAGCTTCGGATCTCCTGATCCGACAATTCTCTGAAATGGATGTCCGTTACCTCAGTGGAGCTGATGCAGATTTCCCCACACACCACCGTCAGCCCGGTCATCACCTGATGATCTCTTCCCGAAAGCATCCGCAGCATCCGGAACGCATCCTCGGCATCCTTAGGCTTTCCCAGCACCTTTCCGTCACAGACCACAATGGTATCTGCCCCGATGACCACATCGGAAGCACCGTGGGGTACAGCCATCGCCTTGAGACAGCTGACCCTTGCCACCTCCTCAGCAGGCGGCTTTTCCGGGTCCATTCCCTCGTCAATATCTGCCACTTCCACCGTAAAGGGGATGCGGAAAAGTCCCATAAGCTCCCGTCGACGGGGAGACTGGGATGCGAGAATTACCTTCATAAAGCAGCTCCTAATTCCGTTTACTCCAGACCTCTTAAATACAGACCTCTGGTGCAAGCACCGGGGTCAAAGGGGACAGGATTCAGACAAGCGTTCAAAATACGGTCCACCTCTTTGGGGTTTTCCGTAGTAAAGTAAAGACGTGTCGCCCAAATTCCCAGCTTTGACAAATCGTTTTGACGATCCAGCCAATAAAGCTTGATGCCATTTAAAAGAACACTGCGACAGGAGTCGCCGTCCTTGATCACAGGGAACTCTGCCCCCTTCTTATCCATAAGCTTTACCGGGCCCAGATGACAGGTGCACTCCCCTGTGCGTCCCTTAATAAGGCAGTTTTCCGTAACCATCAAAGGCATTCTGCCATAAACCAGCAATTCACAGGGAACTACCTTGCTCACATCCCGGATCTGAGGCAGCGTCATTTCCAAACTGACTGCCGCAGAGCGCAATCCCATCAGCTGCGCTGCCTGGAGGGATGCGGAATTGTAAAAATTCAAGCTATGGTCGCCTCGTGCTGTCATACGACACTCCTGCACCACACTAACAAGACCCAAGTTGCCCACCAGAGCCTCTTCCACGCCAAGACTGTACACCAAATTCAGCCTTCCTCGCAGCTGGGTCATCTCTCCATCGTGAACGATTCGGGGCAGCACTGCCGCAACCCGGACACGGGATGCCAAAGTACGGGTAAATTCTGCATCCTCTGCCAGAATATGCAGTGGCACATACAGCACCTTGGGTTCCATTTTCAAAAGCCTTCCGGTGATCTGCTCCCGGGTGGTGACCTGCACCGTCAATTCCGGGTGCCGGGGACCAGTTACCATGGGCACAGAACGGGGCCGCTGCAAACGCTTCTCCTCCACCCGGCCACGGATGGCAGTGAGCTGATTCAACACGTCTCTGCGCAAAGCATTGATGGCTGCTGCAGGCAAGGTCACACCATATGCCACATTGGCTGTAACATCGGTGCAGTAATAAGGTGTTCCGCCGGTCTTCTGCAATCGGGAGATCAGCTGCTCCCGGGTCAGAGGCGACACACGAGCCTGCTCCGGTGCTTGTCCTTCCAATGTACAGCTGCGACCCTCGGGGTCGATCACCGTTAAACTAAACTGATGCTCCGTCAAATTTGCCTCCATACGGATGGGCACAAGGGGTTTTTCTCCTTCTTCATAAGTGCGGCGCATTTCCTTGCACCAGCGAGCATCTTCAGAAGTGTCCTCCCGGACACCAAACATATCTTTTCCTGTTTTGCCGGTATAATAGCCGTCGGTGAAGCCTTGGCGGTTAAAAGCAGTATACAGCGTGTCCATCATTTCACGGGTCACGACTCCCTCATCAATGGCTTTCCGGTAAACACCGGTGACTGCTGCCACATATTCCGGGCGCTTCATTCTACCTTCCAGCTTCAAAGAGACAACACCCATTGATTCCAGTTCCTTCAGATAGTGAACAAGGCAATTGTCCTTCAAACTCAAGGGGTAACGGCTCTGATAGCGTCCGTAGCCATAGCTCTGACGGCAGGGCTGTGCACAACGTCCCCGATTGCCGGAACGACCGCCAATGGCAGCAGACAGATAGCATTGTCCGGAATAGCACATACACAGTGCGCCATGGGCGAAGACTTCAATTTCAATGGGAGAATGCTGACAAATGAAGCGGATCTCCTCACGGCTCAGCTCACGGCTCAACACCACCCGGGTCATACCCAAGGCCGCACAAAACCGCACACCGGCCAGGTTATGCACCGTCATTTGGGTAGAGCCATGGACCGGGATATGGGGTGCGATCTGCCGGCAAAGCTGCACAACACCCAGATCCTGCACAATAAACGCATCCACACCACTCTTAGCAGCATGACGGATCAACTCCTGCACATCGGAGGATTCCCGATCAGAAGTGAGGGTATTTAACGTTAGGTGGACATCTACACCACGGATATGGCAGTATTTCACCGCCTCTGTCAGCATTTGGGGGGTAAAATTCTTTGCCCCTTGACGGGCATTGAAGACACCGCTTCCCAAATATACCGCATTGGCTCCGTTTTGTACTGCCGCCCGAAGGGCCTCCATCGACCCGGCAGGTGCTAAAAGTTCCAGCATAATATTATCTCTCCGCATTTATAGTCATACTTAGTTTACATTATAACACAAAACAATTTCCACTTCTACCCCCACTGAAAAAAATTCAAAAATTTTTATGTCAAAAATACAGATTAACACAACAAAAATAGCACCCTCCGAAGAGGCAATATCGCTAAGTGAAACGTATCATCCTGAGCGCAGCAAAGGATCCCCTTCGTATTAGCAGGGGATCCTTCGCCGCATTGCTCCTCAGAATGACAGGAAATACGGTCATCCTGAGCGAAGCGAAGGATCTCCTTCGTATTTTGAGGGGGAGTCTTCATCGCATTGCTCCTCAGAATGACACGCTTTTTGGGTGCATTAAAAATGCACCACCCGAAGGTGGTGCATTTTATATAAGATGTTAGATTACTGAACAGCAATCACAGTGACGGTAGCGACCTCTGTGTATTGCACCAAGCCGTCGCTAAGACCCACCAAGGCGCACTTATACATACGGCCATTCTTGACCTTTGCAGTCAAGGTTGCGGTCTTGTTGCCTTCGTTGCCGGTGGTGTACCAGCTAGTACCGTTGTCAGAGTACCACCACTGGTAGGAATACACATTGGTGGCTTCCACAGTGAGCTGCACGGTTTTAGTACCCTCTTCTACGGTGACGCTCTGAGGCTGTGCAGTGATCGCAATAGGATCACCTACGT
>JAZRRS010000055.1:0-5834 GCA_045651005.1 Faecousia sp.
CTTCCACAGAGGCTTTCTCAGGTTGGGGTCGTATGTAATCAGCTTACCCTTGCTCTTAGCATAGGCAACCGTTTTTTGGGTAGCGGTACGGGCAGGATCATCGGTCAGGGACAGGGTACCAAAATGGAACACTTTCGCCTCGTCAATGAGAGAAAGGTCCAGTTCTTCAAAGGAAATGCAGGTATCTGCGCCGGGTTTCCGGGAGAAAGCAAACTTCCGGTCGCCGGTTTCATCAAAGGTCACAAAGGCCAATGTGGTAAACACATCGTCAGTCTGTACCAATCCCCGAGTTTCAATGCCTGCATTTTTCAAAGTGCCCAGGAGCAGGTTACCAAAGGTATCCGTACCAACCTTGCCCAACAGGGCTGTTCCAAAACCATACTTCGTCAGGGCTGCCAGGAAATTGGCAGGTGCTCCGCCGGGATGGGCAGCCATGGTGGGATAACCATCAGCATCCGTGCTGACGGTGGCAAAGTCAATGAGCAATTCACCCAATGCAACTACATCAATCATACTGTTACCTCATTTGGCAGCGGGGTATTCGTTGCACAGCAGGCGGTAGGGAGCTTCGTCCTCCTCGATAGTGGGGAATCTGCCCACAGGGGGATTAAAGCGATTGTCAGTATTATCGTCGTTGCACTGGCTAACTTCACCCAGCAACACAGGACCGGTACCTTCCTCTACTGCAAAATCGTGGTACAAGAACTGCTGCACATGGATGCTCTCACCGGGAGTCAGACGAATCTGGGTGCCAGCAGGAACGGTATAGGTTCTGCCATCAGTATGGACAGTCACATCGGATTCGTAGTCAATGGATTCATCGGGCAGGCTGTTATAAACACGAATCAGCACATTGCCACCGCCACGGTTGATAATATCCTCGGTCTTGAACCAATGGAAATGGTTGGGGGCATACTGACCTTCCTTCAGGTACAGCAGCTTTTCCGCATAAACCTTGGGATACTTATCCGCCATGGCCCGGTTGCCGTTGCGAATGGTGATCAGAGAGAAGCCAAACTTATCGAAATCGCCCATACCGTAGTCGGTAATATCCCAGCCCAGCATACAGTCACGGACTTCGTCATACTCGTGGCCAATGTTCTGCCACTCAGCGGGTGTAAAGTGACAAAAGGGAGGCAAATAGCAGTGATGCTTTTCACACATTGCTTCCAGTTCTTTTAATGCCTTATTAATTTCAGATCTTTTCACTTTTTATTCACTATACCTTTCGTACTAACTTCATAACTCAAAAATTAGCAACCGGAATTTTAAAAACAACTTTTCTTACTGAAACAGGTTCATCCGGCTGTATACGCACCTTAACCTGATGTACATCTTCAGGAAACAAACACAGGGCGATACCAGGGCGCATTGTCACATATTCATTGGCTTCTGCCTCGGCTAAAAAGAAATCATTTTCCGAATGATATGTACCGGGTAAACATTGACTTACCGGGCAAATTCCTATTTTTTCCTCACCCGAAATAACACAGTGTAGATCCACATATTTCTTGTGGGCCTCCCACACGGCATCTTGTTCTGGGATGGTTTCATAGGCTCCACCGATGCAGAGAATGCCTTCATTCAGCGTTGCCGTTTCTCCGGGGGCCGGAATTTGATTGTTGTTCAAAAAGTCAAGGCAGTCTTGAATTGGAAAGCTAACTTTATCTGTCACATTGTAACAAACCATACATACTCCTAATTACACATCGATTTCTGCACCGTGTGATCTTAAATCATCACGCAATTCGTGGATGTCAATATTGCGAAATGCTTTATTTTCTTCAATCTTATGTGCAGCAGCCGTGCCGGCTGCCTCACCCATTGCAAAACAAGTGGATATGATACGGGCTGGACCAAGTGCCTGTCCTTCCGCTTCAACACAACGACCGGCAACGATGACATTTTCAGACCCCTTTGGGATCATGCAGCTATATGGAATCTCCGTGATACCCTTTTTAACCGTTTTGCCCTTTTGTGCAAACTCCTGACCGGTACTACGATGCAAATCAAAATGGCGACCAGCCAAGGCAACTGTATCTGCAAAGGATACGCCTTCCAACAAATGCTGCTCTGTTAATGCACCCTCAGAAATGATTCTGCGGGTCTCACGCACGCCGGGATATGCTGCTGTCAGGCGCAGGCGAGCATTTTCTCCGCCGGGCATATATTTTCTGAACAGAATCTCAACCAGATTCTTAGCACGCTGCCGCCCACGTAGGGTCAGCTCTGTCATATGCTCACCGTTTGTTCCATCGTAATTAGAAAAGCTGGATCCAGAATTTACCATAAATACGCCTTCCTGGAACATCGGGAAAATGATCAAACTGGGATCTTTCGGATTCTGTGCCAATTCTGCTTCCGGATAATCATTGACAGCCTGTTTATACTGCGCACAGAACCAAGGATCGCCCCCTGCGTTCAAATAAGCCTCCATAGCAGCAGAGTCAATATTCTCAATATGACATACCAAACTGGTGCTTGTCATTTCACCAGTCACTTTATCGCCCTTATAGGTTTCAAATCCGGCATAAGCAACCATATCCGCATCACCAGTGCAATCGATAAAGGCCTTTGCTTCCACCCGTTGTATGCCACTCTTATCTGCAAATTTAACAGCTTTCACTGCATTACCATCACGCTCTGCATCAATCACTCGGGCATAATACCGAATGGTAACACCGGCTTCCACAAGCATTTCTTCCAATACACGCTTACCGATTTCAATGTCAAAAGTAAATTCGTCGTGGCAGCCCAAACGATCAAGGCCGGGGTATTTGTCCGTTTGCGCTAATTTGCAGGGACCAACACCGCCTTCTGCATCCTTAATTCGGTTCATGGCTTCCTCAAAAATACCACCAACAGCCTTTCTGGGATGAGGAAGATTATTATATTGCAGTCCCTTTGCTACCATTTGGGGGAACGGAATAGAACCGTTAGTATGTCCCAGCCAAAAAGGTAATGCACCGGCAGTACAAGTACCGCCAACACAGCCATTGACTTCGATCAGCATAGTCTTTTTACCGCGACGCGAAGATGCAATCGCTGCAGCAATACCAGCAGGACCGCCACCAGCTACAACAACGTCAAATTTATATTCATTCATAGTTATAAGCTCCTTTTGCTTAGTAATATCATTATGATTTGTTTTCGTACTTGCTAAAAACCTTACGGAGCACCAAGCCGTTAAGTAAGGCAATTCCGCTGGGAGCAAACACAGCAATAGGCAACAGTTTCAACAGCATTTTGGGCCACGCTATAACCGCCACAAAGGGCAAAAGATTAAGTGCAACAATAATAACGCCCGTGAAAAAATGCAGAATGGAAAACATCAATGGGGTTCTCAAGAGTTGGCTCCATGTGCATTCAAATTTTGCAAGGATGGGAAAAACCCAGCTTGTCCAGCCCAAACAACCTGCGGTCAAAACTGCAAATAATATCCACGCCCATTTTTCTTTTCCAAAACCTGTGCGCAGTAGAATATACCCTTCAAGCAAAACCAAAACAATCATAAGCATTGCTAGCACACCTGCTACCAATCCCTGTAAGAAATTTTGTTTAAAGGAACGAAAGAAGTCCTTTACCACAGAATAATCCTCTCCAGGAATACGCAATGCAACATAGTATAGGGCTGTGGTCGAAACACCTATTGTAACAACCGGAAGGCAGCACACAAACCACAAGATGCTTAGCAGCATCAAATCTGCTATTTTGCCTAAAAAACGCATTACCGGATTATCCGGATTAAATAGCCTACGCATGGCATTCTCCTTTCGTTATGTGCTGCCCACCGACAGTTCATTATAAATTCTCACCGTTTTGGGCAATCACATCGGCATACCAGTAGAAGGAATCTTTGGGAATTCTTCGTTGATTTTCATAGTCCACATAAACAATTCCAAAACGCTGCTCATAGCCCCAAACCCATTCAAGATTGTCCATAAAACTCCACAACATATATCCCATCAAATCTACGCCATCCTCTGCAGCGCGGCGATATTGCTGCAAATATCTATGCAGAAAATCAATCCGGTTTGGATCATGCACTTTGCCATCCAAAGAAACAGTATCATGACAGCTCATACCATTCTCTGTAATCAAAATAGGCTTTTTATAACGCTCATATAAAAACTTTGGTCCCCAATACAAAACCTCTGGCATCACATACCATCCACGATTGGTTTTAGCAGTATTGATACCCTGGGGTACCCACTCCGGCTTGCCGTCTGTCATACGATAGTAATTGCCGTTATAGATGTTCTGACCGTAGAAATCTATAGGTTCAGAAATGATCTTCAAATCCTCTCTCCAATTTGCTGGCAAATACTTTTCAAACTTTTTGAAAATTGCTGTCTCTTCAGGGTATCTTCCAAGTATTACCGGATCACTCCACCAAACCACATTAAAGGTCCAGTTATTCGGATCAATGTCAAAGAACACTTTTTTAGCTGCCTCAATGTCTTCAGGCGTGTTAGAGGCAGGCATCGCTGGTCCACTGGTAGGAGCATAGCCAACCTTGCAATCCGGCGCAAGTGCGCGGAAGGTCTTAACTGCTGTACCGTGAGCCAGCATAATGTTATGCGCCATCTTTACCAAATCACGGTCGCTTAGCTTTTTACCCGGTGCATCAATGCCTGTCCGATATCCGGAGCCAAGAAACACCTGGGGTTCATTAAATGTAATGAAATATTTGACTCGATCCGAAAATGCTCGGATCACAGCTTCTGTATACTCTTTAAACCAATTTACACTGTCAGGATTTAACCACGCACCACGCTTTTCTAATTCATAAGGCAGATCCCAGTGGAACAGCGTGATCATTGGTATAATATTCTTACTCAAAAGGCTGTCTATCAGCCGATTATAAAAATCAATGCCCTGTTGGTTTACTTTGCCGGTCCCGTCGGGCAAAATGCGAGTCCAAGCTATTGAAAATCGGTAGGATTTGATGCCAAGCTTTTCCATAAGCGCAACATCATCCTCAAAACGATGGTAATGATCGCAGGCAACATCGCCAGTCTGACCACGGTAGGATTTTCCGTCTTCCTTGCAGTAAACATCCCAAATGGATAATCCCTTGCCATCTTCATAGGCGGCGCCTTCAATTTGATATGCTGCAGTTGCAGTTCCCCACAAAAAGTCTTTTTGGAATCCCATATTTAACCACCGTTCCTTCTTTGTTCATTGTTTCATAATTCTGTGCAAAAGCTTTTTGCATACAATTACAAAGCAATATTTTGTTAGGATTGGGGCAGATTTAACTGCCCCAATCCCATTTACTTAACTTATTTCTTTAACGATTATGTCGTCACACTCAATATATGCGCGAGACAATCGCCATCCGATTGTACCGGAAGCGCAAGTGCTATCATTAACAGAAAATACTTTTTCACCATTTACATATCCTGTCAATGTTGAGCCTCTTAATTCTATTCTTAGAGTATAATTTTCACCAAGAACAGCTTGACCAACGGAAGATACCAACAATTCTCCATCGGTACGGTCATACAAACGGAAATAACCCTTTTGGGAACCTGCAGGGAAATAAATGCCAAATTCATAACCGCCACGGACGCAGAATGCCGCAACCATATCTTGGTCAGAATATGCTGCACCTGTTACCATTACTGTAGCTTCCGCACTGTAATCGGTCCAATCTGTGGCACCACGCTTTTGGGTTAGGTTCAATGTTAATAACGGCTTATCCGTCCCTAATTGCAGGGCACCGTTTTTAATTATTGCATCACGTTCCCAACCGTTATCAATCATTAGCTTTTCTTCGTCAAAAGTATCGCAGAACAATATGCCATCCTCTGAACCTGAATAAGCATCAA
>JAZRRS010000056.1:0-4539 GCA_045651005.1 Faecousia sp.
ATCTTAGATATTGCTTGCGGTTGCAGGCTTTTTATTAAGTTTCAGTGCACGCCATTCCTCTCCCGTCAGCTTCGCTGACACCCTCTCCCCGGGAGAGGGTATTGGGTCGGTGCATCCGACAAACAGCCCGCTAAATACGAAGCTATCTCTTATTCTTCTTATAAATGATCCCCAGACCTTTGAGCAGCAGATTCTCATCATATACGATCTCACGGCTGCAATGGGGGATGATCTTGGCGGCAATGCCGCCGGTGGCAACGATGGAGCAGGTTTCGCCCAGCTCCTGTTCAAACCGTTGGATCATACCGTCCAGCAGTGCTGCGTTGCCGAAAACCGCACCGCTTTGCATACACTGGATGGTGGTGGAGCAAAGGACTTTTTTGGGGGATTCGATGGGCACTTTTTGCAAAAGAGAAGTGCCGGAGGACAGCGCATTCATAGAAAGCGCCACGCCGGGGACGATGGCGCCGCCTAAGAAGCGGTTGCCCTTGTCCACCACAGTGATGGTGGTGGCGGTGCCCATATCAATGACGATAACGGGCAGGGGGAATTCCGACATAGCGGCAACAGAAGCGGCTACGATGTCGCTGCCCAAAGTGGCAGGATTTTCGATCATAATGTTCAGCCCTGTTTTGATACCGGCACCCACCACCAAAGCGTCGCAGCCAATAAGCCGTTCCACCGCAATGTGGAAGATCTCTGTCAAGGGCGGTACAACAGAGCAAATGATCGCTCCTTCAAACTTTGAGCAGTCAATGCCCCGGTATTCCAAAACGGTCTTCATACCGGCGGCGTACTCGTCCTCTGTTTTTTTCAGGTCTGTGACCATACGGAACAGGGCAGTCGTTTGATTGTTTTCATCCAGGCAACCAATGACCACATTGGAGTTGCCGATATCAATGGCAAGTAACATAGAATTCTCCTTACTTTTTGCCGATGCGGATCAGTCGGGTGATCACGGGAGCCAATACCAGATTGACGCCCAGCTCAATGAGGAAGTTGATGCCGGTGAGACCGAAGACCATATAAGCGCCAACGTTGGAGAAGCCTGCGGCAGCGCCCCACTGGACAATGGTATCAAAGAAGAACAGGCGGCAGCCCAACAGGAACACGCCGGTGTTTACCACAGGGGCAACGATTGCGGCGCAGATCACAGCCGGCCACATATTGATCTTGCTCAGCAGACGATAGGCAAGACCTGCCAAAAGACCGCACAGCGTACCTTTTGCAAGGACGGTGACCACAGTACCCAGAACGTCAATGGACAAAAAAGCGTTGGCATCGCCGGACAGCAGCACAGCTACGCCAAAGACGAAGCCAAGCCAGGCGCCGCCTTTCCAGCCGTACACAGCCGAGCCCACCACAATGGGCACCAGTACCAGAGAGATAGAGAACAGACCCAATGCCCGCAGGCCAACAGCCAGCAGCTGCAATACCACCACAATGGCGGTGAACAGGGCGATCCCTACCAAGTTCTTTGTTTTCGTATTCATTTTTTACCTCCTGCTGCCGTTCCGGGACGCCCCCGGATACAGCGCGTATTAGCGGTGTTTTTCGCCCGCCACCTTTCATTATATATAAAAAAACCGGCGGATGCAAGCAATTTTTGCCGCATCCAGCCGTTGCCAATATCAAATTTTATTTGACGCACCTTTTGTAGGGTGGGGGCTGTGACCCCGCCCTACGAAAAGAGGATGACTACCTAATTACTCTCCATAGCCCATAGGATTGTTTTTCTGCCAGTTCCAGGAATCCCGGCACATATCTGCCAAAGATTTTTCTGCCTTCCAGCCCAGCTTTTCCGCACTTTTGGCAGGATCTGCGTAGCAGGTGCCGATGTCACCGGGGCGGCGTTCGGTAATGCGATAGGGGAGCGCCACATTGTTCACCTCCCGGAAGGTGTTCACCATATCCAGCACACTGTAGCCGGTGCCTGTGCCCAGATTAAACACCTCGCAGCCGTCGTTTTCCAGAACATACTTCACTGCGGCAACGTGACCCTTGGCAAGGTCTACAACGTGAATGTAATCCCGGACACCGGTGCCGTCGTGGGTGTCGTAATCGTTGCCGTAAACACTCAGCTCCTGACGGCGACCCACTGCCACCTGGGTGATGTAGGGCATCAGATTGTTGGGAATGCCACGGGGGTCTTCACCGATGCGACCGCTTTTGTGCGCACCGATGGGGTTAAAGTAGCGCAGCAGGCAGATGCTCCACTTGGGGTCTGCCACCGACAGACCGGACAAAATCTGCTCGGTCATATATTTGGTCCAGCCGTAGGGGTTGGTGCAGTTTCCGGTGCGGCTGCTCTCCCGAAGGGGCATCTCATTGTCTGCGGTGTACACCGTGGCAGACGACGAGAAGATCAGCTTCTGCACCCCGGCCTTTTCCATCACTTTGGTCAACACAAGGGTGGAATTTAAGTTGTTATCATAGTATTTCCAAGGAAGGCTGACGCTTTCGCCCACTGCCTTCAGACCGGCAAAGTGGATGACGCAGGAGATCTGGTTTTCTCCGAAAATTTTCTCCAAAAGGGCTTCGTCCCGGACATCACCCTCGTAGAATGTTACGCTTTTGCCGGTGAGCTCCTCCACCCGGCGCAGGGATTCGGGGTTGGAATTGCACAGGTTATCAATAACCACCACTTCGTAGCCCAGATTTAAAAGCTCCACACAGGTGTGGGAGCCGATGTAGCCGGCACCGCCTGTTACTAAAATTTTCATAAATCTTCCTCCCTATTTTCACCATAACGAGATCAAGTCTGCCTATATTTTATTCCTGCTGCCGCAAAAAGTCAATTCAAATAAAGGGAATCCTTCACGCTTAGGAAACTTGCACAAAAGGGACATGAACAGGCTAAATATTTTTCTTGCTAAATGATGCAAAACTCGATATAATAATTGTGCTGAAATGAAAGGAGAAGATCATTATGAAAAAGATACTTTGTATTTTGCTCACCCTTGTGATCGTGCTGGGTCTGTGTGCCTGTGGCGCATCTAAGGGCGACCCCAATGCACTTCGGGCAGGCTACGCTCGTTTGGAATGCACACCCGACGATGCTCTGGTACATATTGCCGGCGGCACTGCTGCCGATGACCCGGCTACCGACGGTCTGTTGGATACGCTGGCAATCACCTGCATCGCATTGAAGAAGGGTGAGGATTCCTACCTGATCTATACCTGCGACATCGTGGATGTCACAGAATACTACAGCACCGTGGAAAATGCTGTGTCCGACCTCACCGGTGTTCCCAAGGAGAATATCATCATCAATGCTACCCATACCCACTCCGCACCTACGCTGAAGTCCAGCGATATTAACCTCCCCGGCTCTGCAAACTACCTTAGTAAGTTTGTAAACACCTGTAAGGATGTGGCTGTGGCGGCAGTTGCAGACTTGAGCCCTGTGGGTGAGCTTTCCTACGGCAGCATTATGACTGAGAATATGGTCCGTGTGCGTCACTATTTGATGAAAGACGGCACTACCTACGGCAATGGCCACGGCTCCACCGCTTCCGGCTATAAGGAGCATTTGTATCCTGCTGACGAGGAGTGCCAGGTGATCCGCATTTCCCGTCCTGCCGAGGATAAGAAGGATATCGTTATGTTCAATCTGGGTGCGCACGCAACCATCGTCAGCGGCACCAACACCTCTGCGCTGTCCGCAGACTTCCCCTTCCCCGCACGTCAGTACGTGGAGGAGCAGGGCGATTTCCTGTGTGCCTACTTTATTGCTTCTGCCGGTGACCAGGTACCCAGCAGTAAGATCGTAGGTGAAGTCACCAGCAAGAATCACTATGAATATGGTGAGCAGCTGGGCGGCTATGTGGTAGAGTGCCTGGAAAACAATATGACGGTTTCCGAAACCAGCGACATCTCCCTCTACGGTGAAAATTTCGTTGCCAAGCGCAATAAGGACGGCACAGACGATGCTGCTCGTCTGAGTCAGGCAAGCGAAATCATTGCTCTGAGAAAGCAAAACGGCGGCAGCGTCAACGATGCGGTGAAGGCATTGATCAAGGAATACGGCTTCAACTCCATCTTTGAAGCAAACTCTCTGGTCTCCCGTGCTGCTGCTCCTTCGGAGGGCTCTTTCCCCACCAACACCATGCTGCTGGGCGACATCGGCATTGTGTTCTTCCCCGGTGAGCTGTTCGGCTCTCAGGGCAGACAGCTGAAGGACAACAGCCCTGTGTTTACCTTTGTGATCACCTGTTCCGAGGACGATCAGGGCTACTACCCCAACGCAAAGGCAAAGGAAGAGAACTTCTATGAGTACCAGATCACCAAGTACGAAATGGGCACCGGCGAAGCCGTTGCCGATCGCTACTGCGAGATCCTGACTGCTCTGAAGGCAGGCACAGAAGTTCCCGCACGGGGATAATGTAATAAAACAAGGGGCTGTAAAGAAACTCGAATATTCATACAGGATATGCATCGTGCACCAACCTCCCTCTCTGAGGGAGGTGGCACGGCGCAGCCGTGACGGAGGGAGTGTACTTGTTACAAGGTACACTCCCCCAGTCTGTTCTACGAACA
>JAZRRS010000057.1:0-7547 GCA_045651005.1 Faecousia sp.
CAAATTCCAATTTGACACACTGTTGAAAACAGTGTGTCATCCTGAGCGGAGCATAGCGGAGTCGAAGGATCCCCTTCAATTTTCTAGGAGTTCCAATGTTTTTCTTCTTAAGACGGGGATTCTTCGTCGCTGTGCTCCTCAGAATGACAGTGTAAGCGGAGCGATAAACTGGAATTTGAATGTCAATTGTCAAAGCAACAGACCTTTTATACAGAGAGGGGAAACCATATGGAGAATCAGTTTGCCATACAGATGCGAGGTGTCACCAAAACCTTTGGTTCGGTGGTGGCCAATAAAAATGTAGAGCTGACGCTGAAGCAAGGGGAGATCTTGTCCCTTTTGGGTGAGAATGGCTCCGGTAAAACCACGCTTATGAATATGCTCTCGGGCATTTACAAGCCGGACAGCGGCAGCATCTTTGTAGACGGAAAGGAAGTCTCCATTGATTCTCCGGAGGATGCCAAGCGACTGGGCATTGGCATGGTGCACCAGCATTTCAAGCTGGTGGATGTATTCTCCGCTGCGGATAATATCTGGATGGGCAAGGAAAAGGCTGGCTTTGTTCTGAAAAAGTCCCGGAATGCTGCCATTCGGCAAATGGCACAGAAATTCGGCTTTGATATTGACCCGGAGAAAAAAGTCTATAATATGTCTGTGTCTGAAAAGCAGACCTTGGAGATCATCAAGGTGTTGTACTACGGTGCCAAGGTGATCATTTTGGACGAGCCTACGGCGGTGCTGACGGTGCAGGAGATCGAGAAGCTGTTCTCGGTGCTGCGGCGTATGAAGCAGGAGGGTCACTCCATTATCATCATCACCCATAAGCTCAACGAGGTGATGGATATATCAGACCGGGTGGCGATCCTGCGCAAGGGCGAATACATTACCACCGTGGACACTGCCACCACCAATGAGCAGGCGCTTACAGAGTGGATGGTGGGCAGAAAGGTGGATCTGAACATTGCGCGTCCTGTGGTGGAAAAGACCCGTCCTCTGCTGGAGGTCAGAAATCTGACCATTGAAAACGACGAAGGAGCAACCGCCATTGACGGTGTGAATTTCTATATCCGCGGCGGTGAGATCTTAGGCGTTGCCGGCATTGCCGGCTGCGGTCAGAAGGAGCTTTGCGAAGCCATTGCCGGTCTTCGTCCCATTAAAGGCGGTCAGATGATCCACAAGGGCGACAACATTGTGGGCCTGCCCCCCAAGGCGATTTTGGAAAAGGGCATTTCTATGTCCTTCATCCCGGAGGATCGTCTGGGTATGGGACTTTCTCCCAGTCTGTCCATTACAGATAATATGCTGCTGAAAAATTACGCAGAGAGCAAAGGTCCGTTTGTGGACCGTAAGCAGGGCCGTGCGGATGCCTGTCAGGTGATCGAGGAGCTGGAGGTGGTGACCCCCTCCACGGAGACACCGGTGCGTCGCCTTTCCGGTGGCAATGTGCAGAAGGTGCTGCTGGGTCGTGAGATCAAGGCAGATCCAAACGTTATTGTCACTGCCTATCCTGTGCGCGGTCTGGATATCGGATCTTCTTATGCCATCTATAACATTTTGAATCGTCAGAAGCAAACCGGTGTGGGCATCCTCTTCGTCGGTGAGGATCTGGATGTGATGATGGCGCTTTGCGATAAAATTATGGTTTTGTGCCACGGCAAGGTGATGGGTGTTGTTCACGCCCACAAGACCACCAAGGAAGAGCTGGGTTTGATGATGACCGGTGCGCTGGACTTGACCAATAAGTATGAGGACAAGCCTGCGGGCATTGCAAAGGATACCCGTTTTGGTGAACAGAATGAGGAGGGGGAGACCGAATGAAGTTTCATATTGTAAAACGGGACACCTGTCCTCTGTGGAAACGGCTCTGCTTCTACGCAGGCGCTGTGGTGCTGGCGCTGCTTTTGGGAGGTCTCCTGCTGTTGGCAATGGGCGTTGACCCCATTAAATACTTCACCCGTATGTTTACCATTGGCACCATCGGCAACAAGATCGCCTATAAAAATGTCATTAACTATCTGAAGGAGTTTGTGCCGCTGGTGCTTACCTCTGTGGCGCTGTCTTTGGCATTTAAAATGCGTTTTTGGAACATCGGCGGCGAAGGCCAGTTTATTATGGGCGCCATTGCAGCGGCTGCTGTGGCATTCAAGCTGGGCCCTGTGCTGCCGGAGCCTTTGACTTTGGTGGCTATGTGTCTGGCGGCTATGGTGGCTGCCGGTCTTTTTGGACTGGGTGTGGCGGCGCTGAAGGTGAAATTCGGTACCAACGAAACGCTGATGACCTTGATGCTCAACTATGTGGCACTGTACATTCTGACGTTCCTTGGTGAAACCAAGGCAGACTGGAACTTCTTCTTGCAAGAGAAGTCTGCCCGTCCTGTGTTTGAAAAGTTCAGCGACTTTGCCAGCTTTCCCACCATTCCTATGGGTGGTAAGTTTGCGCTGAATATCTGCGTGATCCTTGCTTTTGTTGTGGGTGCGCTGGTGTTTGTGTATCTGAAGTACACAAAGCAGGGCTATGAGATCAGCGTAGTGGGTGACAGCGTAGGCTCTGCCCGGTATGCCGGTATGAAGGTCAGCCGCATCGTGCTGCGGACGGTATTCCTGTCTGCTTGCCTGATTGGACTGGCATCCGCCTTCAAGGTGGGTACTGCCGGTGTGCTTTCCACTGCCATTACCAACGATGTGGGCTGGACAGGCATCATCGTAGCGTGGCTTGCGCAGCTGAATACTTGGGTCATTTTCGTGGTGTCTGCCTTGATTTGTGTGTTGCACTACGGCTCTGAGGTGGCAGCAGCTACCTTCTCTCAAGTGGACAGCAGCTTTGCCAATATGCTCCAGGGCGTGATTCTGTTCCTGGTGCTGGCAGCGGATTTCCTGATCCGCTTCCGGTTTGTTATTGAAAGAAAGGGAGGTAATAAAAATGGATAAATTAGGCGTTGTTACTTCCTTTTTGCATAACATTGTTGTGTATAACATCCCCTTGCTCTATGGCACGGTGGGAGAGATCGTGGTGGAAAAATCCGGCTCTCTGAATCTGGGCGTGGAGGGCATTATGGCAGTGGGTGCCATTATCGGCTATCTCTGCGGCTGTTGGGCAAACTCGCTTCTGGTGGGTATTGTGGCAGCCTTCGGTGCTGCTGCGCTGTGCGGCTTGCTGTTTGCGGTGCTCACGGTGTCTTTGCAGGCCAATCAGAACATCACCGGTCTGACCCTCACCACCTTTGGTTTGGGTGTCTACTTCTTTGTTGGCAACAGTATGCGTTCTTTGAAGCTGTGGCCGACTATGGGCAACTTCCCCGGTGTCAAGGAGGGTTTTGTGGATCTGCCCATTCCCCTGCTTTCTGAGATCCCTCTGCTGGGAAAAGGCCTTTTCAATCATAACCTTTTGGTGTATCTTGGCATTGTCATTGCCCTTGTTATGTGGTGGTATCTGAAGCATTCCGCCCCCGGTCTGCGGCTGCGTGCTGTGGGTGAAAATCCCGGTGCGGCAGATGCTGTGGGCATCAATGTCAAGCGGATGAAGTACCTGCATATTATGCTGGGTTGCGGCATTATGGGCATTGGCGGCTACTATATGGGTCTGATGATGTCCGGCTCTTTCAACGCCAGCTGTTGGATCAACGGCTACGGCTGGATCGCAGTTGCGCTGGTTATTTTTGCCAACTGGAATCCTGTTTTGGCCATTGCCGGCACCTTTGTCTTTGGCTTCTTCAACACCCTGCGTGTATCCGGCAGCAGCCTTGCCGCTGCATTCCCGGAAGCACTGGGTTGGCTGGCAAAGATTCCCACACAGCTGTATCAGGCACTGCCCTTTGTGATCACTGCCGTTGTGCTGGTGGTGTCGTCTATCAGCAAAAAGAAAAACAGCGGCTTGCCTGCCGCTTTGGGTCTGAACTACTTCCGCGAAGATCGCTAATATTCAAAAGAGGTGCTGCATCGCAGCACCTCTCAGAGTGTCAAAAAAGCCACCAACCGTCAAAAAGCAATTTTTGATGATTGGTGGCTTTGCAATCGTAGGGAATGCATTTATGCATTCCGCAAAGGTGCTTGACCGTCCATATACCCTTGCTACGCAAGGCTTTTTGACTTACTGCGCAACGCTCACCTCTCGAGTATCTGTATACACTTCGGGATCGCGTTGCTTGTCTTGGTGTCTCCTTTGACCTCTGCAGTCTGTCAAAAACATAGTTTTTCGACAGACTGAGAGGTGCTGCATCGCAGCACCTCTTATTTTTGTTTCCGGTATGCGGTGGGTGTCATTCCTGTTTTTTGCAGAAAAAACCGGTTGAAGCTGCGAATGGAGGAAAAACCCAAAGACATAGCAATCTGGCTTACAGGGAGCTTGGTGCTGCGCAGAAGCTGCTTTGTTTCGTCCAGCCGGAGCTTGATAATGTAATCCATTAAGCTGATGCCCATAGCATCAGTAAAAATGTGGGAGATGTGGCTTTCGCTGTAGCCTATGGCCTTTGCAATGTCATTGCGAGTCAGAGGCTGCATATAATTGTTGTTGATGTATTGCAGCACGGCTTGCAGAACGCCCGATTCCTTGGTTTGAGGAATCAGCGTTGCCATAAGCAGAACCTTGGACAGCAAAACCTGACTATAGCCTTGAAAAAGGGTGGGGGAGCCGGTGCGGCGGTCGTTCCACATCAGCTGCATAAGTGCCAGCAGCGATTGGGCATCCTGTCCCTCCGGGTGCAAAATAGGGGAGGCAGGCTGCTCCTTAGTCAATAAAGACTGAAATGCCGGAAGACTTTGGGTAGTGATGATGGCAACAAAGCCGAGAAAATCCCGGGTGTTTTCGTAGCCGTGCACCTGGTTGGGGAAGGAAAGAAACAGATCTCCCGCACCCAATGCCAGCTGCTGTCCTTCCAGCAGCACCGTGGAGTGCCCTTCCAGCACATAGACGATCTCTACCGCATCGTGCAAATGAAGGGGAAAATCCAATTGAATTTGCCGGTTGATCCGTATAGGCTTGATGTGCTCATAAAAAGGCTTCATAAAACCACCTCTGCACAAATTAACTATAATTTAGCACTTATTACCTAGTATTATAGCACATATTAACCTATAATGCAAATATGAAGATCTATGTTTCTGTTCATCCCGGCAATTTTTGTTGCCGCGACAAAGGAAAAACGAAAACATTGAAGGGCAAATGTGATGGACTTAAAAAGGTTTTGCCTTTCTGAGGAGCGTTGCGACGAAGAATCCCCCAACATATGAAGGAGATCCTTCGCTCCGCTCAGGATGACCGTGTTGTCTGTCATTCTGAGGACCCTGAGCTTAGCCGAAGGGGACGAAGAATCCCCTTCAATATACGACGAAGATCCTTCGCTGCGCTCAGAATGACACGCATAATTTAGCAATATAACCATAAAGTGAGGTTGTTTTTTATGAAGCTTTCACGTTTTGCAAGATTTAACTATCAGCCGTTGTTGCCTTTGGGCAAGAACCGCAGCCTTGTGACTTGCTCCAATGCCCATTGGCAGCTGGCAAAGCAAGCGGCTGTGGAGGGTACGGTGCTGCTGAAAAATGACGGCACATTGCCGCTTCAGAAGGGCAGTAAGGTCTGCTTGTTTGGCATTGGCGCAGGCGAATTTCTTTTTGGCGGCGGCGGCAGCGCCGAGGTATTCCCGGATCGGGAGATCACATTGGCAGATGGCTTGCAGACCGCCGCAGAGAAAGGTGAGATCGCATTCTTTCCGGACACGGTGGAGTTTTATGTAAACGAAACAGAGACGATCCAGCGTGCTGACTTTGAAACCCAGACAGCCGGCCCTGTGGTGTGGCGCAGAAACTTCCATATGCCTCTGCCGGTGATGCCGGAGGAGCTGTACCAAAAGGCGAAAAAATTCGGCGGCACAGCCATCTTCTGTGTGTCCAGATTCTCCTCTGAGGGTGACGACAGTGGTGACCGGAACGGTCAAAAAGGCGATTTCTACCTGTGGGACGAGGAGCAGCAACTTCTTGACCGCTTGTATCAAGACTTTGAGCAAGTGGTTGTGGTGATCAATTCCTGCGGCCCGGTTTCCACACAGGAATACGAAAAGGCAAATGCAGTGCTGTATCCCTTGTACGGCGGTGGCATTGCCGGTGAAGCACTGGCGGATATTTTGCTGGGCAAAGCCTATCCCTCCGGTCACTTGCAGCATACCATTGCCAAAACCCTGGAGGATTACCCCACCACCGCAGACTTCCATAAGGAAAAAGATTATGTAAACTATACCGAAGATATCTTTGTAGGTTATCGTTATTTTGAGACTTTTGCCCCGGAGAAGGTGGCATATCCCTTCGGCTTTGGTTTGGGCTACACCACCTTTGCGGTCAAGACCACGGCAGCGGTTTTGGAAAAGAACACCGTCAAGCTGGAGGTGCAGGTAAAAAATATCGGAAAATTCGCCGGCAAGGAAGTGGTGCAGGCGTATCTGACTGCTCCCCAGGGTGTATTGGGTAAGGCAGCCAAGGTGCTGACAGCGTTTGGAAAAACCAAGGAGCTGAAGGCAGGAGAGGTGCAGAAGCTGAAGCTGCATTTCGACATCCGGGAGTTCGGCTCTTTTGACGATCTGGGCAAGATTTTGGAAAGTGCGTTTATTCTGGAAAAGGGCAGCTACATCGTATCTGTGGGTACCAACGTCCGGGATACGGAAAAGGTTTTGGAATTTACCCTTGAAGACAATGTGGTATGCAAGAAGTGCCATCCCTATATGGCACCGAAAGCGCTTCCGGAGCGTCTTTGCGCCGACGGCAGCTATGAGAAGCTGCCGGCAGCACCGGAGATCCCGCATCCCATTCGGAAAAGCCGGGTGAAGGTGCAGAGACCCGAAGGGGAGTTCTCTTTGGCAGAGGCTTTGGAAAATAACCGGATGGAGGAGTTTGTTGCCACCTTGAATGACCGGGATCTGGGAGAACTGCTCTACGGTCATCCTATGCAGAACGTATCCCTTACCGGCGGTATTGGTGTGCCTGTGCGCTACAGCACAAAGGATAAGAAAAAAATTCCCCTTGTGCCCACCACTGACGGACCGATGGGCGTTCGTGCCCGTCCCAACAGAGGTGTGCAGACTACCTTCCTGCCCTGTGAGTCGGTGGTAGCGCAGACCTGGAATCTGCCGCTGGTGAAGCGGTTGGGTACGCTTTTGGGCAAGGAAACAAAAGAAAACAATATTGGTATCTGGCTTGCGCCGGGATTGAATATCCACAGAAATCCCATGGGTGGCAGAAACTTTGAATATTACTCGGAGGATCCGCTGACCACCGGTCTTATGGCAGCAGCCTGTGTTGCCGGGGTCCAGTCTCAGAAGATCGTGGCTACGGTGAAGCACTTCTGCTGCAACAACCGGGAAAAGGACCGCCGTCTGGCAGATTCCCGTGTTTCCGAGAGAGCATTGCGTGAGATCTACCTCCGGGGCTTTGAGATCGTGGTTCGCAAGGCAGATCCCTGGGCGCTGATGACCTCTTATAACCTCATCAACGGCGAACAGGCCAGTAAGAACTGGGAAGCCATCAACGGTATCCTCCGTGGTGAGTGGCATTACGACGGTGTTG
>JAZRRS010000058.1:0-11636 GCA_045651005.1 Faecousia sp.
CGACTTGCTCCAGCTGTAGCAACCTGCTTTGTTTTCATCGGCTTTGCGGCAGGCGCGCTGATAACCAACGCCAAACATACCGATTCCGCCCGCTTCGTCAAGAATAACAGGCTTTCTGGCTTCGCTTATATCCATACCTGCGCCGATGGTTTTAACGCCGTTTTCGGCGGCAATTTCAAGAGTTGTTTTAATGCCGTATTCCCCTGCATCCATAATATGGTTGTTGCAGATATTCCAGATATCGGCATTCATGTTTTTGAGCACCTTCACCGCCTCGGGGTCGATGGTGTGAAGAAGCTGCTGCACTCCGTCCTTGGTTGTGTTTGTTTCAACGGGCGCAACGGGACCCTCAACGTTGGCAATAACGTGGTCAGCGGAATGAAGAAAATCAAGAACTTCGCTTGAAATAAGCTCCTCATCATTCCACTTGCCGTACATATATCTGTCAAAACCGATATCACCGGTAAAAACCAAAACAGACTTGTCCTGCATACGCAACGTCTCCTTTACTGACCTGATGGTATAATTACTTACATATTAACACATATATATAATTATTGTAAAGCACATTATTTTTTCACTTGATTTTTCAAATGAATACAATTATAATAGTTTGTGTTTTCCGCCCGTAGCGAAGCTGGATATCGCAGCAGATTCCGATTCTGAAGGCCGGGGGTTCGAATCCCTTCGGGCGGGCCAACAAAGAAACCTGATTTGTCTATCAGACAAATCAGGTTTCTTTGCGTGATGCGTTCCTTCGGAACATGAAGCGCACTGCGTGCGTGATGTAGGCTTCGCCCGTGATGCACGCCTTCGGCGCGTGTGTGGAACGCATCGCATCACCTATCACAGCAAAGCTGCATCACTTATTGGCAAAACAACTTATTTTGTGGTATAATTACAAAAAGGAGGTTTATTTATGAGATTATACAGACCTGTTGGACAAGCGGAGTTGGATTTAATTGCAAGGACAAATTATAAAGAATATCCTCCTAGACTTCCTGAACAACCTATCTTTTATCCTGTTCTGAATGAAAAATACGCCCGTGAAATTGCGGAGAAATGGAATAAGAAATCTGCAGATTCCGGCTATGCGGGATATGTTACAACCTTTGAAATTGATGATGCGTATATTTCCCGATTTGATGTTCAAACAGTAGGAGCAAGCTATCACCAAGAGTTTTGGATTCCTGCAGAGGATTTGGTGGAATTTAATCGTCATATCGTTGGCACAATCGAAGTTATCTGATAATTTACTCACCTTTTCGCTTTTCTTTATCCCATTTACGTACCGTTATACTGTCCTTAGCCATGTAAAAAACCTCTTTTGTCTACCAGACAAAAGAGGTTTTTTACAATGATATCCGTTCCCTGCGGTAACGGGTGATATATCTTCGATATGATATCGCACTTCGCGCGATGATATATGCCTTCGGCATATGAAGGAACGGATATTATATCATACTCGCGAAGCAAGTATATCATACGGCAACGCCGTATATCATATCGCATTAGCGATATATCATTGAAAAAAGCAACTTTTGTTGATATAATATAACTGAAAGGGGTGATCCGTTTGAAAATTCACGGTGTGAAAAGAGAATGGTCAAGACCATTTTGGGTTCGATTCAAAAAACATTATTGTAAAGGGTGTGGGGTTGTGAAAAAGTGGATCGCATTGGTTCTGGTGTTTGTTTGTGTGCAGAGTTTAGCCGGGTGCAGAAATCAAACGCCTAAACGCATTCAAACCTTTGCAACCGAAACAAAAACATACTACGAATTGAGCGATGGCTCTTGGGAATGTGACGGATACACATACAAATATAGGTTGGAGATCAGCGGCAGAATGCCCAATGCGGCTGTTGATTCAACATTTGTATATTTAAGCAATCAAGAAACCATTTCCTTTGAGCAAGCCTATTTAGCTGCCGGACTCAGCAGTGATATGAATGACTACTTTGCCGCAGAAGATGCGGTTTTGGTAGATTTGATAACACATTGATAAATACGACTTTGTTGGTATTTGATATTTTGAACACGCCTTTGTTTGCAGAACAAAGGCGTGTTTGTTTTATCTTCTTCGTCCTTCCATTCTTCCGGAACGAATCACGGGTGGCTTTGGGTCAGCGATCTCCCAGCTTGACTTCTTTTCCTCTTCCTCTTTCACGGCGATACCTCCTTTTTTGCTATTTTGTGCTTTCTTTTTGAAATATATGCTTTACAAAAGAGAGGCTGTGTGGTAAAATCGTTGCAAGTGCAACAATTGCAGATGCAACAATTGCGAATGCAACGATTTTACGGAGGTGAAGCTTGTGTCCAAATTCAGCAGGGACATCAATGCCATTGACCGGTATTTGCGTGGACATCGTCGTGAATATATGGAGCCCTTGGGACTGAAGGGTATCCACGCCCGGTTGTTTATGATGATCAGCAAAACGCCGGGGCTTTCTCAAGATCAGTTGGCGAAGCGCATAGGGTTTGACAAGAGCACCATTGCCAGACAGCTGGAACAGCTGGAACAGATGGGTTATGTAAACCGAAATGCTTCGGAGAAGGACAAGCGCGTTCTGTGTGTCTATCCCACGGAGAAAATGCTGGAATTCGTTCCGGGTTTGAAAAGCGCAATGCAGTGCTGGGAGGATGCGCTGCTACAGGAGCTGACAGAAGAGGAACTGGCGCAGCTGACCTGTATTATGGAGAAGATCCGTGAGAAGATAGGAAGGGAGGACTGACGGTGAAAGGACTTGCGAAATATATACGCCCAGAAACGGGCTATATTATTATTACTATGATCATCAAGTTTGTGGCAACCTATGCAGAGCTTTGGATCCCCAGCCTTATGGAAACGCTGCTGGATGAAAAAGTACCGCAGGGTGATTTGGGGCAGATCTATTTGTATGGTGGCTTGATGCTGCTGGCGGCATTTACGGGTTTTGCGCTGAATATTACAGCAAACCGTATGACAGCGTTCAGCTCTTCCCGAATCACAAAGGGTATCCGTCATGATCTGTATGCCAAGCTGCAGAGCTTGTCTGCCCGGCAGATGGATGAGCTGACAATTCCTTCGGCAGAATCCCGTTTGACCAGTGATACTTACAATGTGAATCAGATGTTGACGCGGCTTCAGCGTATGGGTGTTCGTGCACCGATCCTGCTGATTGGCGGTATCTTTATGTTGGTGCAGATGGACGCTATGATGGCACTGGTGCTGGCAGCACTGTTGCCGCCCATTACTATTGTGATCTTGCTTGTGACGCGAAAGAGCTTGCCGCTTTATACCAAGCAGCAAAAGACCCTTGACCGTGTGGTGCGTGTGGTGCAGGAGAACATCACCGGCGTCCGGGTGGTGAAGGCGTTAAGCAAAACCGAGTATGAAAAAGAGCGTTTCGGTGTGGTGAACAAAGAACTCTCCAGCATCTCTCAGAAGGCAGGCCTGATTACATCTATTACAGGTCCTGTGACCACTGTGGTGCTCCGGGTGGGTTTGACCGTTGCGGTGCTGGTAGGTGCTTACCGTGTCAATCTGGGCGAGATACAGCCGGCGGTGATTATGGCGGTGCTGCAATACTTTATTATGATTATCAACGCCACAGCCGGTGTGACCCGTATTTTTGTGATGTGGTCCAGAGGTGAGGCCAGTGCCAAGCGTATTTCCGATGTGCTGGAGCTGCCGGAGGATATGCAAGTGCAGGAGGGAGCAGAAGCAGAGGAAAACGCGCCCCACATTGAATTCCGGAATGTGAGCTTCTCCTATACCGGTGTGGGTAAAAATATTGAGAATTTGAGTTTCCGTCTGGAGCATGGACAGACCTTGGGTATTCTGGGCGGAACCGGATCCGGTAAGACCACCATTTTGAATCTGCTGATGCGGCTTTATGATGCCGACGAGGGACAGATACTGATTGACGGCCGGGATGTGAAGACCATTCCCAACGAGGAACTTCGAAAAATGTTTGGTGTGGTGTTCCAAAATGACTTTGTTACCGAAGGTGACATTGCTCACAACATCCGCTTCTTCCGTGACATTGATGAGGATGCACTGCAGCACGCAGCGGACTGCGCACAGGCAGAGTTTATTGCGGAAAAGGAAGGCGGAATGGCGGCAGAAGTGGTGATCCGGGGCAACAATCTGTCCGGTGGACAGAAGCAGCGATTGCTGATCGCCCGTTCTTTGGCAGCAGATCCGGAGATCCTTGTGCTGGATGATGCATCCTCGGCACTGGACTACCGCACCGATGCGAACCTGCGTCGTGCCTTGCGTGAGAATTACCGCAATACTACCACGGTGTTGGTGACCCAGCGCATCAGTTCCTTGCAGCACGCAGAATTGATCCTTGTGCTTCACGATGGCTGTGTGATTGGCGCAGGTAACCACAAAGATCTGATGGAAAACTGCGAAGAGTATCGCAGTATTGCCGAGACCCAAATGGGTGAGGGAAAGGAGGTATCCTAATGGGCGGACCCGGAATGATGGGCGGCAGAATGAGCCGTGCGGAACGCAGCGGCGACCGTCGCCAATTTGAAAAAAGAAAGGTGCCCGTGGGAAAAATCCTGAAGCGCCTATGGCAGTACATCGGTAAATACCGGATCCTGGTGGTGCTGGCACTGTTTTTCTCCACCACCAGTAGTGTATTGGGCTTGATCGGCCCTAAGCTTTCGGGTACTGCCATCAATGCCATTCGAGGCATTAATGATGTGGATTTTCCTGTAGTTCTTGAGTGTGTCCTATGGATGCTGGTATGCTATATCGGCTCGTCTGTGTTGGGCTATGTGCTGCATTTTGTGATGCTGAAGCTGTCCCGATCTGTGTCCCGTCAGATGCGGCAGGATGTGTTTCAAAACTTGACCCGTTTGCCTGTGGGTTACTTTGACAGATATCAGACCGGTGACATTATCTCTACAGTGACCTATGATATTGACACGGTGAATCAGAGTCTTTCCAATGACCTTTTGCAGATCCTGCAAAGTTTTATTACGGTCTCTGTGGCACTGGCAATGATGCTTTCCATTGCCCCTGTGCTGGTGCTGGTGTTCTTGTTTACCATTCCTGCTACCTTCTTCTTTACCAAATGGATCACAACGCGTGTACGACCGCTGTTTTCCAATCGTTCCCGCAAGCTGGGTGAACTGAACGGATTTGTGGAGGAAATGCTGCAGGGACAGAAGACCATCCGTGCCTATGGTCGGGAAAAAGCGGTGCTGGAGCGTTTTGACCAAAAGAACACCGATGCGGTTAATGCCTACGCTAAGGCAGAAGCAGACGGCACTATTACCGGTCCTTCTGTGAATCTGATCAACAACATTTCCATTGCATTGATCAGCACTTTTGGTGCGGTGCTGTATTTAAATGGCGTTGTGAAGCTGGGTGACCTCAGTAGTTTTATCCAGTATTCCCGTCGTTTTTCCGGCCCCATCACTGAGGTGGCAAATATCGTTTCTGAATTGCAGAGTGCTTTTGCTGCTGCTGAGCGTGTGTTCCGTCTCATTGATGCCCAGCCGGAGACCCAGGATACAGAGGATGCGCAGGAACTCGTGGATGTGCAGGGAGATGTGCGCCTTGAGGGCGTGGACTTTTCTTATATCCCCGGCCAGCCCATCATACAGAATCTGGATCTGCACGCAAAACCCGGCAGTCTGACTGCTATCGTGGGACCCACCGGTGCAGGAAAGACCACCATCATCAATCTTTTGATGCGCTTCTATGATGTGGACAAGGGGCATATCTATGTGGACGGAAAGGACATTCGTCAGCTGACCCGCAGCTCGCTGCGCAGAGCGTATTCTATGGTGTTGCAGGATACCTGGCTGTTCCACGGTACGATTTTTGATAACATAGCCTACGGAAAACCGGGGGCGACGATGGAAGAGGTGGTGGCGGCAGCCAAGGCAGCCCATATCCACAGCTACATATCCCGTTTGCCCAATGGCTATGATACGGTGCTTTCGGATAACGGCACATCCATCTCTAAGGGTCAGAAGCAGCTGCTGACCATAGCAAGAGCGATGCTTCTGGATGCCCATATGCTGATTTTGGATGAAGCTACCTCCAATGTGGATACCCGTACAGAGCAGCGGATCCAGTCCGCTATGCGTACCTTGATGGAAGGCAAAACCTGCTTTGTCATTGCCCACCGGCTTTCTACCATCCGTTCTGCGGACAACATTTTGGTGCTGGACGGCGGCAAAGTGGTGGAGCAGGGAACGCACGAAAGTCTTATGGCACAAAAGGGTTTCTATTGTAATTTGTATCAATCTCAATTTGATGCAGTATCTTGATAAAACAGGGGTCGAAAACGACCCCTGTTTTTTACGTAAAATTGACAGTTTATCAAACTGTCGTCCTGAGCGGAGCAAAGCGGAGTCGAAGGATCTCCTTCGTATAGATGGGGATTCTTCGTCGCTGCGCTCCTCAGAATGACATCATAACTGTTCGATAAACCGGAATTTGAATGTACATAAATAACTTCTTTGCTTTTTTTGCAAATGTGTGTTACACTATAGTTGCGTTCGTATGAGCTTACAGATATAAGGAGGAATTCTTATGAAGCAGCCTGTATTTAAGGGAATGGCAACAGCGATGGTTACACCTATGACATCTACCGGTGTGGACTGGGACGCCTTTGCCCGTTTTATTGATTTTCAGCTGGAAAACGGCATTAATGCACTGGTGGCAGTGGGTACCACCGGCGAGAGCGCCACACTTACTCCGGAAGAGCGCAAGGAAGTGATCCGCTTTACTGTGAAGCGTGTGGATGGTCGTGTGCCGGTGATCGCCGGTACGGGTACCAACAATACGGAGCATGTTCTGGATTTTACAAAGGCTGCCTGCGATGACGGCGCAGATGCCGTGCTGGTGGTGACACCTTATTACAATAAGGCTACCCAGGGCGGTCTGATCAAGCATTTTTCTATGGTTGCTGACGCTTCCTCAAAGCCTGTGATTATGTACAATGTTCCCGGACGTACGGGACTGAATCTGCAAGCGGGTACCGTGGCGACTCTTGCGGATCATCCCAATATTGTGGGTGTGAAGGAGGCTTCCGGAGATATGTCTCAGGTGGTGTCCATTGCGGCAAAGTGTGCCGGCAAGCTGGATATTTACTCCGGTGAGGATGCTTTGACCATTCCTATGATGTCCGTTGGCGGTCTGGGCTGTATCAGCGTACTTTCCAATGTAGTACCCAAGTTGGCGGTGGAGATGACAGATAAGTTTTTTGCCGGCGATGTGGCAGTTGCCGGTGCGCTGCAGCTGAAAGTGTTGCCGCTTGTAAATGCTTTGTTTAGTGAGGTCAATCCCATTCCTGCCAAAGCCGCTGTGTCGGCTATGGGCTTCGGTGAAGAGCATTTGCGGATGCCTCTGACACCTATGGAGCCGGATACCCGTGCAAACCTCTATGCACAAATGCGCGCACTGGGGGTAACTGTATGAGAGCCATTGTATGCGGCGCCAACGGCGCAATGGGAAAGCTGATCTGCCAGCGGCTGGAAGGCGAGATTGCAGGTCTTGTGAGTATTGACAGAGAAAATGGTGTTCCCGGCACATTCGGTGAATTGGGAACTGTGGAAAACAATGTGGTCATCGACTTTTCTCACCACAGTGCGGTGGGAGATGTGTTGGCATATGCCATAGGTACGGGAAGTGCGGCAGTGATTGGCACCACCGGACATACCCGGGAGGAAAAGGAACAGATCTATGCTGCGGCAGAGCAGATCCCGGTGTTTTATTCCGGCAATATGAGCCTGGGAATTGCGGTGTTATGTAAACTTGCGAAACAGGCGACAGCCTGTTTCCCGGAGGCAGATATTGAAATCGTGGAAGTGCATCACAACCGGAAGGTGGACGCACCCAGCGGAACGGCAAAAATGCTCTTTGAAGCGGTGAAGTCTGCCAGACCGGAGCTGACAGAGCATTGCGGCAGAGCAGGGGAGGGCAAGCGGCAGCCTAATGAGGTGGGTATCTCTTCTTTGCGTATGGGCAATGTGGTGGGTATCCACGAGGTGCATATCTGCACCGAGAGCCAGACCCTAACCTTGCGCCACGAGGCAGGCAACCGGGGAATGCTGGCTGATGGTGCGGTGGATGCTGCCCGTTTTATCTGCGGAAAAGCGCCCGGCCTTTATAATATGGAGCATCTTTTGGAGGCGAAATAATGGTTTTTTGCCATATGAGCGGCGCAGGAAACGATTTTGTGGTGGCAGATATTCGGGGGCAGACCTTGGATATGCAGATGGTGGCCATAGACCAATGTGCACGCACCGGAGCGGATGGGCTTCTCTGCGTGGATACCTCTGAGATTGCGGATTTTCGTCTGCATTTTTATAATGCCGACGGCAGTCGGGGAGAGATGTGTGGCAACGGAGCCCGGTGTGTCTGTAAATTTGCCTATGATCTGGGGATCGTCGGTCCGGAAATAACGATACAGACCGATGCCGGTATAGTCCGTGGCTGGCGATTGTCTGATACGCAATACCGTGTGCAATTGAATCCGCCTTCTGTGGTGGATCTGCATCGCAAAGGCGAAACTGCCTATGTGGAGTTGGGAGATCCGGGGGTGCCCCACTGTGTAACCAGACTACCGGGTCTGACTTATGATCAACGGGAGCAGTTACGGGAAACCGCAGTGCAGTTGCGTTATGATCCGGTATTTCCTAAGGGAGTCAATGTGAATTTTTATGACCAGGTGGCACCTGGCGTGGTGCGGATCTTGACCTATGAGCGAGGGGTGGAGGACTACACCCTATCTTGTGGTACGGGCAGTGCATCAGTTAGCGTGGTATTAAAAATGCTTGGACTTTTGCCCGGAGACACATTGCAGGCGGAAAACCCCGGGGGTACTTTGACAGTGACCTTAGCAGAGGGTGAAATTTTTCTGGAAGGGCCTGCTGAGACCTTGCGCATTTTGTTGTAATTTTCGCAATATGTTGGGTTTTGAAAGGGGTAAAACCTATGAAAAAGTTTTTGAGTTTGCTGATTGCTATCACCTTGGTTTTGTCAATGGTGCCTACGGTCAGCTTTGCGGCGGAGCTGCGGACCATTTATTTGGATCCGGTCTCCGGCTCTGACACCAATGGTGGTCTGACTGAGGCGACGCCTGTCCGGACGGTGGAAGCGGCCTATGGCGCTTTGTCCGGTGCGGATGAGGGTGAGATCATTATGCTCAGTACGCTGAACCTTACGGCAGATATTACTTTCCCCACTTGCGATATTCCGGTGACCATCACATCAAAGACCGGTGCAGAGGGAATCTCCACTTCCAGCCACATTTACTTCTCCGGTGCTACCACACTGGAGAATCTGACATTGACACTGACGGTTACCAGCAATGCAAAATATCTGTCTGGCGAGGGTCATGACCTGACCATCGGAACGGGTGTTACCACGAAAAGCACGGACAAAGAGTCCCGTTTTTGTCTCAGCACCCATAGAACAGCAGGTGACAACGGTAGTGCCACACTGACGGTTAAGTCCGGTAATTGGCGCAATATTTTCGTAGGTGGCCACACAGGTGAAAATACCGGCGATGCGACTCTGATTATGTCCGGCGGAAATGTAAGCAACCTTGTGGGTCCCACTTTCTCCGGCAAGCTTACCGGTAATACAACTATGATCATTACCGGCGGTACCATCAATGTGCTGATGGCTGGTGCTAACGAATCCGGTTGGGTCAAAGGCAATGTGGACATCACTGTGGCCGGCGGTACCATCAGTAAGGTTCGTCTGCGCCGGGTGATCAACAGCAAGGTCATCCCCATCTATGGTACGGTCACAGTGAATATCGACGGTAACTGCAGCAAGGTCAGTAAGATCTTGGATGAAAGTGCCTCCGGTACTATTGATAAGACTGTATTAGTACTAAAAAGCGGCACTTTGGCCACAACACCCACCGCTAAATTTGACGAGACCCGTGTGGAGATCCCCTCCGGAAAGACAATGACGCTGGTAGGCAGTGCCATTAATGCAACTTCGGTAAACAGCCAGGGAAAGCTGATCTTCTCCGGTGCTGCTACCCTGACTGCCAACAGCATCACCGGCACACTGAATTGTGAGGTCGCCGATACTGTCAAGGAAAACCACGCCTATGTGACAGCGCCTGCCGGCAGTGCGGTTACTTTCCCGGAATCTACGGGTGTGCGGGAAACCAACGGTGTGTGGAAATATGATACGGCTTTTGATGCCGAGAATTTTAAGGGGCTTGTGCTGAAAACCACGGTTAGCGGCATTTCTGTAAAGCTTTTCCAGAATTATAACACTTCGGATGATAAGCTTTTGACTCCGGTACATACCGAAACTACGCAAGACGGTGGCACGACTTACTATTACGAAGTAAAAGCCCTGAACCGTTATTATCTGATCGCAAAGCCGACATCCGGCTATGCGCGTTACAATGATCACTACAATATCTACATCACTGAGGAGGAAGCGGCAACCAAGACGGTTATGGATGTGACACCGGCTGTCCGTTCCACCAATGGATGGGATCCCTCCACGGAGATTCGCCACAGAACTGACGAGGTTATGCTGAATAACTACCCCTCGGATGCCTCCCTGTGGCCCCAGTATTCTGAAATTTTCACAACTCCTGCATTCCAGCCCGGTCGCAACCAGCATATGCAGACTACCCAGGCTGAAATGGAAGCATTCATTGCCGCGCAGGACGATCCGGACGACAATATGTATGTCTTTACGCTGGGTCAGTCTGCCGGCAAGGCTTTTGATATTCCTCTTGTGATCTTCACTACGGTGGATCTGTCCGGTGCGGAAACACTGGAAGAGGCTGCTGCCATCATCCGTGCCGACAGTGCCGCCAACAACAAGCTGACAATTCACCATCAGTCACAGATCCACGGCAACGAGCCTGCCGCCGGTGAAGCGGCACTGGGTATGATCCTGCGGCTGGACGGCCAGTATGGTGAGAGCCTGCTGGATACCATGAATATCTACATGATACCCAGACTGAGCCCCTACGGTGCGTACAAGAGTCAGCGGTATGTGGATGTAAACGGCTCCACTGTCGACCCCAACCGTGATTTTATGCGACTGAGAACTCAGGAGACCCAGCTGCGTATGTATGCTTACAACCTGTTCGACCCCGAAGTGGTGTTTGACAGCCACGAGTATCAGGAATCCCTCACTTCTCTTTCTCATAAGCGCAAGGATCTGATGCTCTGCACCCACTGGGTTCCCCAGCACAGCGAAGCCTATAAGGAAACTGCTCTGGAGCTTGCCAATTCTGCCTTCGATCAGATCACCAAAGACGGTTTGTATTACAGCTGGTACTCTGACTCTGTTGGCGGTATGGGTGCCAATACCGGCAGCTCCAACACGGCCTTTAGATCTGCTCTGCATATTCTGATGGAGACCAGCGGCATCAATCAGGGTCTTTTGCAATACGAGCGTCGTGTGGCTACCCATGTGTCCGCCACCACCGGTCTGTATACTTATCTGGATGCCAATGCCGCTGAGATTAAGAGCATTGTCCATACAGACCGTGCAGCACTGATAGAGGACGGCAAAACCTACAGTGAGGATGATATTATCATTCTGGATGCCAGCACTTCCGACCATAAAGAACTGAACATTCAGGGTAAAAATGTCAACCTGTATAACGGCACTTTGACGGATGAAGTATATCCTG
>JAZRRS010000059.1:0-46346 GCA_045651005.1 Faecousia sp.
TGCCACCATAGCTTCTATCGTCGGTAGCAATTCCTTGATATGCGTGTAATTTCGCTTAGACATAACGACACCCCCTAATGTAGTTATTATCCTACATTAGGGGGTGTTTTGTCTATTGTCCGATTTTACTGGTTCGGTTCATGATACAACAGTGGGGGTTGTTTTATGGACATAGGAAATGCAGGAAGAAGGTAAGAGCCAAAAGATCGGCACTGCCGCCGGGAGACAGATTCCTTTCAATGAATTCTTTGTCCAATGTTTCTATATCTGTAATTGGGGGGTAGGGTGTTTGCGCCAGCATAGTTTTTAATCGGGAGGTGATCTCCTCTTTTGTGGTCATTCCTCCACGGTGGATCAGGTTGGTATCCTCTGAGGTGCAAATCAGATGCAGCAGTGTAGCGCAACCGACATCATTCAAGGAATGTCCTTGGGCGAGGCCTTGCCGCAAAACAGGAAGGCCGTTGATCGCCACAGCAGGAAAACCGGCCTCTGCCTGTCCACGGATGCCGGTAATGCCGTAACGGACATAAAGATTCTCACCTGCGGTTTGGGCGTTATGGGCGGTTACACCGGAGAAGTCTTTTCCTACCAAACCGCTTGCCATCGCAGCGCATTCTTGCAGAATATTTTCCACACTCCAGGTTGCGGGATCTAGTCGCCCTGCAGCGGCACAGCAGAGGCCAAGGCTAAAAATAGCACCTTTGTGGGTGTTGACCCCTCTGGTTGCTGCCAGCATTGCCGATTCCGCTTCTATACCGATGGCACGAAGTTTTTGGAAACATACGGCAGGTGCTTCATCACGGGACAGAAAACCAGCTTCCGCAAATTTGCAGAAGTATGGACGAAGCGCGTTGGCACTGGCAAAGAAATGACGTATGGTCATATCCTTATGAGCACCATTGTTGTTGCGGTCTACAAGCCCCGGTTTTGGTGTCACAGTGACTTCTTGCTGCAAGGCCAGGTATGCTTGTACTGCAATAAATTCGCATAAATACTGACGTGCTGCCACATAGAGCAAGAAACCGGTGCGGTCTGTTAGTTCTTCCAAAGGATGGGTGCGTCGACCGGCGCAAACAACGGCATCGTTATCGCATAAAAGACATTTTCTGCGGATCTCCCGTGAAAGCTTGTTCCCGTCGGTATCCAGCACATCCATATCAAAAAGGCGACCGATCAGTTCAGTGTTCTCGATCTCCGTTGCCAGCTCCTTTAGCTTATCTGCCGGCATATCCACCACATAGTAGGCTTCACAGCCTGTGTTCCTCCTGTGGATCTCACGATGCAGGAGGTGAGTTCCCCGAAGACTGTCTTGCAGGAGCCTGCAGCCTACAAAGAAACCGATGGAGATATCTCTGTCCAATTTTATGGGGCCAGGGATGTTCATAGTAAAGCACAATAACGGCTTGTTGTATTTATTAATCAGCTCTTTTTGACGCTGCGCCCGTTTTTCGCGGGCATCTAATATTTCATGAAGTGTTGGTTCCATATCAATCCCAACCCGGACGCATCCGCTGATCTTCCAGCTTTTGCAGCAGTTCGTCGGACTTTTCGCCTACGCAGCCCACCAACAAATAGTGGCGCTTAAAATGATCGTAGATGAAGTGAGACATCAAACGGAAATTTTCTACTTGGCTTGTGCGGTGTACGTGGACACGGGGACCGTCGCAGACCTGCACACAGTCACCAATGCTGATGTGGTGGTCGTCCACATAGGTAATAGGAAGGTCCTGCGCAATGATCTCGTTTACTTTCTTTTCCAGTTCTAAAATATCAAAACTGGGTTCTCGTTCCGGGAAGGTAATGGCAAAGCCGTGGCGTAGGTCGGCGTGACCGCAGCGTTCGTTGTCCTCGTCGGAGATAAACATACCGCAGATATCTTCGGCAGTGTGGGCCATAAGACGGTAGGGAAGGGAGTTGTAGACAGATTCCTTGATCTCTTCCGGCTCAGGGCCAAAAACATTGGGTCGTGCCACCAGCACCTGTTCACCCACACCGATGAGCAGGTTGGCGTTGGCTCCCAGAATGGGATAGATCAGATCAAAATGCTCCACTACCACACGGCGGCCTTTGCTCAGCGCCTCGCGGATGGCATCGGCCAATTCAATCATTTGGGTAAAGCCGGTCTCAAAGCGGATGTCCAGATGATAGGTATGGGGAGAGAAAAAGGCAAAGCTGCGTTCTTGCTCCAAAATGGGAAGAGGGCGGATGTAAACACCGTTGTCGTCGTTGGTCAGCTCCAAGCCGGGGAACATACCCCGGATCAGTGCGCTTTTGCCAGAGCCTGCTTCACCGATAATGCCAATGAGCTTGTCTGTGGGGTTGAGATAAAGTTGTGCGATCTGCTGTCCCAGAGCATACATACGGTGGGCTCCTCGGGGAGCGTAGTAGCTGCTGAGCAGGTGGGTAGGTCTGCTTTCTACCATATTGTTACCTCCTTTTTGATGTGGGGTGATGGGAAAATTATGGACGATCAGCCACGAGGGGCGTCTGCTTTTCCAGCTTTCGCAGCTGGTGGTACAGAAGTGTGCCGGTGGCAGTGGATACAAAAAACCAGGTGATGGGATAGATGGCATACAAAATTGTGGGGGAGTGCATACGCGGCACGACAAACCATACCCACAAAAGCCGTGGTAGGATCACACAGGAAATATCGCAAATAAGTGAAAGGGAAGATCTTCGCAACCCGGCCAAAGTGCCACCGAAGACCTTGGAAAAGGCGAAAATCATATAACCCCAGCAATTGAACATCAGTTTTGGGATACCTGCCTGAACCACAGCCGGATCACTGTTAAAAAGACGCAACAGGGGAGTACGGAAGATGGTTATGAGTATACTCAGTGCGGCAACGGTTCCTACAATTCCGGGAATCGCCGAACGCACTGTTTTTCTTATGCGAGGCAAGTTGTTGGCACCGAAGCATTGTGCAGCTGCGGTGACACAAGCGGAGCGAAAGGACTGCACGATCAGTATAATATAGCTGATCAGATTGTCGGCAGCGGTATTTCCGGCAACGATCAGATAACCGAAGCTGTTGACAGAGGACTGCATCATTACGTTGGAGAAGGATACAATGGCATTGCTCAGACCGGTGGGAATGCCGGTAGTCAGAATGCTGCGGACATATTTCCATTGCATTTTCAGTTTGCGCAGAGAAAGCTGGTACTGCCCCTTGGGATGGAAAAGAAAAATGCATAGCACCGTGGCGTTGATCACCTGGGAAATACCGGTGGCCAATGCGACACCCACAACGCCCATACCCAAAACGGGTACAAAAACCACATTTAGTCCAACATTGGCAAGACCACTGAATATACTCACCAGGGTGGCGGTTTGGGTATCGCCGGAAGCATAGAATATGTTGGACGCAAAGGTAGCCAGCAGTAGTGGTATGCAAAATGCCAGACGGATGCGCATATATACCGTAGCATCGGCAAGTATTTCTACTGGGGTGCCGAGCGCATTCAGCAGAATACCACACAGGGGAATGCCCAGCAGACAGATAAACAGACCGGACAGCGCACCTAGAAGGATGCCTGTGTGCATACATTCAGAAAGTGCGGTCTTATTGTTGCTTCCTTTGTAGTTTCCGCAGGAAACGGTCACGCCCATAGCCAGACCGGTCGTCAAGTTGATGATCAGCTTCAAAGGATGGGCGCTGGCGCCAACAGCTGCCATTGCAACTGCTCCGGAAAACTGACCCATCATAATGGTATCTGCTGTGGAATAAAGCTGGTTGATGGCTGTGTTGATCATTAGCGGGATGGCAAACAGAAGGAGCTTTTTAAACACTGGTCCCTCAGTCATATCCAGCTTTTTGCTTATTTTCATTGCGACGCTCCTTAGTATAGGGAAAGTTGATGTAAATATTGCATTGTTGTCTCCGGCAGGAGCTTTCGCAGGGAATCAATGTCCTTTTGGGACAAAGCGGCACGAACGGCACTGGCACTGACAGGTGTGTTCTCTTTCTCCAAACGGGGAATCTCTACCAGCTGGATTCCTTTTGCAGGAAGATGTGCTTTTAATGCGGAGTTGTACTGATTGGTCATCTGAGACAGAGGCTCTGTGCCCACATATCGCCGGGTGATGTGAAAACGGGGGGCATAGTAGTGACTGAAAATTTCAATATCCAAAAGACAGTGCACCTGCTCCGCACTTTCCCGATCTTTCAGAAAATAAGTGGGGAAGGTGGCGGAGGAGATAAGATACGGTCCTGTGGGCAGTACAGTTACGTTGGGAAGGTCAGCGGTGCCCAGCTTGACCATTTCCATACGGTCCTTGGCAGAGAATTCGCTTTTGTCTTCCGACAGGACGAAAACATACAGCCGATCACATTCCTTGGCGGCGGTCTCAATGAGATAACGGTGACCCTTGGTGAAGGGATTGCAATTCATCACTGCTGCGCCGACAATGGAGTCTTCACAATTTTCGGGCAATGTATTCAGAAAGCTCTGAATACCGTCTTTCCGGTTTTCCATCAGCAACACCGTGTCGGTTTTGGCAATGGGATAAAAGAAAAGGGAGGAGAACATAAACTCGTTTTGGGGTTTTGTATACAGGAAAAGATGATTGTAGCCACTCCCAAACGCATCTTGCCGCAGTTGGGTCAAAAGGGTAGCTGTGAGTCCCTCGCCTTGACGGGATTCATCCACGGCAATGCACTTTAAAAGATTGCCCATACGAGAGCCTGTGGCGATGATCTCGCCCTCATCCCACAGGAGCACAGTGGATTCGACCTGCTCATCTGCCTCCAGTCCTGCACGGGCAAGAAAGCGCTTCCATTGTTCCTTTCGGGTGCCTTGCAGCCGTCCGGTCAGTTCTATATCCATTTTGACACCTCTTCTTCAAAATCCTTATATCTATTATACAAGATATTAGAAAACTTGCAAATAAAATCTTAAAAAAGAATTGCATTCTGAGAGTAATTAAGATACAATAATACTGATTGTTATAACACATATCTGATCTTTGCTGCATAGGTCGGAAGGAAAGGGGTTACATAGAAATGGAGATCGTAAAGCTGGCATCTGCCGGCACAATGGAATCCAGCGATGCGTATGTGGAGATCGAGCCTGCTGCTGCTCTGGACATCCAGCTGGAGTCTGTTGTACAGGAGCAATTCGGTGATGAGATATGCAGAGTGGTTCGTGAGGTACTGGAGGAGGGTGGCGTGACCGCTGCCAATGTCCGTGTGGTAGACCGTGGCGCATTGGAGTGCGTCATCCGTGCAAGAGTGGAAACTGCCATTATTCGCGGAAAGGGGGAAGCATAATGCGCCGCAGTATGTTGTTCCTGCCCGGCAATAACCCCAATATGCTCATTAACGGTAATTGCCTTGGCTCCGATGCTGTGATCTTTGATTTGGAGGATGCGGTTTCTCCTGCTGAAAAGGATGCTGCTCGTATCCTTGTGCGCAACACTATGCGCTATATGGATTTTCACGGCTGTGAGATCATTGTCCGCATCAATTCTATCGACACCGCTTTCTGGCAGAAAGATATTGATGAGATCTTGCCCTATAAGCCGGGTTTGGTGTTGCTACCCAAGACAAGCTCTGCTGCCGATGTACTGGCTGCCGATGCCTATATGACCGAGGTGGAGCAGAAGTTGGGTCTTCCTCAGAACACAGTGGGTCTGATGCCCTTGATCGAAACTGCTATGGGCGTTGAAAATGCATTTGCCATTGCATCTGCCACCAAGCGTGTGAAGGCACTGTTCCTGGGCGCTGAGGATTTAACTGCGGATCTGCAGTGCAAGCGCACTAAGGAGGGGCGTGAGATCGAATATGCTCGTACCCGTCTGGTGGTGGCAGCTCGTGCCGCCGGCGTGGATGTGTACGACACGCCCTTTACCGATGTCAACGATGACGAGGGCATCGTAAAGGACGCACAGCTGGCAAAAGCTCTTGGTTTTACCGGTAAGGCTTCTATTTCTCCCCGTCACGTGGAGGTCATCAATGACGTGTTCAGCCCCACTCAGAAGGAAGTGGATTATGCCTATGAGGTTATGGATGCCATCGAGCTTGCCAAGTCTCAGGGCAAGGGCGCTATTGCACTCCACGGCAAGATGATCGACGCACCCATTGTGGCTCGTGCACAGCAGACCATTGCTATGGCACAGGCACTGGGTATGGAAAGGGGGATGTGATATGAGCAAAGTAGTCAGCTCTATTAAAGAGGTTGTTCAGCTGGCTGGTTTGAAGGACGGTATGACGGTGTCCTTCCACCACCATCTGCGTAACGGTGACTTCGTTCTGAATATGGTTATGGACGAGATCGCTGCACAGAGCTACAAGGATATCAATGTGAACGCATCCTCTCTGTTCGATGTTCACGTGCCGATTTTGGAGCATATCAAAAACGGTGTGGTCACCGGTATCGCTGCTGATTATATTGCTGCCGGCGTAGGTAGAGCCATTTCTCAAGGCATTATGGAAAAGCCGGTGCAGTTCCGCACACACGGCGGTCGTCCCCGTGATATCGTTCTGGGCAATACACCCATCGATGTGGCGTTTATTGCGGCACCTACCTCCGATACTATGGGCAACTGCTCCGGTAAGTATGGCAAATCTGCTTGCGGCAGCCTTGGCTATGCCTATGCCGATGCTATGTTTGCTAAGAAGGTAGTGGTCATCACCGATAATCTGGTGCCCTATCCTCTGCAGGATTTCTCTATTTCTGAAGACTGGGTGGACTATGTTGTACAGGTGGATGCCATTGGCAACCCCAAGGGCATCGTCTCCGGAACGACCCAAATCACCCGTGATCCTGTGGGTCTTGTAATGGCTTCTCACGCAGCACAGGTTATTGCCAATTCCGGTCTTTTGAAGGATGGCTTCTCCTTCCAGACAGGTGCAGGCGGTGCGTCTTTGGCTGCGGCCAAGTTCTTGAAGGACATTATGCTGGAAAAGGGTATTCAAGGTAGCTTCGGTCTGGGCGGTATTACCGGATATATGGTGGATATGCTGCAGGCAGGCTGTTTCCGTAACTTGATGGATGTGCAGTGCTTTGATCTGAAGGCTGTGGAATCCATTCGCACCGATCCTCGTCACCAGGAGATCAGCGCTATGCATTATGCAAGTCCTGCCAGCCGTAGTGCGGTGGTAGACAGTTTGGATGTGGTCATCCTGGGCGCTACGGAGATCGACACCAACTTTAATGTTAATGTCCATACGGATTCCAATGGTTACATTATGGGCGGTTCCGGTGGTCACAGCGATACTGCTGCCGGTGCAAAGCTTTCTATGATCATTGCACCTATGTTCCGGGCAAGACTTCCCATTGTTACTGACCATGTGACTTGCATTTCCACCCCCGGTAAGGATATTGATGTTCTGGTCACCCAGGGCGGCATTGCAGTCAACCCTAAGAATGTGGAGCTGACTCAGAATCTGAAGGCTGCGGGCCTGCCGATTGTGGATATCCACGAGCTAAAGGAGAAAACCGAGCGGATCACCGGAACACCCCGGAAGCTGCCTAAGGGCGACCGTGTGGTGGCCGATGTCATCAGCCGTGACGGTGAACTGCTGGATCAAATTTATAATGTACCCCAAAAGTAAAGGAGAGAGTGTCAATGAGAGAAATTGCAGCACAAAAGATCACTGAAGTGGTCAAGAGGCTCTGCATTGAGGCAAATACCTATCTGCCTCAGGACTTGAAGAATCGCATCGAGGAAAGCCACAATATGGAAACCTGGCCTCAGGCTAAGGAGATCCTGGAGCGCATCATCGAGAACTACAACATCGCAGATGCCCAGGGTAAGCCCATTTGCCAGGATACCGGTATGGCTTGCGTGTTTGTGACCATCGGTCAGGAAGTCCATGTGGTGGGCGAGCTGGCTGAGGCGATTCACGAGGGTGTTCGTCAGGGCTATACTGAGGGATATCTGCGTAAGAGCGTTGTCCGTGATCCTCTGGATCGTGTGAATACCGGTGATAACACCCCCGCTATGATCTACTATGATATCGTTCCCGGTGACAAGCTGGAGATCACTGTGGCTCCTAAGGGCTTCGGCAGTGAGAATATGAGCCAGACCAAGATGCTCAAGCCTTCCGACGGTCTGCAGGGCGTCAAGGATTTCGTGCTGAAGGTCGTTGAGGATGCCGGTCCCAACCCCTGTCCTCCCATCGTGGTTGGCGTTGGTGTTGGCGGTACCTTTGATAAGGCTGCCTTTATGGCAAAGAAGGCACTGATGCGCAGTGCAGATGAGCGTCATCCTGAGCCCTTCTGGGCGGAACTGGAAGCTGAGCTTCTGGAGAAGATCAATGAGCTGGGCATTGGACCTCAGGGCTTTGGTGGCAAGACCACTGCTTTGTGCGTCAATATTGAAAAGTGTCCCACCCACATTGCAGGACTGCCTGTGGCTGTGAATATCAACTGCCACGTAACCAGACATAAGTCGGAGGTGCTTTAATATGGCTATTCGAGTAACAACTCCTATGACCCGGGAGCAGGCAAGAAGCTTGAAGTCCGGAGACAGCGTGCTGCTGTCCGGTGTGATTTATACCGCTCGTGATGCTGCTCACAAGCGTCTTTGTGAACTGGTGGAGCAGGGCAAGGAATTGCCCTTGGATGTGAAGGATAGTGTGATCTACTTTGTAGGTCCTACACCTGCTCGTCCCGGTGAAGCCATCGGCTCTGCCGGTCCTACCACTTCCTACCGTATGGATGCATACAGCCCTACTATGATCCAGCAGGGTCAGACCGGTATGATCGGTAAGGGTAAGCGCAATGAGGAAGTGATTGCGGCTATGAAGGAGCACGGCGCTGTGTATTTTGGTGCCATCGGTGGTTGCGGTGCACTGCTTTCCAAGTGCATCAAGAAGGCGGAAGTCATTGCTTATGACGATCTGGGCGCAGAAGCGATTCGCCGCCTGGAGGTTGAAGATTTTCCTGTTATCGTTATCATTGACAGTGAGGGCAACAATCTGTATGAAACCGGTCGTGCCGGTTATCTGGCAACCCAGAAATAAAGAAAACAACCTGTGCGCCCGATTGGGTGCACAGGTGTTTCTGATTGTTTGAGGTGAATGATTATGCTTCAGAAGGATACTTTTGAATATGTGGTAAAGCTGCGCAGGGAGCTCCATGAGTGTCCCGAGATCGGTTTTGATCTTTCTAAAACTCTGGCGGTAGTACACCGAGAGCTGGATGCTATGGGCATTCCCTATACCGGAGAGTTTGGTCAAAGCAGCGTGGTAGCTACCATCAACCCGGATTGCAAGGGAACGACCATAGGCGTTCGCGGTGATATGGATGCCCTGCCTATGCAGGAGGAGACAGGCCTGCCCTTTGCATCCAAGAACCCCGGTCAGATGCACGCTTGCGGTCACGATGCGCATACTGCAATGCTTTTGGGTCTTGCTAAAGAACTAAAAGCACGGGAAAAGGAGCTTTCTTGCAGGGTCAAACTGCTGTTTACGCCTGCAGAGGAGTACATTGATCCCGGCTGCCGTCAGCTGTCGGAAAACGGGGTTATGGACGATATCGATTTTGCGATCGCCTGCCATGTAGGGCCGGACAGTGATGTAGGCAAGATTGCACTGATCCCCGAAGGTGGTGTTAATGCCAACTCTATGGGTTTCACAGTGGAGTTTTTCGGCACTTCCAGCCATGCTGCATCCCAGCAGAAGGGTAAAGATGCCATTGCAATGGCAGTGGAAGCTTATACTGCTATGGAAATTATGGTGGCAAAGGAGTTTGCACCTACTGCGCCCCGCCTGTTCAATATCGGTGTGATCCAGGGTGGTCATACCAACAATATTATTTGCAACTACTGTAAGATGTTCGGATCTTCCCGTGCTCACAGTGATGAGGTCAGTGAGCGGTTGATCACTCGTGTCCGTGAGATTTGCGAAGGTATTGCAAAGATGAACGGCGGCGAAGCAAAAGTCACAATCAACAAGTTCCTGCCTTACGTACTGAATAATGAGACTGTGGCGAAGAAACTGTGGGCATCTGCTGAAAAGATAGTGGGTGAGGGCAATGTGTTCGTTCCCGTCAGAGGGTTGGGTGGCGAAGACTTTGGCTTCCTGTCCCGGAAAAAGCCTTGCGCATTTTTCCGCCTGGGCACACGCAGCGGAGAATCTACTTCCTACGTGCTACACACCGTGAAGTTTGATATCGACGAGAAAGCTATGGCGGTGGGTGTGCAGATCTTCCTGCAGTTCGTTCTTGACAATCAGAATGGAATTGAATCCTAAGGAGAAAGAATATGAAATTTTCTGCAGTGGGTGATGCGCTGATTCTGCGGCGTATCCCTGAGACATATCCCGGCTTTGAGCAGGTTCGTGATTGGATCTGTCAGGCGGATGCCAAGTATTTCAATCTGGAGACCACGCTGCACCGTGAAGGCGAATGCTTTGCCTTTGCAACCAACGGTGGTTCCTATTTGCGTTCTGAGCCTGAGGTATTGGAGGATTGCAAGCGTTATGGCTTCAATATGACCTCTTTTTGCAATAACCATACAATGGACTATGCTTATGATGGACTGACAAAGACATTGGATCACGTCACGGCCAGTGGCCTTGCCCATGCAGGCGTGGGTAGAAATCTGGATCAAGCTGCGGCACCTGCCTATCTGGAGGCAGTGGGCGGCAGAATTGCGATGATCGCTATGACTACCTCTTGTAACAGCGATTTCAACAATATCGGCATTGCCGGTCAGCAGGCGCGTCGTGTGCCCGGACGTCCCGGTGTGAATCAGCTGCGTTATAAGGAGACTGTTATCATCACTCCGGAGCAGATGAAGGTCATTAAGCAGATCGCAGAGCAGACCCATATCAATGCGGCTGAGGATATTTCTCGCCGTGAAGGCTACCGTGATCCGCTGCCGGAAGGTCAGTGCCCCATCACAAAGTATGTGAACTTCAAGGAAGGCGCTGTGCCGAAGTATGAGGCAGTTTGTGACCCTCGTGATTTGGCACGTCTTGAAAAGGCGATCTTTGAAGCTCAGCTTCAAGCCGACTATATTATTCTGAGCATCCATTCCCATCAAGTCAGTGGCACATCCAAAGAGAGCCCCTCTGATTACTTGCAGGAGTGCGCCAGATTTGCAATTGACCACGGCTGTGATGCGGTGATCGGTCACGGTCCGCACCTGCTTCGCCCGTTGGAAATTTACAAGGGGAAGCCGATCTTCTACTCTCTGGGTGATTTTATTCTTAACAATGAGAATATTCCTTACAGCCCCGAAGATTACTATGAGCCTAAGGGAATGACCTCTGACGGCACTATGCATGAGCTGTTTAAGAAGCGCTCTGCCAATTTTACCAGAGGCTTGCAGAGTGACCGTAAGATGTTTGAATCTGTGATTCCTCTGTGGGAAATGGATGAAAACGGCAAGCTGGTGAGCCTGAAGATGATGGCTATTGAGTTGGGTTTTGGTCTGCCTCGCAGCCGGGGTGGTATGCCTGCACCTGCCAAGGATGGTGCGATCTTGGAGCGTCTGAAGGAAATGAGTGAGCCTTACGGCACAAAAATGGAGATTAATGGCAATATTGCCACTGTCATTCTCGACTAAAAACAAAGCAGGAGGGGCGTCCAAGCCTCTCCTGCTTTTTGTAACAAATCTGCCAATAAAACGGGAAAGGCCCCCGATACCGTTGACCAGACGGTACCGGGGGCCTTCCACGAAAAGAGAGAGGTCAGAAAAAGAAAGCATACAATAATGAAACACATATGTTATGCTGATATTATAACAAACAATTCTAAAGATAAAAGGTAGAGTTTGTTAAGCAAATATGAAGACTGTAAAAAATAATGCTCTGTTATTGTGCAGACTGCACAATAACAGAGCATTTTAGGATAATTTAAAGAAACTTATGCCAGATAGATGGCCTTACATGCCAGCATAGTCATATAGCAGTCCAGTTTGGAGACGATCTCCATAGGTGCGTGCATACACAGCACAGGCACGCCGGCATCTACAGTCACAATATTGCGGTTTGCCATATAAGCAGCCACAGTGCCACCGCCACCCTGATCCACCTTACCCAAGGTAGCAACCTGCCAGCAAACGCCGGCGTTGTCCAGAGTGTTGCGGACGTGGTACATTGCCTCAGCGGAGGCATCGCTTGCGCCACCTTTACCACCTCTGCCGGTGTACTTGCAAATAGCAACACCGTAGTTGAGCTGGCTGTTGTTGCGCTTGTCGCAGGTCTCAGCAAAGTTGGGCTCAAAAGCGTTGGAAACGTCTGCGGAAAGGCAGAAGGAATTTTCGAAGCAGCGGTTTAGGTTTGCGTTGGTAGCATCGCACAGATCCTGCATAAATGTGTCAAACACTTGGCTTTGCATACCGGAAACGCCTACAGAGCCGATCTCCTCCTTGTCTGCGAAAATACAGACAGCGGTGTGCGTGGGAATGCCCATATCCAGCAGGGGTTCCAGCTCGGCGTAAACACAGACACGGTCGTCGTGACCGTATGCAGCCAAAAGACTGCGGTCCAGACCTACCTCACGGCACTTGCCGGCAGGCACGATGGTCAGCTCAGCACTGTGGAAGTCGGCTTCTACGATGCCATACTTCTCGTTCAAAAGCTTCATCATATGCAGCTTTACCAAATCGCTGCCTTCACCCTCCAGGGGCTCAGTGCCCAAAATCACATTCAGCTGTTCGCCGGTAATGCCTTCTGCCAAAGACTTCTTCATCTGATCAGCAGCCAGATGGATCAAAAGGTCGGAAACGAAGAAAATGGGGTCGTTGTCATCCTCACCGATGGTGACGGTGACGGTGGTGCCGTCCTTGCGGCAGACCACACCGTGAATGGCGAGGGGAACGGTGGGCCACTGGTACTTCTTGATGCCACCGTAGTAGTGGGTCTTGAAGTAGGCGATTTCAGCTTCCTCGTAGAGGGGATTGGGCTTTACGTCCATACGGGGGGAATCCATATGGGCAGCGCAAATGTTTGCTCCGGTATTCAGAGATTCACTGCCGATGACAGCCAGCATAATGCTCTTGTCACGGTTGTTGCGGTAAACCTTGTCGCCGGGCTTCAGCTCCATACCGGGCACCAGTGCCTTGAAGCCATTCTTCTCAGCGATCTCCACTGCCCAGGCGGTGGACTCACGCTCAGTTTTGCAGGCATCCATAAATGCGGTATAGCGCTTGCAGTAGGCTTCCATTTCCTCACGCTGTTGTGCAGTAAGACCTGTATAACCGTTCTTAGGGGAACTCAGCAGGGATTCTCTCAGTTCTTCAGTGGTCATAATCTATATTCTCCTTAAAGGTATTTTACTTTTTTATTATACCCAATTGTGACAAAAAGGCAAGGCATTTCTTTTGAAAGGTCTCCGGCGTCCCGTCGTTGTATAGTGTGTGGTCACAAAGCGCAGTAAAATCAGACTGAGGACGTTGGGCAGCAATGCGGTTTTTTGCGTACTCTTCAGTGACTCCATCCCGTTTCATAAGCCGCTCCACACGACAATCTTCCGGAGCTGTGACGGCAACGGTCACATCACAAAGCTGATCCAGCTTTCCTTCAAACAGACCGATGGCATCAATGGCTTTCAGTTGTCCTGGGGAAGCCAGCTCTCTTTGAACAGCCGGTAGAATAAATCGATAGGTAATGCGACTTAAGTCCTTGAGGGCAGCTTTGTCGTTAAAAACGATCGATCCCAGCTTTTTGCGCTGCAATACCCCGTCTTCTACTGTTCCGGGGAATCGGTCTTCAATGGCAGCCAAAAGTGCGGTATCTGTCTTTAGAAGTTGATGATAGACCGCATCGCAGTCTACTACAATACCACCGCATTGGCGGATCAAATTTAAAAGGGTGGTCTTGCCACAGCCGGTACCACCGGTAATACCTATAATCATACCAGTTCCTCCGCATTGATGACTTGGAAGGCGGCTGCTTTCTTCAAACGGTTTTGCACCGCATAAGCAACGCCACCACCTACAGGACAGCGGGCATAGACCGTACTTATGGAGGGGTCATCCAGTTCCCGAAGAGCAGAAAAAAGACCTGCTGACAGAGTATCTGCATTGGCTTCCGTTCCGTAGGAGAGGGGATTGCAGCCTTCATACAGGGAAAGCTCTTCGTCAAAACAGAGTACGCGGTCGTTTTCACGTATATTTGCACGGATCCAGCGGGCAGCTTTTTCTGAACTGCCGGCGACGATCAGTACCTGACACTGGGGGGCATAATGGCGGTATTTCATACCGGGAGCTTTTACCACAGCATCCTGGTCAATGGGGGCAGTCACTGCCTTGTCTACCGTAAGTGCACCCAAGACCCGGGTCAACTGCTCCGGGGTAATACCACCGGGGCGCAGAAGACGGGGTGGGGTCTCTGTCAGATCGACTATGGTGGATTCCACGCCCACACGGCAAGGACCACCATCTACAATCAAGGGAATCTTTCCGTTGTGATCGTGAAGCACGTGCTCTGCGGTGGTGGTGGAGGGTTTTCCGGAAATGTTGGCAGAGGGAGCTGCTACAGGAACACCGGACAAACGTATAATCTTCCGGGTGATCTCACTGTCAGGGCAGCGAACAGCTACGGTGGAAAGTCCTGCTGTGGTGCGGCGAGGAACAATATCCTTGGCAGGGAGCACCATAGTCAGCGGCCCGGGCCAAAAGGCTTCTGCCAGCCGATGGGCACTTTCAGGGATGTGATGACACAGGTTTTCCAGTTCGGAAGCTTCGGAAATGTGAAGGATCAAGGGGTTGTCCTGAGGGCGACCCTTTGCTTCGAAAATCTTGATGACGGCATTGGGGTCAAGACCGTTGGCGCCCAGTCCGTATACTGTTTCGGTAGGAATGGCTACCAGTTCGCCTCTTTTTAGGAGCTCTGCTGCTTTTTTTGCACACTCCGGTGCAGATGCCGCAAGAACTTCTGTCTTCACAAAAACACCTCCTTAAATAACAGTAAAATGGGCAGCTGCGTTAGCAGCTGCCCGGTGGGTCGGATTAAACAGTGGGCTGGTTGGCAGCTTCGATGATCTGAACGAACTTCTCGGGAACCAGAGAAGCACCACCAATAAGGCCGCCGTCAATATCGGGCTGTGCCAGCAGTTCGAAAGCGTTCTTCTCATTCATAGAGCCGCCGTACAGAATAGAGATGGCACGGGCATGCTTGGAGGAGTACAGCTTACGAACAACAGCACGGATGCCTTCGCAGACCTCTTCAGCCTGCTCGGGGGTGGCGGTCAAGCCGGTGCCGATGGCCCAAATGGGCTCATATGCGATGACAACCTTGCGGATCTTGTCCTCGGGAACGCCTTTCAGACCCAGCTTGATCTGCATAGCGATCCACTCAGTGGTGATGTCAGCCTCACGCTGCTCCAGACTCTCGCCGCAGCACATAATGGGGGTCAAGCCGGCTTCCAAAGCAGCCAGCACCTTGGCATTGACATCAGCATCGGTCTCACCCATAGCACGGCGCTCGGAGTGACCGATGATCACATATTTACAACCGGCATCCACCAGCATATTGGTAGCGATCTCACCGGTGTATGCACCGGAAGCGTTGGCGTTGCAGTTCTCAGCACCGATACCAACACGGGTCTCACGCATAGTACGGACGGCAGCAGGAATGCAAACAGCAGGCACGCACAGGGCGATGTCGCACCAACGGCCCTTGGGCATAATGCTCTTGAACTGAGTCATAAACTCCTTGGTCTCGCTGGGTGTCTTGTTCATTTTCCAGTTGCCGGCAATGACGGTCTTACGATACTTTCTATTCATTTTTCTTCTCTCCTTATATGTACGCATCGCTTGTGCGATGTGGTTTTACAAAGTTACAGTATTTGCGTTTTGATCCCGGGGCAGGAGCACTGCCCCGGGTAATTGGTCAATAAAGGGATGGTTCCAACAATTTAATTACTTGTCCTCCAGACAAGCAATGCCGGGCAATTCTAAGCCTTCCAGGAATTCCAGGGAAGCGCCGCCGCCGGTGGAAATGTGGGTGATCTTGTCAGCGAAGCCCAGCTGCTCGCAAGCTGCAGCACTGTCACCGCCGCCAACAATGGTTACAGCATCACTGTCAGCCAAGGCCTGAGCAACAGCGATGGTGCCCTTTGCCAAAGTGGGGTTCTCAAACACGCCCATAGGTCCATTCCAAACAACGGTCTTTGCGTTCTTTGCAGCCTCAGCAAACAACTCCATGGTCTTAGGACCAATGTCCAGACCCATCTTGTCAGCGGGGATTGCGTTGGAATCGACGATTTCAGTAGCGATCTCAGCATCAATGGGGTTGGGGAAGGAAGCAGCTACAGTGGTGTCGATGGGCAGCAGCAGCTGAACGCCCTTTGCCTCAGCCTTGGCCATCATTTCCTTGCAGTAGTCGATCTTCTCAGCGTCCAGCAGGGAAGTGCCGATGCCGTAGCCCTTGGCAGCCAGGAAAGTGTAAGCCATACCGCCGCCAATGATCAGAGTGTCTACCTTCTCAAGCAGGTTGTTGATAACGTTCAGCTTGTCGGAGACCTTAGCACCGCCCAAAATTGCCACGAAGGGACGCTCGGGATTTGCCAGAGCTTTACCCATAATGGAAACTTCTTTCTGAACCAGGTAACCGGAAACGGCAGGCAGGTAGTCAGCAACGCCTGCGGTGGAGGAGTGAGCACGGTGTGCAGTTCCGAAAGCGTCGTTGACGAAAATGTCAGCCAAAGCAGCCAGAGCCTTGCTCAGCTCGGGATCGTTCTTCTCTTCACCCTTGATGTAACGGGTGTTTTCCAGCAGCATTACATCACCGTTCTTCATAGCAGCGGCTTTTGCAATGGAATCCTCACCGGCAACGTCAGCAGCCATAATGACTTCCTTGCCCAGCAGCTGGCTGATGCGCTCAGCAACTACCTTCAGGCTCAGCTCGGGCTTCCACTCGCCCTTAGGCTTGCCCATATGGGAGCAGAGGATGACCTTGGCACCCTTGTTTACCAAATACTCGATGGTGGGCATAGCAGCCACAATACGCTTGTCGGAAGTGATTTTGCCTTCCTTGGTGGGTACGTTGAAGTCACAACGGCAAAGCACGCGCTTACCGGCTACTTCAATGTCCTCAATGGACTTCTTGTTATAGTTCATTTCGTTTTCCTCCATATCTTAAGGGGTATGTTCCCCCATACTTCCATATTCCTTGAGACCCGGGAACTCCAGTTGCCGCAATGCTTCATACACTGTAATAGCAACGGAGTTGCTCAGATTCAAACTCCGGGCGCAGTCACGCATAGGCAGCTTGATGCAGCAGTCTCGATGCTGCTCCAGAAAGCTTTCCGGCAAACCTTTGGTCTCTTTGCCGAAGAACAGATAGCAGTTGTCTTCAAACTGGGCATCCGCATAGCTTCGAGGTGCTTTTGTGGAAAGGCACCACATTTGTTTCACGTTGTTTTTGGAGAAGAAGTCTTCCAGGTTTTCGTAATCCCGGACTTCCACCAAATGCCAGTAATCCAGACCGGCTCGTTTTACGGCTTTGTCGGAAATGTCAAAACCCAAAGGTCGGATCAGATGCAGGCGTGCACCGGTGGCGGCACAGGTTCGGGCAATGTTTCCACAATTTTGAGGGATTTCGGGCTCTACCAAAACGATGTTAAGCATTTTCTACCTCCACCGGGGAAATATCCCACAATGCGTTTACTATTGTATGTCAAAAGCCCTACAAAATCAATAAAAAATTGCAAAAAAAATAAAATCTCACACAATTCACATAAAAAACAAAAGTATTCTGCCCAATTTGTTGATTTTGCGGAAATCACAGAGGGCAATGTGGTTTTTATACCTATTTCTGTGTAAATTTGGGGACTGGAAAAAAGGAAACAGATGTGCTATAATAATGTGCGATTTTATCAGGAGGCGAAAACCGTTGATGAATGATAAGAAAAAGAAAATTAGAAAAGCGGTAGTGGCCGGTGCGATTATCCTGCTTGCCAATATGTTGCTGTTTTTGACCCAGTGGCTGGCTTCACGGTATGATCGAGTCTCTTTGGAACAGATTCTGTATCAGATGCAAACATCTATCTCCGGCACAAGTAAAAAGCTGACATCCAGTGCGGCATTGCGAGTGGGCGGGTTTGGCGCTTTGCTTACAGCTTTTGAGATCGTTCTGTACTTTGTGCTTTCCGGTGGTGCCTCAGAAAAACTGACAAAATGGAGTGCTTATCGCAGTTACTGCGCAAGTCGTGTATGCCGATTCTTTTCTAAACGGGCGGTATCGCTGGCCATTGCTATACTGCTTCTGTCAGTGGCGACGTTTGCTGTAAATCTGGAAGTGCTTTCCTATGTGGAGAACAGCGTTACAGAATCGGATTTTATTGAGCAGAATTATGTGGATCCTGCCGAGGTGGATTTAAAATTCCCGGAGCAAAAGAGAAATCTTATCTACATTTTCCTGGAGTCTATGGAAAACACGTTCACAGATCCTGATGCCTGCGATACGGTGGTAGCCAATTATATTCCGGAGTTGACAAAGCTTGCTCAGGAAAATGTCAGCTTTTCCCATAGCACAGGTATGGGTGGTGCGCAGTCTTTGGAGGGTACTACCTGGACAGCAGCTGCGATGGTGGCACAAACCTCCGGTGTGACGGTGAAGGTACCTTTGACCGGCGGTGATTACGGCGAGGAAGAGTACTATATGCCCGGCATTACCGCATTAGGTGACATTCTGGAAGAGGAGGGCTACCGTCAGGTGCTGTTGCTTGGCTCCAAGGGTGCCTTTGCCAACCGGGATGCTTACTTTGCAGATCACGGAAATTATGAAATGGTGGATCTCATCGCACTGCGTCAGTCGGGGCGACTGGACGAGGATTATTACGAGTGGTGGGGTTATGAGGACGAAAAGCTGTTTGCATACGCAAGGGAAGAGCTGAGCCGTCTGCACGAGAGCGGAAATCCCTTCAATTTTACTATGCTCACAGCGGATACCCATTTCCCGGATGGTTATGTGTGCCGCTTGTGTGAAAATGAGTATGAAGAGCAGTACGGCAATGTAATGCTTTGCTCTGACCGTCAGCTCAAGGCGTTTATTGAATGGATACAGCAGCAGCCCTTCTATGAGAACACTACCATTGTTCTCAGCGGTGATCACTTGACTATGGATCCCGAGTTTTTGGCGGATATTGACGGGAGCTACATCCGCACCAATTACAATTGTATTATTAATGCACCCATTGAACCGGTTCAGACTCAAAATCGCCAGTTTGGTACCATCGATATGTTCCCTACTACATTGGCTGCGTTGGGTGTGGAGATCCCGGGGGAACGGCTGGGTTTGGGTACGAATCTGTTCTCCGGTGAAAAGACACTTTCGGAGCAGTTTGGGCATTTGGAGCTGGATACGGAATTGCAGAAAGATTCGCCCTTCTATTTTGAAAAATTCTTCGCACTGCCCCCGGAAACCACCGAGGGAGATTGACAATTTGACCTATTTGTGTAAAAATACAAACATATATTAATGAACGAGAGGTAACTGATTATGTTCCAATCCAGAACCAATACTTGCGGTGAGCTGCGGCTGACCGATGCAGGCAAGCAGGTCACCCTGGCCGGCTGGCTGGAGAATGTACGTGAGGTGGGCGCCAACTTTGCGTTCCTGGTGCTCCGTGACTATTATGGCACAACTCAAATTGTGGTTGAGACCGAGGAAATGATGAAGATCGTTAAGGGGATCAACAAGGAAACTACCATTCAGGTCACCGGTACAGTTCGTGAGCGTGAGAGCAAGAATCCCAAGCTGCCCACCGGTGAAATCGAAGTGGTTCCCACCGAAATCCGCATTCTTGGCAAGTGCCGTCATAACCAGCTGCCGTTTGAGATCAATAAGTCCAAGGACGCAGATGAGAATACCCGTTTGAAGTATCGTTATCTTGATCTGCGCAATCCTGCGGTGAAGAGCAATATTATCCTGCGTTGTCAGGTGGTAGCTGCTATTCGTGCGGCTATGACCGAGCGTGGCTTCCTGGAGATCACAACGCCGATCCTCACAGCATCTTCTCCCGAGGGGGCTCGTGACTATCTGGTGCCTGCCCGTAATCACCCCGGAAAGTTTTATGCGCTGCCCCAGGCACCTCAGCAGTTTAAGCAGCTGCTGATGACCTCCGGCTTTGACCGCTATTTCCAGATCGCGCCTTGTTTCCGTGATGAGGATGCCCGTGCTGACCGTACTCCCGGTGAATTCTATCAGCTGGATATGGAGATGGCTTTTGCTTCTCAGGACGATGTGCTGGCTACTCTTGAAGATGTGCTGCAGCCTATTTTCTGCAAGTTCGGCAAGTATGAGCGTGTTTCTCAGGCACCCTTCCGTCGTATCCCCTTTAATGAGGCTATGGAGCGCTACGGCTCTGATAAGCCGGATCTGCGTATTGATCTGGAGGTGCAGGACATCACCGCTGCTGTGGCAGGCTGTGAATTCGGTCCTTTCCAGAATGCTACAGTTAAGGCTGTTGCGGTGGACGACTTTGCAGAGGGCCGCAAGTGGATTGATAAGCTTCTGAATGATGTAGAAGTGCAGACCGGCAATAAGTGCTGTTGGTTCAAGGTGGATGAAAACGGTGACTTGACCGGCGGCATCTCCAAGTTCCTTTTGGATTACAAGGCAGCACTGACAGAAAAGCTTTCTCTGAAGCCCGGCAGCTTTGTCTGTATGGCGGCAGGTAAGAAGACCGCTGCTCAGAAAACAGCAGGCGTGATCCGCTCTATGATGGGTCGCCGCATTCCCGGTCACTTCGACGAGGAGCAGTACGCAATGTGCTGGATCGTAGACTTCCCTATGTACGAAATGGGCGAGGAGTCCGGTGAGCTGGAATTCTGCCATAATCCCTTCTCTATGCCTCAGGGCGGTATGCAGACTCTGCTGGATGCAGAGGGTGATATGGAAAAACTTTTGGCCATCAATGCAGACCAGTATGATCTGGTTGTCAACGGCTATGAGAGTGCTTCCGGCGCAGTGCGTAACCACGATCCTGAAATTATGGTCAAGGCATTCCAAATGGTGGGTCTGGGTGAAGAGGACGTGAAAGCGAAGTTTCCCGCAATGTACAATGCCTTTACCTATGGCGCACCTCCACACGCCGGTGCAGCTCCTGGTATTGACCGCATTGTGATGCTGCTGTGCGGCGAGGAATCTATCCGTGAAGTGATTACCTTCCCCATGAACAAGACCGCACAGGACCTGATGATGGATGCACCTACCACGGTTTCTCAGAAGCAGCTGGATGATGTGCATATCCTCATTAACGAAGCACATTTGCTGTGATCGGTAGGGGGTACTTATGAAATTTCCTGTTTCTGTTTGGATCGATTATTGGGAAAATGAGTCTGTAGAGGAGTCCATTGCCCGTCTGCGTAAGGCTGGATTTACGCACGGTGAATTGTCCATTGTTCACCTGCCCCAAATTATGGCAGCTGACGATCCTGTTAAGTACGGTGCTCAGCTGAAGGTATATGCGGATAATCTGGGCTTTACCATTCCCCAGGGTCACACAAGCTTTACGGAAGGACTTGTGGGCGAACAGGCAGTGGAGCGGCTGAAGCCGGAGCTGGATATGTTTGCAGCGCTGGGAATCCAAAAGGCTGTGGTACATGTAAACGGCGGCAAGGAAATGACGGATCCCAAGGCGCGTTATGCCGACTGGATCAAAAACCTCCGCACCTTATCTGAGTATGTGGAGGGTACCGGTGTAACGCTGTGCCTGGAGAATTTGATCGCCAATCCGGAGACCCGTTCCTCCAATGGCCTTTTAAAGCTCATTCAGGATGCAGGCGACAAGAATCTGGCAATCTGCCTGGACACAGGACACCTGCACCTGAGTAATACAAAAGGCACTACCAATGAGACCCACGGCGACTTTATCCGCAACGTCGGCAGTTATCTGCAGGCACTGCATATCGTGGATAACAACGGTGAAAAGGACACGCATCAGATGCCGTTTTCTGCCCGCACCGGCGTGGATTGGGTGGATGTGATGAAGGGTCTGCGGGATGTTGACTACAAGGGCTTGTTCAATTTGGAGATTCTGGGCGAGCGTGGCGGCAATGATGCCATCCGTGAGGCAAAGTTGGCGTTTATCAAGACTATGTGTGAGCAAATGCTCAGCGACGAATTTATTGCTTAAATTGAAATTCAATAAGGCATACGGTTTGGAGGAATTTTATGAATTGCCCGGTGTCGGTTTGGCTTGATTATTATGAGGAATTGCCGGTGGAAGAGGCCATTGCCCGTCTTGCCAAGGCTGGCTACACCCACGGTGAGCTTTCTATCATCCATCTTGCACAGCTAATGGAAAAAGGTGATCCTGTGGCGACCGGTAGGGCGTTGCGGCAGTGTGCTGACAGCCACGGCTATGCTATCCCTCAAGGCCATTTGAGTTTTGAACAGGGCCTTTGCGATGATTCTGCGTTGGATCGACTGAAACCGGAGCTGGATATGTTCGCGGCAGCCGGGATAAAAAAAGCGATTTTGCATACCAACGGCGGCTGGGAGCTAACGGTGGAGCAGAGATACGACCGCCGTGTGCATTATGCCCGATTGCTTTCTGAGTATGTGGAAGGCACCGGGATCACCCTTTGCGTTGAGAATATGTACGGTGTCACAAACAGTTCTACTGCGCAGCAGCTGAAACGGCTTATCCGGGATGCCGGGGGGAAGAATCTGGGCATTTGTCTGGATACCGGACATCTGCATCTGTGCAATATGAACAACAAGACGGAAAAGCAAAGCCAACGGGAGTTTATTCTGGAAGCAGGTGAGCTGCTTCAGGCTTTGCACATAGTTGACAACAACGGTCTTGGTGATACCCACCAGATGCCCTTCAGTGCGCGTTACGGTGTGGATTGGAAGGAAGTGGTGGGCGCATTGACGGAAATCGGCTACAAGGATCTGTTCAATCTGGAAATCCTTGGCGAGTGCAAAGGCCCTATGGCAATCAAGGAAGCAAAGCTTAGCTATATCCGCACTATGTGTGATTATATGCTCAGTGATGAATTCCTTGCTTGAAATTGAACAATAAAAAATTGCTGACGATGTACGTCAGCAATTTTTTTGTTTCATCAAGGCAGATGGATGGGGATTCCGTTTCGCACTTGCATAAACAGCTCTTCCATCAGTCGAGTGGTGGAGCGGGGGAGTGCGATATATCCGGTGCCCCGGTCCAGAGTCTCTTCGCTGGGATAGGAGACAGGATCGTTGACCATCTCGGGATCCATAAATTCTTTGGCAGCAGTCAAGGGTGTGCCGTAGCAGATCCAATCCATATTTCCGCCTGCGATCTCCGGTTCACACAGGAAGTTGATAAAGGTCTCTGCGGCTGCCTTGTTTTCTGCACAGGAAGGGATACACATAGCATCAATGAACAGGTTGAAGCCTTGATCTTCGGGAAGATAGAAGCAAAGATTTTCATTCTCACCTGCCATAGTCAGATAGTCACCGGCATAGTAGGGAGCGATCCATGCCTCTTCGTTTTCCATCAAGTCAAATACCTGATCCATAATATACTGCTGTACTACCGGGCGTTGCTCCGCCAGCTTCTTTGCACAGGCGAGTAGTTCCTGGGGATCTGTGGAATTGATGCTGTAACCCAGCAAATTTTGGGTGATGCCGAAGGCGTCACGGGAGTTATCGAACATCAGAATTTTGTCTGCGTATTTTTCGTTCCACAGCAGTTCCCAGCCGGTCACATCCGCTTCGTCCACATATTTTGCGTTGTAGATGATGCCTACTGTGCCCCAACTGTAGGGTATGGAATATTTGTTCTCGGGGTCGTAATCGGTGTCCCGGAAACGATCATCAATATACTGCGCATTGGGAATGTTGCTATAATCCAGCTCCAGCAGCATATTTTCTTCAATGAGTCGGCCTACCATATAGTCTGAGGGGATGATCACATCCACGGTGATACCGCCACCGGCCATTTTGGTGTACATTGTCTCATTGGAATCAAAGGTGACATAGTTTACCCGGATGTTGGGATGCGCCTCTTCAAACAGTGCAATCACATCGATACATCCGTCGTCACCTTCGGAGATATACTGACCCCAGTTGTACACATTGATGGTCACACGTTCATCACGATTGGAGCAACCGCAGCAGCTCACAACCAGCGTGCAGATCAGAAGCAAACAAAAAAGCTTTTTCATAGGTCAGCCTCCTTTGCGTGCTTGATCGGCCTTGTCCTGCCGTAGCTGCAGCAGATTCATAACGGTCATCAGTACAAAAATCAGCAGGAACAGCATAGTAAACATAGCATAGATCTTGGGCTGAAGCTGTTTTTTCGTGTAGTTGTAGATCTCAACAGGAAGGGTGATGAAATCAAGGCCTGTGACAAAATAGCTGATGACAAAATCATCCAAACTCATAGTGAATGACATAATGGCACCGGAGAGAATACCGGGCATAATCTCCGGCAACGTGACCTTGAAGAAGGACTGCAGGGGTGTGCAGCCCAGATCCATTGCTGCTTCTACAAGGGAATTGTCCATTTGTTGCAGCTTTGGCATCACATTCAGAATCACATAAGGCAGATTGAAGGTGATGTGGGCAATGAGCAGTGTCCAGAAGGTCAGACTGTTCCGCTGCCCCAGCATCTTTGTACCCACAAAAACAAACAGCAGGGAAAGGGAGATGCCGGTAACAATGTCCGGGTTGGTCATAGGGATGTTGGTCAAGCCCATAACCGTCTTCCGCATTCTGGGTCCCAGCCGCTGAATGCCTACGGCGGAAAATGTGCCAAACACTGTTGCAAGGGCACTGGAAAGGATCGAAATGATCAAGGAGTTGCCCAAGAGGGTCAGAAGACTTCTGTCTTGGAATACCTCTACGTACCGCATCACAGTGAAGCCCTCAAAATCGGTGATATCCTTGCCGATGTTGAAAGAGGCAAGAATCAGCACAGCCATAGGGGCATACAGGAAAATGAAAATCAGCACGGTGATAATACGGTTTGTTCTTTTCATACCAGCACACCGCCTTCCTCGTCACTGCCGAAGCGGTTCATAATGCCGGTACAGACAAACACAAGGATCATCAGCAGCAGGCTCAAAGCGGCACCCATATTGGCGTTGTCGCCCTGCTTGAACTGACGCTCGATGATGTCACCGATGAGAACGATGTCTGTACTACCCAGTTTGTTGGAAATATAGAAGGTGGATACGGCAGGTACAAACACCATAGTTATGCCGGAGAGGATTCCGGGCATAGACAGGGGGAGAATGACCCGAGAGAAAACCTGTGTGCCGTTACAGCCAAGATCTTCCGCCGCCTCAATAAGCCGGTGGTCGATCTTAACGATGATGGAGTACAGTGGCAGGATCATATAGGGCAGGTAGTTGTAGACCATACCCAAAATCACCGCACCGGGTGTCCGGATCAAAGATAGCCGGGGAAGTCCCAGCATAGCCAAAAAGTTGTTGATGATGCCGGTGTCCTGCAAAAGTCCTACCCACGCCAGAGTGCGCAGCAAGAAGCTCATACACATAGGCAGCATCACCAGCATATACAGGAAACGCTGGGTGGTGGGTCTGCAATGTGCCATGTGGTAGGCTACGGGATAGCCGATCAAAAGACAAATAAAAGCAGACACCAGGGAGTAGAGAATGCTGCGCCAAAATGCAGGCAGGTACAGCATAAGGTTTTTGATGTTTTCAAAGGAAAATGCACCGGTCTCTACATCTGTGAGTGCGTAATAAAGAACGACACCCAGAGGGATCAGTGTAAAGATCACCATCCATAAAATGTAGGGGGCACTGAGGAGTACAGACTTATTCTTCTTCATCCGTGGCATCCTCCATCAGCTCGTCATACTCGGCAGAGTAGGAACTGTAGTCACCAAACATACCGGAGTATTCGCTCTTGTGCATTACATGGATGTCCTCCGGGTTCAGCCGAATGCCCACGGTTGCTCCTTCGGGCTGGTGATCCGTAGTCTGGATCAGCCACTTGAAGCCCTTGAAGTCAACGATGATATCATAGTTTAGACCCTTAAAGGTCACACTGGTAACTGTGCCGGTAAGGTGACCCTCCTCGGGAGGTACGAAGTCAATGTCTTCTGGGCGGATGACTACATCTACAGGCTCGTTCTTTTCAAAACCGGCATCCAGACACTTAAAGGTGCGGCCGAAGAATTTGACTTTATAATCCTCCAGCATTATGCCGTCGAGAATGTTACTTTCACCGATGAAGTCAGCTACAAATGCGTTCTTGGGCTCGTTATAAATATCCTCGGGTTTGCCGATCTGCTGAATGCGGCCCTTGTCCATAACCACCACGGTGTCGGACATAGACAGTGCTTCTTCCTGGTCGTGAGTGACGTAGATAAAGGTGATGCCCATAGCCTGCTGGATGCGCTTCAGTTCGTTTTGCATATCCTTGCGCAGACGCAGATCCAGTGCTGCCAAGGGTTCATCCAGAAGCAGCACCTTGGGACGGTTGACCAGTGCACGGGCAATGGCAACACGCTGCTGCTGTCCGCCGGAAAGCTTGTCAATGTGGCGGTGCTCAAAGCCTTGCAGACCTACGATCTCAAGAATCTCGTGCACACGGGCGTGGATTTCGTCTTTGGGCAGCTTTGCCACCTTCAGACCGAAGGCAATGTTGTCAAATACATTCAGATGGGGAAACAGCGCATAGCGCTGAAACACCGTGTTGATCTGTCTCTGGTAAGGCGGCACATCGTTGATGCATTTGCCGTCAAAAAGCACCTTGCCGGAGGTGGGGTTGAGAAAACCACCGATGATCCGCAGGGTAGTAGTCTTACCGCAGCCGGAAGGCCCCAGCAGAGTGAGAAATTCATGGTCATTAAAGTAGAGGTTGATACCGTCAAGTATCCGTTCCTCGTCGAACTCCATTACAAGATTTTGGAGTCTGATGAGCTCTTTGGACATTATCCTCCCCCGTTTCTATAAAGTATTAACACGCAAAAAAGTGTCAAATTTCACACAATACATATACATTAAAATGCCCCCTTTGTCAATGAAATTTTCACGCAACGGAAACGAGGAAAAGAAAGTAGTAGAAATTTGTTGCATAATGTGTTACAATGAGCGAAAAAGAGAACACGAAAGAGGAGGAAATATTATGAGCAGAGCAGACGAAATTTATCGCGCTACGTGCCTGGATATCCTGGAAAACGGTTTTTATGACACGGAGCTGGAGGTGCGCCCTCGTTGGGCGGACGGAACACCTGCCCATACCGTGAAAAAATTCGGTGTGGTGAACCGCTATGACCTGCGGGAGGAATTTCCTCTGATGACCCTGCGCCGTACCTACTGGAAGAGTGCGCTGGATGAGCTTTTGTGGATCTGGCAGAAGAAGTCCAACCGCATTGAGGACCTGGGAAGCCACGTCTGGGTCGTGTGGGCCGGTGAGGATGGTACCATCGGTAAAGCGTACGGCTACCAGCTTGGGGTAAAGCATCAGTATAAGGAAGGTATGTTCGACCAGGTAGATCGTGTGATCTATGATCTTAAGAACAATCCGGCATCCCGTCGCATCCTTACCAATATCTATACCTTCGAAGATCTGCACGAGATGAATCTGTATCCTTGCGCCTATTCTATGACCTTTAATGTTTCCGGAAATACGCTCAACGGCATTTTGAATCAGCGCAGTCAGGATATGCTCACTGCCAACAACTGGAATGTATGCCAGTATGCTATGCTGCTGATGATGATGGCGCAGGTGGCAGGACTGGAAGCCGGTGAGTTGGTTCACGTGATTGCAGACTGTCATATTTATGACCGGCATATTCCTGCGGTGAAGGCAATGCTTCAGAACGAAGGCTTTGCTGCACCTAAGGTTATGTTGGACAATAGCATTACAGATTTCTACGCCTTTACCAAGGATAGCTTTAAGGTGGAAGACTATCAGTACCATCCGTTTGATTTTGAGATCCCTATGGCGATCTGAGGTGACATATGGAACTGATCGTTGCGGTATATGCGGATTGGGGTATCGGTAAGGATGGCACGCAGCCGATAGCGCTTTCAGCAGACAGAAAGTTTTTCCGGGAGACTACCCGAGGTGCTACGGTGATCGTAGGCAGGCGAACTGTGGAAGATTTTCCTGGACAGAAGCCGCTGCCCGGCAGAGAAAATGTAGTGTTGACCCGGGGCAATCCGGAGCTTCCCGGTTTTACGGTATGTCACAGCCCGGAAGAGGCAGCAGAACTTACGAAAACGGCACAGCGGGTGATGGTCATCGGCGGTGGCAGCATCTATAAGCAAATGCTTCCCATGTGCGACACGGCTTATGTGACAAAAGTGAAATGCGAGCCGGAATCGGATACGTGGTTTCCGGATCTGGATGCCGCTTCTGATTGGAAGCTGGAGCAGGTGCTCCAATCCGGTGAGGAGAATGGCATCGCCTATGAAATGTGCCTTTATAAGCGTATTTAACGAACACCCTGTTCCCTTGGTGGGAGCAGGGCGTTTTTTAGCAAACAAAGGGGTGTGTAGAGCACTAAAATTCTTGACAAATCATCGGGTTTTCTCTAAAATATAAGGTGGAATTGTGTGTTATGGAGGCGAACTCTTTGGAGACTGTTTTTCAAATCAATCCGCAGCTGGAAGTGCCAATCTATCAGCAATTGGTGGATCATATTCGTGCTGCGGTGAAAATGGGAAAACTTGCCGCCGGAGAGAAACTGCCCACGGTGCAGGAACTTTCGGAGCAGCTTTCCATTGCAAGGGGCACGATTAAGCGTGCCTATGATGAGCTTGAGCATTTGGGCGTGCTGGAAAAGGTGCAGGGAAGAGGAACGTTTATCTGCTATCAGCCGCAACAATCCGCCAGCCGGAAGGATCGGGCGATGGCAGCCATCGACTGCCTGCTGGATGAGTTGGAGGAGATGGGTTTTTCTTCCACGGAGATCGGCATTTACCTGGAGCTTAAGCAACGGGAGCGAAACGAAATGGTGTCCACGTTGAAAGTGGCGGTGGTGGAATGCAACCAGGAGACGTTGTCCCAACTGTCGAATCAGCTGCGCGGCATAAAGGGGATTGAATTGTATTCCTATCTTTTGGACAGTGTACGGGAATACCCCTATAAGCTGGATGAGGATATGGATCTTGTGATCACCACGGCGGAACATGCAGCGTTTATTGAAAGTGTGCTGCCGGATCCGGACAAGCTGGCTCGTGTCGCTCTGCGTTTGTCTACAGATACCCTCTCCGGTATGGTGAGACTTCGCCCCGGTGAGACGGTACAGATCCTGTGCTTCAGTGAACGTTTTGGTGACCTTGTGTACGAATCCTGCCGCAGATATGCCAAAAATACCAAGGTGGCAAAACCGGTGCCTTTCGGCGACGAAGCGCAGGCTCTTCAGGCGGCGGATGGACAGTATACAGTGCTGGTACCCAGAGAGTATGAGCGGTATTGTTCTGTGGCTATGGCAGAACAGCTGCGGCTGCTGGAGTCCAAAGGGAAATTGCTTTCCTGCGGCTATAAGCTGGACGAGGGCTCTTTTCTCCATTTGGATGAAAAATTGGCACAATTGAGAAGAGGGAAACAATAGTAGAATGTACATAGTTGCTAATTGACAAATAGACTAGTACATTGTACTATATAGATACATAACAATCGCGGCGGGGTTGCGAAAAAATAAAAGTTTGAGGTGTTATCATGGAAAACCGAGAAAAGAAGGTTTTGGTCATTGGCGTTATTGGCGCAGATGTCCATGCCGTTGGCAACAAGATCCTCTACCATGCTTTTACAGAAGCTGGCTTTGAGGTAGTCAACCTGGGTGTCATGGTTTCTCAGGAAGAATACATTGCTGCAGCTATTGAATCCAATGCGGATGCGATCGTTGTTTCCTCCCTGTACGGTCAGGGTGAGTTGGACTGCCGTGGTCTGCGTGAGAAGTGCGACGAGGCCGGTTTAAAGGGTATTCCCCTGGTAGTTGGCGGAAATATTGTTATCGGCAAGCAGGAGTTTGCTGAAGTTGAGAAGCGTTTCAAGGATATGGGCTACGATAGAGCCTTCCCTCCCGGAACTTCTCCCGAAACCACCATCGAGGCGCTGCGTGAGCTGCTGAACATGGACGGTGAATAATCGTGAAAGCTATTCTGCTGATCGATTTTGGCAGTACATATACCAAGGTGACTGCGGTAGATCTGGAGGCTGAAGAGGTGCTGGGAACAGCCCAGTCCTTCACAACCATTTACACAGACATCAACGATGGTCTAACGAAGGCCCTTGCTATTCTGGAAAAGAAGACCGGCAAGCTGGAGTTTGCTGAGACTTATGCCTGTTCTTCTGCGGCAGGCGGACTGAGAATGGTCACCAGCGGACTTGTGCCGGAGTTGACCGGTGAGGCTGCCAAGCTGGCAAGCCTTGGCGCAGGTGCTAAGGTGATCGGTGTTTATGCCTTCCAGTTGACAGAGGATGATCTGGCGGACATCAAGGCTTCCAAACCGGACATTTTCCTTCTGGTGGGCGGTACAGACGGTGGCAATACCGAGTGCATCCTCCACAATGCCAAAATGCTGGCTTCCATAAAGCCGGAGTTTCCCGTTGTGGTGGCAGGCAACCGCACAGCGGCACGGGAATGCCAGTGTATTCTGGAAGGCTGCGAGGTCTATGTGTGCCCCAATGTGATGCCTAAGTTCGGCGTGCTGAAGATCGAGGAAACTCAGAAGCAGATTCGGGAGATTTTTCTGAACCGAATCGTACAGGCAAAGGGTTTGAGCAAGGCGACTGAGCTGCTCAGCGACATTATGATGCCTACCCCTTCTGCTGTGCTGCAGGCTATGGAGCTGCTGGCACAGGGTTGTGAGGGTGAAGCCGGCATCGGCGAGCTGGTGGCAGTGGATGTGGGTGGTGCTACCACCGATGTCTACTCGATCGCTGACGGTATGCCGGAGCATATGTCTACTGTGTTCAAGGGGCTTCCCGAGCCCTACGCAAAGCGGACTGTGGAAGGCGATATCGGTATGCGCTACAGTATCCGGGGAATTCTGGAGGCTGTGGGGATTGACCGAGTTGCCCAGGTTTCCGGTCTGAGCAAGGAAAAGGTGGAGGAACTGGTCGCCTACCTTGCGGAGCATACAGACATCGTACCCGATGACAATGCGGAAATGGAGTCTTTGGATTTTGCCTTGGCATCTATGGCCATTGAGGAGGCGGTTCGCCGCCACGCAGGCACCATTGAAGAGACTTATACAATGATGGGACAGACCTTTGTGCAGGAAGGCAAAAATCTGACAAAGGTTCGGCAGATCGTAGTTACCGGTGGTAGTTTAATCCATACAAAGCGTACCGCTGAAATTGCTGCCAATGCCCTGTATTCCCCGGCACAGCCCGCATCCCTGCGTCCCAAGCAGGCGAATGTGTGGGTGGATAGAACGTATATTATGGCTGCTATGGGTCTGCTTTCTACCCACTATCCCAAGGCAGCACTTCGAATTATGAAAAAGGAGTTGGAATTCCATGGAAATTCAGAACAAGAAACTCTCTGATGACGTATTTTACAAAGAGCGTGCAGAAGTCCTGGGCCAGTGGCCTACCGGTAAGGATGTAGATCTGGAAGAGGCGATTGCTTATCATAAGGCAATGCCCGAGTACCGTAAGTTCGCAAAGAAACTCAGTGAGGCTAAGAAGGAGCAGAGAACTCTGATTCAGCCCCGTGCAGGCGTTCCTGTTGTGGAAGAGCACATTAAGCTGCTGCAGTACCTTGAAAAGTACGGTGAGGCTGACCTGCTGCCCTCCACCATCGACTCTTACACCCGTCAGAACCGCTACCAGGAAGGTGAGAACGGCGTTGCCGAATCCATCCGTCTGGGACGTGCAATGATGAATGGTTTCCCCGCAGTCAACCACGGTGTTGCCAAGTGCCGCCAGGTGATCGAGAGTGTGAAGGTGCCTGTTCAGGTCCGTCACGGCACACCCGATGCAAGACTGCTGACTGAGATCACTTTCGCCGGTGGCTTCACCTCGTAGGAGGGCGGCGGCATTTCCTACAACCTGCCCTACTGTAAGAATGTTCCCATGGAGCGCACCATCCGTGACTGGCAGTATGTTGACCGCCTTACCGGCCTGTACGAAGAGATGGGCGTTACCATCAACCGTGAGCCCTACGGTCCTTTGACCGGTACTCTGGTGCCTCCTTGTATTTCTCACGCTGCTGCGATCATCGAGGCATTGCTGGCTGCGGAGCAGGGCTGTAAGAGCATCACTGTCGGCTACGGTCAGTGCGGCAACCTGCGTCAGGACGTAGCTGCTATCCGCACGCTGGAAGAGCTGACTGACGAGTATCTGAAGAAGTATGGTTACGACGATGTGGAAGTTACCACCGTTCTGCACCAGTGGATGGGTGGCTTCCCCGAGGACGAGGCAAAGGCATTCGGTGTTATTTCCTCCGGCTCTCTCATCGCTGCACTTTCCAAGGCTACCAAGGTTATTGTTAAGACTCCTCACGAGGCTGTGGGCATCCCCACTATGGAAGCCAATGCTGAGGGTCTGCGCTGCACCAAGCAGGTGGTCAATATGCTCTACGAGCAGACTCTGTCCTCCGCCGGTGTGGAAGAGGAGAAGGAGATCATTCGCCAGGAGACCCGCTGTATCGTGGACAAGTGCTTCGAGCTGGGCAATGGCGACATCGCTGTGGGCGTTTGCCGTGCTGTGGAAGCCGGTGTTCTGGACGTTCCCTTCGCTCCCTGCCGCTACAATGCCGGTCTGATGCTGCCCTGCCGTGACAACAACGGTGCGATCCGTATCCTGAATATGGGCAACCTGCCCTTTACACAGGATCTGAAGGATTTCCACGCAGCTAAGATCGAAGAGCGTGCAAAGGCTGAGAACCGCAAGCCTTCCTTCCAGATGGTCATTGACGATGTCTACTCCATCGGTAAGGGCCGTCTCGTGGGCAGACCCAGATACTAAGATGTAATACACTAAGGAGAATGTAAAAATGAAAATTATTGACGTTGTTTGCTCTGCCGGTCGTACCGGTTTCTACTTCGACGATCAGCGTGCTATCAAGGGCGGCGCAGGTCACGACGGTGTTTTCTATGTTGGCGCTCCTGTTACCGAGGGCTTCCGCTCTGTTCGCCAGGCCGGTGAATCCATCTCCGTGATGATCATCCTGGAGGATGGCCAGGTTGCTTACGGCGACTGCGCTGCTGTTCAGTACTCCGGTGCAGGCGGACGTGATCCCCTGTTCCTGGCTGAGGACTTCATTCCTGTGATCGACAAGTACATCAAGCCCACTCTGGTTGGCAAGGAAGCAGATAACTTCCGTAAGATGGCTGCCGATATGGAAGCTATCCAGGTGGAGGGCAAGCGCCTGCACACTGCGATCCGTTACGGTGTTTCCCAGGCAATTCTGGACGCTGTTGCGAAGACTACAAACCGCCTGATGTGTGAAGTGGTTGCAGATGAGTACGGCTGCACTGTTTCCGAGACTCCCATCGACATCTTCACCCAGTCCGGTGATGACCGTTACGACAACTCTGACAAGATGATCATCAAGGGCGCACAGGTTCTGCCCCACGCTCTGATCAACAACGTCAAGGACAAGCTGGGCGAGAACGGTGAAAAGCTGGAAGAGTACGTTGCTTGGCTGCGTGACCGTATTCTGCAGCACCGTAGCAGCGAAAGCTACAACCCCATTTTCCACATTGACGTTTACGGCACCATTGGTGCTGCATTCGGCATCGATAACTACAAGGCTATGGCTGACTACATTGAGAAGCTGGGCAAGATCGCAAAGCCTTTCCATCTGCGTATCGAAGGTCCTATGGACTGCGATGTGGACGTTCCCACTCAGATGAAGGCTCTGGCTGCTCTGACTGCTGAGTTGGATGCTCGTGGCTGCGATGTAGAGTTGGTTGCTGACGAGTGGTGCAACACGCTGGAGGACATCAAGCTGTTTGCAGACAACAAGGCTGGCCATATGGTGCAGATCAAGACTCCCGACTTGGGCGGCGTGAACAACACCATCGAGGCTGTTCTGTACTGCAAGGAGAAGGGCATCGGCGCATACCAGGGCGGTACTTGTAACGAGACCGACCGCAGCGCACAGGTCTGTGTCCACTGCGCAATGGCTACCCAGCCTGTGCAGATCCTGGCAAAGCCCGGTATGGGCGTGGACGAGGGCTTCATGATCGTTTACAACGAAATGAACCGTATTATGGCTATCCGCAACGCCAAGAAGAACGCAAAGTAATTGTATAGCACAAGGGCCGATTGAAATATATCGGCCCTTGCCTGAAATAAGGAGGAAACCGCTATGGGTTATCAATATTGGAAATATGACAAGCTGGAAGCACTGTGCAACGATGCTTTCCAGAAGTTTGGCTTTAATGCTGAAGAGGCAAAGATTATCTCCGATGTGCTGCTGATGTCCGACCGTATCGGCATTGAGAGCCACGGTATGCAGAGAATGTATCGTTACTACAAGTCCATCCAGAAGGGTATGATCAAGGTCGAGTCCAAGGGCAATGTTGTCTTTGAGACACCTGTGTCCGCTGTGATCGACGCTGAGGACGGTATGGGTCAGGTGGTTGGTCATAAGGCTATGGCTATGGCCATCGAAAAGGCAAAGAAGGTCGGTATGGCTATGGTCACCGTCCGCAATTCTAACCACTACGGCATTGCCGGTTACTATGCAAAGATGGCTTGTGATGCGGGTCTGATCGGTATGTCCTTCACCAACACCAACGCCATTATGGTGCCTACCTATGGCCGTATGGCGATGCTGGGTACTAACCCCATTGCTCTGGCAGTTCCTGCTGAGCCTTATGACTTCTTCTTCGATGCTTCCACCACTGTGGTTACCCGTGGCAAGCTGGAAGTCTACAACAAGAAGGGTGAGCCTCTCCACGACGGTTGGGCACTGGACAAGAACGGTCACCCCTCCAACGATGCAGCTGACGTGCTGGATAACATCGCAGCCAAGAACGGCGGCGGCATTATGCCTTTGGGCGGCAGCACTGAGGACACCGGCAGCCATAAGGGCTACGGTTACGCTATGATGTGTGAGATCTTCTCCTCCATCATTTCTATGGGTACTACCTCCGACAAGACCGGCGTGGGCGGCAAGGGTGGCATTTGCCACGGCTTCTTGGTTATCGACCCCAAGGTCTTCGGCGATGCCGAGGGAATCAAGGCACACCTGTCTGCTTATCTGGAAGAGCTGCGTAACTCTCCCAAGGCTGACGGCCAGGCTCGCATTTACACCCACGGCGAGAAGGAAGTGGAAGCTGAGAAGAAGCTGATGGAGAACGGCATTCCCGTCAACGACAACACCATGGTGGAAGTTTACGAGATGTGCCAGTACCTGGAGATGGACTTCTCCAAGTACTTTGGCGACTATGTTCCCGAAGCATCCGCAGGCTTCAAGTCTCCCGAGACTTTCAAGTAAGATCACATATTAAAACGGCGCTGCCTATCTGGGCAGCGCCGTTTGCTTGCAACGGAAAAGGGGAGTGCGTAGATACGCACTCCCTATTTTGAATATTATTGAATTTCGCGGCCGCCGCGGAAGACACGCTTAGCAGCATAGTTATCAGAGCAAATAATGAAGTCGGCATATTTACCTTCTTCAATGGTGCCGATTTTATCATCGGCAGAAATGGCACAGGCAGGGTTGTGGGTGCAGGCACGGATTACATCCTCTTCGGGGATGCCGCATTCCATCATTCTCTGCATACAGGTGTACAGATTGGTGATAGAGCCTGCTACAGTGCCATCCAACAGTCTGCCTACCACATCTTCAAGAACAACGATCTGACCGCCCAGCTCATACTGACCCTTGGGCATACCGCAGCAGCGAAGGGCGTCGGAGACGACGATCATACGCTCCGGTCCGAAAACACTCCAGATCAGCCGTACAACAGGGGGCATCACATGGAAGGCATCACCGATCAGCTCTGCCCGAACATTTTTGTTTTCGGCAGCGGCAGGGATGACACCGGGAGCACGGTGGGCGATGGGGGACATAGCATTAAAGGTATGGGTCAGGTGAGTAGCACCGTTGTCGAATGCCATTTTTGCGTGGTCATAATCGGAATCGGTGTGCGCAACGGAGACGGTACACAGTTGGCTTGCCTGCTTGACAAATTCTTCCGTGCCGGGCAACTCCGGGGCGACATCTACAATGCGCACCAAACCACCGCAGTCCTCCTGCAGCTTGCGGAAACCTTCGAAATCGGGATTTTTAAGGTAAGCGCCGTTTTGTGCACCCTTCTTCTTTTCAGAGAAGTAAGGACCTTCCATATGGATGCCCATCAGTCTTGCGCAGTCCTCCGGTGCCTCGTCAGCCAGCTTTCTGCCGGTGGCAAACGCTTTTTCTAACACATCGTAGGGAAGTGTCATAGAAGCCGGAGCGAAGGAAGTAATGCCCTCCTTCAAAAGATGCCGTGCCATTACCTGCAAGCCCTCGTAGTCACCGTCAGAAAAGTCGGCGCCCATACATCCGTGGATGTGCACATCTACAAGACCGGGGATCACGGTAGCACCTTGCAGATCTACAGCGTCGGCAGGTATATTTTCGGGTAGAACAGCGCCAAACAGACCATTTTCCGTTACTTCAAAAGCACCGGTACGGAAAGTGTGATCAGCGGTATAAATGCGTGCATTTTTGAAAAACATAGCAGTTTCCTCCTTTTTCTACATATTACCACAGATTGTTCACAAATGCAATGTTGGGGTGTATATAAAAATACAAACTTTAGTACGATAAATGCGTGAATTGTTCTTGCTTTTTTCTGTCAAATGCAGTAGAATAAATTGGATTATGTTTACATTAAGATGGAGAACTATGACATTGTAAAAGAAAGGCGATTGACAGATGAAGAACAAAACCCTCACAAAGATCACGAAGGTGAGCGTGATCCTGCTGATCGTTGCAGCATTGTTTGCAGGCATTTTTGCGATGCCTCAGGCACAGGCGGCAAACTATCGGGCATCTTACATTAAGCAGCTGAATGATATAAAGGTGGACTACTCCGATTATTTGGATAGCTCCGTTATGAAAAAGCTGCCGGAGAGCATCCGAGACGATCAGGAAATTTCTGTGATCATCCTAACCGACAATGCAACGGTTATGGATGCCTATAAAGCCGGCGGGAAAAATACCGACTTGAAGGATTTTGCTCTCAATGGAAAACAAGCGGCTGAAGTACGGGCAGCTATTTCCGAAAAGAAGCAGGCTGCTTTGAAGCGGCTGGATGAAGCCGGTGTTGCTTACGAAACCGGTGCGGATTACGATACGCTCCTTGCAGGTTTCGAACTGGTGATCAAAGCAGGCGACCTGGAGACAATGGAAAAGTCTTTGGGCAGCGGCTATGGGGTCTGCGTCAGTGAGGAATACAAGGTTGCTGAGACTCAGCTGGTTGAGAATACCGTTAATGTTTATGAGACCGGTATTTTCAAAAGCGGTGAATCCGGCTATGACGGCTCCGGTATGGTGGTTGCCGTTCTGGATACCGGTCTTGACTCCAAGCATACTGCCTTTAGTGTAGATAACTTCACATCTGACAAGCTGGGCTTGACCTACGAGGATGTGGCAAAGGTTGTAAATAAGACCAAGGCCTACGAACTGTCCGGCGGTCTGAGTGTGGACAATGTGTATGTCAACGAGAAGGTTCCTTTTGGCTATGACTACGCAGACAACGACCCCGATGTTTATTCTACCCATAACAACCACGGCACCCACGTTTCCGGTGTCATTGTGGGCAAGGACGACACGATCACCGGTGTTGCTCCCAATGCTCAGCTGGTATCCATGAAGGTATTCTCTGACGTAATGGATACTGCTCGCGCTTCCTGGATTCTGAACGCATTGGAAGATTGTGTCATCCTGGGCGTGGATGTAATCAATATGTCTCTGGGTACTGCCTGTGGCTTCAGCCGTGAGGGTGAAGAGGAACTGGAGAGCGGTGTTTATGAGAAGATCCGCGAGGCAGGCATTGGCCTGATCGTTGCGGCATCCAACAGCTATAATTCCGCATACGGCTCTGAAAAGAACGGCAACTTGGGTCTTACCTCCAATCCTGATACCGGTACAGTAGGCTCTCCCGGTACTTACGCCGGCGCTATGTCTGTTGCCTCTATCAATGGTGAGGAGACACCCTACATTAAGTATAAAGATACCATCATCTACTTTGATGAGTCTACCAACGGCACTACGAAAGAGAACGATTTCTTTGAAACCCTGCTGGGTGAGGAGAATTCCAAGACCTATGAATATGTGGTCATCCCCGGTGTGGGCAGAACTGCTGACTACACCGGTGTGGATGTAACAGGCAAGATCGCACTGGTACGCCGTGGCGACAACACCTTTGAGGAAAAGGCGATGATCGCAGAGGCACAGGGCGCAGCCGGTATCATTATATATAATAATGTATCCGGTGAGATCAAGATGAACGTGGGTACTGCCCAGCTGGCAGTGTGCTCCATCTCTCAGGATGACGGCGAGATGCTGGCAGAGCAGAAGGGCGGCAAGCTGACCATCAGCAAGAAGCAGACTTCCGGTCCTTTCATTTCTGACTTCTCCTCCTGGGGTCCCGGACCGAATCTGGAGATCAAGCCGGAAATCACCGCCCACGGCGGCAACATTCTCTCTTCTGTCACCGGTGGCGGTTACGATCGTCTTTCCGGTACATCTATGGCTTGCCCCAACCTGGCTGGTGTTGTCATTTTGCTGCGCCAGTATGTGGTAGAGAATTTCCCCAACATTGCGGATGACAATGTGAAGGTCAATTCTATGGTCAACTGCTTGCTGATGTCTACTGCGGACATTGCATTGAATACCAACGGACTGCCTTACTCTGTCAGAAAGCAGGGTGCAGGTCTTGCTAATCTGATGAATTCCATCAACACCACCCCCTACATCTCTACCTTCGATGCAGACGGTAAGGAAATGGATAAAACCAAGCTGCAGCTGGGTGATGACAAGGAAAAGACAGGCGTTTACGAAATGACCTTTGCGGTGAACAACTTCGGCAAGAAGAGCCTCAGCTATGAGATCGGCGGCTATGTGCTCACCGAGGGCGTTAGCGACACTAAGACTGCTCACGGCTTGACCACCGTTACCGAAGAGGCTTATGAGCTGGAAGGTAAGATCGATGTGCTGAGTGTGGAGGGCGGCAAGCTCTCCGGCAAGAAGGTCACCGTTAAGAGTGGCGAGACTGCCAAGGTCACTGTGAAGGTGACCCTGTCTGATAAGGACAAGGCATATCTGGATGCTTCCTTCGAAAACGGTATGTATGTGGAAGGTTACATCACGCTGCAGGCAAAGAGCGGCACCAAGGTGGATCTGAGCGTACCGTACCTTGCTTTCTACGGCGACTGGACGGTTGCACCTCTGTTTGACCTGGATTTCTTTGAAACCCACGAGCACGAACTGGACGAAACCCTTGCTTTGGAAGATAAGGTTATGCCGGATGCCTACGGCACCCGGCCTGTGGGTGGCGTGTCCGAGGATTATGTCAGCTATCTGGGTACTTATTACTTCCTGCAGGATCCCAAGGATATGGTGATTTCTGCAAACCGGGATTATGTGGCGCTTTCCAACCAGGAGGGTACGATCCACGCCCTGCGTTTTGTTTGGGCTGGTCTGCTTCGTAATGCCCAGCGCATTGAGATCAGCATTACAGATGATACCACCGGTCAGGTAGTGTTTGAAACGGTGGATACAGATGTGCGTAAGTCCTACGGTGATGGCGGCTCTATCTACCCTGCAAATGTGGAAATCGAGTTTGACACCCTGGACTACAATCTGAAGAACAACTCTCAGTATACCGTTACCCTTACCGGCTACCTGGATTGTGAGGATGGCGGTTTAGAGACCAATAAGAAAAACACCTTCTCCTTCCCTCTGACAGTGGATTTTGAAGCACCCACCGTCACCGGTGTGGAATTCACCTATGAATATGACAAGACGCTGAAGAAGAACCGCCTCTACGCAAATGTGGATATTTTTGACAACCACCACGCTATGGCGGCACAGCTTGGCTATGTGGGTGAGAGCACCGACGAAGAGGGCAATGTGGTGCCGGAGCTGTTCTCCTTTGAGCAGTTTATGACTCCCGTATATTCCCAGCGCAATGCCACCACCACGGTGAAGCTGGAGCTGACGGATTACATATACGAGATCAAGGAAGGCTCTCTCAACGACAAGTCCTTTGCAGTTACTTGCTATGACTACGCACTGAACTACGCTACCTTTGAGATCGGTCTACCTGACGATATTACTGACTTCTATTTTGAGAGTCTGGGTGAGGAGGGTCTGACCCTTAGCCCCAATGAGGTGTTTGCTCTTGAGCCTCTGGTTGAACCGGATACTGAGTGGGCGGAACTGCTGACCTTTGCTTCCTCCAAGCCCAGTGTTGTCCGTGTGGTCAACAATAAGGTGGTGGCAGTGAAGTCCGGCAATGCGGTGATTCGTGTTACCAATCCTGCTACCGGCAAGAACGTGACCTTCCCGGTTAAGGTGCTGGATGAAAAGGACGACGGTTACCGTCGTTATGACAAACCGGTTGCTGACATCTTCCGCCTTACCGGTTATCAGACCCAAAAGGCTTATTATGTGGTAGACAGTGCCGAGAAGAAGATCGGCGACACCGGAGACAAGCGTTTCTTTGAGGGTAACTTCAATTTGGAAATGTACCCCTCCGAAACGGTGCGTCTTACCTACGATCTGGATGCTTTCTTCCCCAACGATACCACGGTGGAGTTTGAAACCAGTAACGAAAACATCGTAAAGATCGATGCGGCTGGCAACGTGACCGCTGTGGCAGAGGGCTTCGCCTCCGTCACCATTAAGGTGATGCAGGACGGAAAGAGCACCTATTATTCTGAGTCCGTTTCTGTGGAAGTGCTGGATCCCTTCATCACTACCGGCGCGAGCCTGACCCATTATTTTGGTAATGGCGGTTTGGTGACCTTCCCCGAGGAACTGACGCTGACAGAAATCGGTAACTTTGCATTTGCAAACTTTGAATATATTCCCAAGACTCAGGAAGAACTGGAATTCGATGATGCGGAGACCTCTAAGCAGTGGTACATCGGTGAATCTACCATTACCAAGGTCATTCTGCCTGAGGGCATCGAGAAAATCGGTGCTTATGCCTTTGCAAATTTGACCGGTCTTGAGGAGATCGTGCTGCCTTCTACATTGGAGGCCATTGAGTACGGTGCGTTCTATGGTTGTACAGCACTGAAGAAGATTACCTTCAGCGGTGAGAACAATCTGAAGATCATTAACCAGCACGCTTTTGAAAACTGTAATTTGCAGGAGACGCTGGAGCTGCCCTCTATTTGCGTGATCTCTGCTTATGCGTTTGCAGGCAACCAGGAACTGAAGGGCATTGTGACAGCGGATACTTTGCTGTCTATTGGTGAGTATGCCTTTGCCGGTTGTAAGAAGCTGGATACGGTTACGGTAACTGCACCTAAGGTCAAGTATGGTCCTTACTGCTTCACCGGCTGTGAGACGCTGAAGGCGTTCTATGTAAACGCTGCGGTGCTGCCTGAGGGTATGTTCTATGAGTGTAAGGCGTTGGAGAGCGTATCCGTTGGTCCCGATGTAAATGACATCGGTGAGTTTGCGTTCCGGGATACCGCTGTAAAGACGCTGGAAGTTAAGGACGGAAGCAAGTCTTACAAGGTACAGTCTTCTGACCACATTCTTTCTGCTGACGGCAAGACGATTGTGGCGGTAGTACCCACGCTGACCGGTGCATTCAGCAATTCTGAGGTCACAGCTGTGGCTGACGGTGCTTTCTCTCACAATCAGAAGCTCACGGTAGTGGAATTGCCCAATGTCACAGAAGTGGGCGACTATGCCTTCGGTTCTGCAAAGGCGATTGCGACTGTAAAACTGGGCGAGCTGACAAAGATCGGTGAGTATGCTTTCTTTGAGACCGTTATTGCAGAGCTTCCCAAGTTTACTGTGGATACGGAAATCGGCAGATATGCTTTTGCGTTCACAGCCATTACCGAAGTGAACATTCCTGATGGTATGCAGATCGGTGAGGGCGTGTTCAGCGAGTGCAAGAGTCTTGCTACAGTTACCATCGGTAACGATGTTACAGTGGGGAAGTACGCATTCGGTCATAATAAGGATTATGTCTTTACCATCAACAGCTACGACGAGGTAAAGGGTACTGTGCAGGATGAGAACGCTGAAGCGGAAACTGCTGAGGTGGAGACTGAGAAGTACTTCTACTACACTTTCCAGACTGCGCTGACGACCCTGACCATCGGTGATAACGTAGTTCTGGGGGAGAATGCGTTTAGCAATGCTCACAGCCTGGAAACAGTGACTTTGGGTGAGAATGCCGAGATTGGAAAGATGGCATTCTACAACAACTCTTCTTTGAAGAACATCGACTTGAGCAAGGCAGTGTCCATCGGTGACTACGCCTTCTCCGGTGACAGCTATATGATCTGTCTGGATGAGAATATGCAGGTGGGTGCTGTCAGCTCTGAGGGTACTTATATGTACACCTACCATGCTTCCAAGCTGGAGCGTGTGGATCTGGCAAGTGCCGAATCCATTGGCGAGTATGCTTTTGTGTACTGTCACGAACTGACCACGGTGAACCTGGGTGAGAAGATCACTGAGATTCCTCAGTATGCGTTTGCTGACTGTAAGAAGCTTACTTCCATCAACCTGACAGGCGTTAAGACTGTAGGCGACTATGCGTTCAGCGAGTGCAGAGCACTGGCAAGCGTAAACCTGTCCCTGGCTGAGGAAATCGGTGAGGCAGCCTTTGTTTACAATGAAGCGCTGACTGAGCTGACACTGAATCCGGAGGGCTGTGAGATTGCTGATAACGCATTCGCAGAGTGCCGCAAGCTTTCTAAGGTGCTGAATCTGAATGCTGTTACCTCTATTGGTGACTATGCGTTCTTGAATAATGCCTTGAGTGAGGCAGATCTGACAGCGGCTGAGCACATCGGCACTTATGCATTTATGAAGCCGGAGCTGACTGCCTTCAAGGTAACTCTGGGTGAGGATCTGGAGACCTTGGGCGACAACCCCTTTGCAATGTGTGCGCTGGAGCCCTTCAGCACTATGCAGGAGCAGGAAGTAAACGGCAAGGACAAAATGGTGCAGACCTTCGATTATGAGATCAGCGACACTGTGCGAGTTATTGATGGCTCCGTGTATGCCCTGCTGGATACCGGCCTTGAACTGGTGAACTACACCGGTAGAAATCCCGAGTATGTAACGGTGGCAGAGGACACTGTCCGCATCAGCAGTTTGGCATTTGCCGGCAGCAAGGTGGAGATGGTGGTGCTCCCCAATACGCTGTTCTCCATCGGTCACAAAGCATTCTTTGATTGCGATCAACTGGATACTGTGGTATTCGGCAGCCACGAAGCACCCATTATGGAAGAGGAGTTTGACCGTACCCGGTACGAGAGCTACAAGTATATGCCCGGAACCGGTGACTTCGGCAGCTATAAGGACTACGACGGAAACGATGTACAGATCATTGGTAACGGCTTGATTCCTTACTATATGTGGAACTCCACTGACGGTCTGTATTCCAATGTGTTCTATGGTGCTAACTTCGTTGATTTTGTTGGATATGTGGATAATAAGCTGACTATGGTCAGACCTGCCAATGGTACCAATTATGATACCTTTATCCTGCGTCAGTATTTTGAAGTGGATTTGGCAATTGATGGCGCACAGGCTCCGAATAAGGATACACTGAAGACCATCAAGGCGATCAAGAATATTCCGGAAAAGGTTTCTTATGAGCAGCGTGCGTTGGTGGAAAATGCCCGTGCTCTGTACAACAAGATCCCCACACTGGAGCAGCAGGCGCTGGTTGTGAACTATTCTGACCTTGTCTCTGCCGAGCAGAGAATCGTCTCTTTGACTCCCACGGAAGGGGAGGGCACAGAGACTGCTCCTGAGACTCCTGCCGTACCGGAAAAGAAGGAAAGCGGAGCAGCTTGGCTGGTGATCCTGCTGGTGCTGCTGGGCGTGATCCTGTTGGCGGCAGCCGCTGCTGTGGTCTTTGTGGTGCTGAAAGCCCGGAAAGAAGAGCGCAGCATCAAAGAAACAGCAACTGAATTTCTGGCGCTGGTTTTGACTGTTGTGAAAAACATCTGGAAAAAACTGGTGAGCCTTGCCAAAAAAGCTTGGCCTCTGCTGGTTGCAGCAGTTAAGTGGGTGTGGAAATATCTGGTGAAATTTGGCGCTTTGATCGCTGGTCTGTGTGTAACAGCTTGGCTGTTTGTAACAGAAAAGCTGTCCAAAAAGAAGAACCAGGAAGCAGAAACAGCGAATGAAGCGGTAGCAGAGCCGGAGACAGTTGAAGAGGTATCTGAGACTGTTGAGGAAGCTCCCAAGGCAAAAGCACCTAAGGTGCGCAAAGCTCCCAAGGTGCGGAAAAAGCGAGTGAAGAAAGCTCGCAAACCGATGGATCCCAAGCTCCGTCAAATCATTATGATCGTGTTGGGCTGCATTGCAGGTCTTGTGTTGGCAGCAGGCGTTGTGATGATGATCGTAGGTATGGTGAACACCAAGGCAGACGATCCCTACGCAGCCAACGATGCAGAGAACTTCTCTGTCAGCGTTAAGTTTGATGCCAACGGTGGTTTTTTCACTACCAATACCTCTGTGATCGTGGACTCCTTCAATGTGAAGGATATGGCTCAGTCTGATGGCAAAGCCAAGGTTGCGTTGATCGCACCGGACGACGCTGCCAGAGAAAAGAACGCATTTACTGCAATCAACAACGGATACTTCCTTGCGGGCTGGTATGCCAGCCGCACGGAAGCCGGCAAGGATGACAAGGGTAATCCTGTATACACCTATGCCGATCCTTGGGATTTCAAAAAGGATCTGCTTGAGGTAGATACATCTGCGGACCATACCTCCAGAGAGCCTGTCTTGACCCTGTATGCTGCATGGATCCCTATGTTCCAGATCGAGTTCTATGATCTGAAAAGTGGCGAACTGATGCAGACTGTAAACTATGACCCTACCGCTGGTAAGGATATCCTTGTTCCTCAGTGGGACAAGGAGACCGGTGCGGTGGAAATGAACAGTTTCCCCGAAAAGGCAGGCTACACCTTCAATGGTGTCTATCTGGATGCCGAGGGCACACAGGCTGTGGAAGCTGAAAAGGTGGAGCATCCCGGCAAGGTGGATCTTGCCACCGGTACCGGTGAAGGCAAGACCCTGCAGCTGTACGTAGACTGGATGGAAGGGGAATGGTACCACATTTATAATGTGGAGCAATTCCTTGACAATGCCAGTGTGGCAGGCAGCTATGTGATCCACGAGGATCTGGACTTTGAGGGTGAAAACTGGCCCACTTCTCTGATGCACGGTGCGTTCGCCGGTACGATTCAGGGCAACGGCCACACCTTCCGTAATATCGATGTGACCCAGTCCAACAATTCCAAGCTGGTCAGCGGATTGTTTGGTCAGCTGACAGAAACCGCTGTGATCAGCGATCTGACCCTTGAGAATGTAACCTTCACGATCAAGGGCGGTACCCGTATGGCAGGCGCTACTTTTGGCTTGTTTGCCGGTACAGTTTCCGGTGATGCAACGGTCACAGATGTTACCATTGCCTCCGGTAAGTTGGTGATCGATCCCAAGTGCTATTTCGGCACGGAGGATTATGTCATCGGCTTGATCTGCGGTATGGGTGAGGTTGACATCGATGCAACCAATGTGATTTGGGAAAAGACCGGTGAGGAGCCGGAGGGTGTTGTGGTCAATATTCCGGAAACTACAGAGACCGGGAGCACCGAAACCCCTGAAGAAACTGTGGGTACAGAACCCGTGAACGAAAATTGATAAGGAGCGAGAATATGAAGAAAAGAATTTTAGCGACCCTTCTATGCATCGCAATGTGCCTGAGTATGGGCTCTGTGCTCTCCGGCTGCGGCGCAAAGTCTGACGCATTTGTGATTATGACCGACCAGCTGGACGGTTTGTTCAATCCCTTCTTCTACACCGCCGCTGCTGACGGCACCATCGTGGCAATGACCCAGATCGGTATGCTGGGCTCCAAGTACGAGAACGGTGAAGTTGAAGTCGCTTACGGCGAGGACGAGGCTGTGGTGGTCAAGGACTACGAAATCGTAGAAAACAAGAATGATACCACCACCTATACTTTTGTTCTGAAAAATGGCATCAAGTTCTCCGACGGTCATCCTCTGACCATGGAAGACGTGCTGTTTAACTACTACGTCTATCTGGATCCTGTTTATACCGGCTCCAACACCCTGTATTCCACCGATATTCTGGGTCTTTCTGAGTACCGCACCCAGACTGTGGGCGCAGGCGCAGATGACAGCAACGATCTGATCGCTTCCCAGGCTGCCACCATGGCTGACAACCGCCTGCTGGAGCTGGTGAACCTCTTCCAGTCCACCCTGAAGGCATCTGCCTCCAAGGAAGTGGGCTACGAGGATATGAAGAACGCCATCCTGGCCCACAGCGTTTCCT
>JAZRRS010000060.1:0-40775 GCA_045651005.1 Faecousia sp.
ACTTTCAACTGTCAACTGTCAACCATCAAAAATGCTCCAAAAGCAGAGGCGGTAAACCGCCTCTGCTATTTGGGATCAGGTTTTCAAACACTTTCAGGTTACGCGCTCTGCAAGCTCGAGAAACGCGTCATCCGATGCATAGCAAGGATTTTTGTTTCATAGCAAGCAAGACAGCTGCAGACATACTTTGTGTATTTCAAAGCTGCCTTGCGCAGCTATGGAGCAAAAGGACTGCTACTGCGCGGATGTAAGTGTTTGGAGAGTTTGCAAAAACTTAGAACAGGCCGGAGACCTTGCCGGTTTCGGTGTCGATGTCGACACGACGGTAAGCGGGGTCAGCAGCGCTACCGGGCATCATGGAGATGGTACCAGCCATGGGGCACAGGAACTTAGCGCCGCCGTACTCCAGAATGTCGCGGACGGTCAGCTTCCAACCAGTGGGCACGCCCTTCTTGGTGGGATCGTCGGACAGGGACAGGTGAGTCTTAACCATCATGGTGCAGTAATCAGCGTACTTGGGATCGTTCTCAAAACGCTCTGCCTTCTCAACAGCCAGGGGCAGCCAGGTAACACCGTCAGCACCGTAGACTTCCTTAGCAATCAGCTCAACGCGCTGACGCAGAGGCATATTCAGATCGTACAGGAACTTGACTTCCACGGGATCCTCACAAGCCTCAACAACAACACGAGCCAGCTCAGCAGCACCCTCGCCGCCGTAACGCCAGTGGTTGGACTCTGCGCAACGAACGCCTCTCTCAGCACACAGCTTCTTCAGCAGAGCGATTTCTGCATCGGTATCGGTGTAGAAACGGTTAATGCAGACCACGGGGTTGATGCCGGACTTCTTGATGGTGTTCACGTGATGGAACAGGTTGCAAGTACCCTTCTCCAGCAGTTCCAGATTCTCTTCCTTGTACTCCTTGGGCAGAGGTGCACCGGGGGTAACCTTGGGGCCGCCGCCGTGCATCTTCAGGCTACGGACGGTAGCAACCAGAACGGAAACGTTGGGAGTCAGACCGGACAGACGGGTCTTAACGTTCCAGAACTTCTCGAAGCCGATGTCAGCAGCAAAGCCGGACTCGGTAACATGGTAGTCGAACAGCTTCAGAGCCAGACGGTCAGCGATAACAGAGGACTGACCGATAGCAATGTTAGCAAAGGGACCGGCGTGGATCAGCACAGGCTGATGCTCGACGGAGTAGCACATGGTGGGGTTGATGGCGTTACGCATCCAAGCGGTCATAGCGCCGGCAACATCCAGATCCTCACAGGTAACAGGAGCGCCGCTCTTGGAGTAAGCAACAACAACATTACCGATACGCTCACGCAGATCCTTCAGATCCTTAGCAACAGCCAGGATAGCCATCAGCTCGGAGCCAACAGCGATGCCGAACTTGGACTCCATCATGAAGCCGTCCAGACGGCCGCCGATACCGATGATGATGTTACGCAGGCTCTGTGCGCAGAAGTCGATGACCCAGCCCATTTCCACACGCTTGGGGTCGATATCCAGACGCTTCAGGCCCTTCATAGCCAGCCACTCGTCGTTGTTGTTACGCTCGTGCTGCATACGGGCAGTCAGAGCAACCATAGCCAGGTTGTGAGCATTGATGATGTCGTTGATATCACCGGTCAGACCCAGAGAGAACTCGGTCATGGGCATCAGCAGAGCGTTACCGCCGCCGGCTGCAGTACCCTTAACGTTCATGGTGGGGCCGCCGGAGGGCTGACGCAGAGCACCGCCTGCGTTCTTGCCGATGTAACCCAGGCCCTCGATCAGACCCAGAGAAACAGTGGACTTACCTTCACCGAAGGGAGTAGGAGTAACAGCAGTGACCTCGATGAACTTGCCATCGGGCTTGTCAGCCAGACGCTTCATAACCTTGATGAAGTCGATCTTGGGGGTCTTGCCGTAGGGGATGATCTCCTCGGGCAGCAGACCCAGCTTCTCGCGGAAGAACTCCACGGAGGGCAGTGTCTTTTCTGCCTCTTCTGCGATCTGCCAGTCAGCGAACTTAGTGGGGTCAAGCTTCACAAAACCCTTTTCGTCCACATACTTGCCATTTTCGTCAAAAACGATTGCCATAGTATTTTCCTCCTTAATGTTTGGTGCCTTTCGGCACAATACTAATAAATTGATTTCCTTTATTTATTCGACAACGGCTGCTTCTCGAATGAGCTGCATAACCTTGCCGGTAAGGACACTGTTGATCACTGCCTGCTCCAGAGCGGCATCATACTGCTCCCTCAGCTGCTCGACAGTGATGTTGTTGTGACGGGCGATAATGGCAAGTGCCTTGCCAATATCCTCCTGGTCTGCTTCCAGACCTTCGATCTGCACGATTTCGTCGATGGCAGCACGACTGCGGATGGCGAACTCTGCCTGAGGCTTCATATCCTCCTTGAGAGCCTCCTCGGTGGTGTTCATAAACTGGCAGTACATTTCAAGGCTCAAGCCCTGCTGAGAAAGCTGCGCGCGCATATTCTGCAGCTGCTCCTCTACCGCATCCGCCAGCATTTTGTCAGAGATGGTCAGATCCAAAGTCTCTGCTGCCTGGCGCAGCAGGCTGTCCTGTAAATCCATCTCACCACGCTCATCAGCGTAAGCCTGCAGGCTTTCCTGCATCTTCTTACGCATCTGCTCCAGAGATTCACACTGACCGACTTCCTTTGCAAAGGTATCGTCCAGCTGGTAAGGGGTCTTTACCCGGATGGCTTTGATCTTGCAACGGAACTCAGCTTCCTTGCCTGCCAAGGCTTCAGAATGATACTGCTTGGGGAACGTCACCTTCACAGTCACTTCCTCACCGGGAACTTTGTCCAGCAGCTGCTCTTCAAAACCGGGGATGAACATTCCGCTTCCCAGCACCAACGTCTGATTTTCCGCAGTGCCACCGGCAAACTGCTCACCGTCGCAGAAGCCTGCATAATCCAGAATCACCTCGTCGCCCTGCTCTGTGGGACGATCGGTGACCTCTGCGATCCGGGGATTCTGATCCAACAGACGCTGCAAATTGCGGTTGACCTCTTCCTCCGTAATCAAATGTCTTTCAAGCTTAGCCTTCAGGCCCTTGTATGTAAAACTCATATTGCTTTCTCCTTGATATATTCCTTCCAGCATTTTACCACATATCTCCTTGGAAAGCAACGGTTGTTTCCGGGGGGAACAGGGGATTTTTCAAAAACCTTCGTCATTATACAAATTTTTCTTGCAAAAACCAATATAGTTATGATATTTTATCTATAGTTTATATCTATAGATTTGTAGAGGTCGCACAAATGAACTATAACTATCTTCGATACTTCTCTGTTCTTGCGCAAACAGAGCATTATACCCTTGCCGCCGCCCGGCTGGGCATCTCCCAGCCTTCCCTCTCCAGCGCCATCCATCATTTGGAGGATGAGCTGGGCGGTGTGCGGCTTTTTGAAAAAGTGGGCAGAAACATCCGGCTTACCGAAGAAGGTCGGTATTATCAAGAAAAAGTAGATACGGCAATGAAGGAGCTGAACGAAGCATCTATGACCCTGCGGGACAGCAAGGTCAGCGCTCCGGTGCTGATCCGTCTGGGCGTAGTATCCGGCACGGTCAGCGGCACAGTATCCCAAGAGATCGCAGATTACATTAAACAAAACGACCGCATCCGTTTCCGTCTTACCGAAAGCTCCGCAGAAGATCTGATGGATATGGTGCGCCAGGAGAAGCTGGATATGGCAATCGTAGACACCACCGACCGCGACCGCACCCTCCACTTTCGAAAATTGTGCCGAAGAAATTTCTCTGTGGCACTGTCGGAAACACATCCTCTGTGCAACAACGAGCGCTTGCAGCCCCATCAACTGGCCCACGAGCCTCAGATCGTTTTCAACTACGATCTGGAAAACAGCTTCGGTCAATGGGCCAGCGGTGTATCTGCCGACGAACACATCGTCTGCACCGCAAACACCGCCCAGACTGCACTGGATCTGGTGGCAGCCGGAGTGGGTATTTGCGTAGTACCCGACGACTGTTTACAGGAACGGGAGGATATTCGCTTTGTTCCCATAGAAAACTGGCATCAGGCACTGTATATGTGCATTCTTTATGACAAGTGGCTGGAGCCGCCGGTATGGACCTTTGTTGACAAGCTGGTGGCAACCATCCGTCAAAACAATCCGGAGGCATAATATTATCATAAAAAACAAATGTCATTCTGAGGAGCAACACGACGAAGAATCCCCAAAGAAAGGTGGAGATCCTTCGGCTCGCTGCGCTCGCTCAGGATGACATTTTACTATTTTGTTTTTATAGATCGCAGGCGAGCAGGTCTTCCATAGTCTCCCGGCGAACCGCCACATAAGGCCCGTCCGACCCCACCATCACCACAGGGGGCCGCAGGACACGATTATAGTTGGAAGCCATAGAATAGTTGTATGCGCCGGTGGTCAGCACCGCCAGCAGGTCACCCCGCCTGGGTTTGGGCAGCCACACATCCTCCTGCAAAAGATCGCCGCTTTCGCAGCAGCAGCCTGGCACAGTACAAAGGAAATCCTTCGTTTCCTCCATCCGGTCTGCCGCCAGCACCGTATAGGCAGCACCGTATAAAGCATAACGGGGATTGTCCGCCATACCGCCATTGACTGCCACATAATTCTTAAACCCGGGAATCTCCTTCAACGCAGTGACGTGATACAAAGTAATGCCTGCATCTGCCACGATGCTGCGTCCCGGCTCCATTACAATGGCAGGTGCCGCTATATTCATCTCCTTGCAGATGCTTTGGATGCAGACACCGATGCTTTTAATGTTTTCCGCATAGTCAATGGTATCGTCGCCTTCCACATAAGGCACACCCATACCGCCACCCAGATCCAACTCTTTGGGGAAGTAACCGTACTTCTCCTGCATCTGCGCCACAAACTTCAACATCATACGGGCAGCATCATAGAAAGGCTCTGCCTCAAAGATCTGAGAGCCGATATGACAATGATAGCCTGTCAGTTCAATATGGGAAAGTGACAAGGTATCCGCCACAAGCTGCTCTGCCTGTCCGGTTTCGATGGCAGTGCCGAATTTGCAGTCCACCCGTCCGGTGCTGATCTTCTCATGGGTGTGGGGGTCGATTCCGGGAGACAACCGCAGCATCACCTTTTGGCGTATGCCTTTTTGGATAGCGATGGCATTGATGGCTTTCACCTCGTCTGCACCGTCGCAGACAAAGCAGCCAACGCCCTGCTCCATAGCAAACGCAATGTCCTCATCGGTCTTGCTGTTACCGTGGAAGCAGGCATTTTCCATAGGAAAACCAGCCATTGCCGCAGTATACAGCTCACCCCGGGACACCACATCCACGCCCATTCCCTCCTGCGCCATCACCCGATAGATCTGTTTGATGCTCAGAGCCTTGCTGGCATACATAGGGTGAGAGCCTGCCGGCAGGTACTTTTCCATAGCCTGCAGGTAGGTGCGGCAGCGGCTGCGGATCTTTTCTTCATCCACCAGCATCAGCGGCGTGCCGTACTGCTGCGCCAGGTCTGCGGTATCCAATCCCGCAAAGGTCAGGTGACCATTCCGGACACCCAGATTTTCATACATAAGGCTCATACATCCAACCCCAGTTCACGCATACTGGAAAGCAGCTGTTCCCGGTGCGCCTTCTCCATTGGTACCAGCGGCAACCGAAGTTGGTTTTCACAAAAACCCATCGCTGCCATTGCCGCTTTCACGGGAATGGGATTGACCTCACAAAACAGAAGATTTGTCAGCTTCAGAAGCTTCTTCTGCCAGCCCATAGCACCAATCATATCACCCAGGCGAGCACGCTCGCACAGCGTCACCGTCTCCATAGGCATCACATTGGACAGCACAGAGATCACGCCTTTTCCGCCGCAGGCCATAATGGGAACGATCTGATCGTCATTGCCGGAGTAAATATCCAGCTTATCTCCCACCAGTGCAGCCGTTTCCACAATCTGAGAAATATTACCGCTTGCCTCCTTAATGGCACAGATCATAGGATGATCTGCCAGAGCAGCGTAGGTAGCAGGCTCAATATTGATTCCGGTACGGGAGGGCACATTGTACAGGATCAAAGGCTTTGTGGAGGCATCTGCAATAGCAGTAAACATAGCAATAAGACCCTTCTGCGTGGTCTTATTATAGTAAGGAGTGGACACCAGCATAGCATCATAACCGATACTGCAAGCAAACTTTGTCAAGTCTACCGCATAGGCAGTATCGTTAGAGCCGGTGCCTGCAATCATAGGCACACGGCCGGCTGCCACTTCCACAGAAAATTTCAGCACTTGACGATGCTCCTCGTCGGTCAGAGTGGAGCTTTCGCCTGTAGTGCCACAAATCACAAGAGCATTGATCCCCTTTTCGATCTGCCAGTTGATCAGCTTTTCCAGTGCCGGATAGTCTACACCATTTTCATTCAAAGGGGTGATCAGCGCAGTAGCTGCGCCCTCAAATACAGGCTTTCTTTCCATATGATTTCTCCTTTTACAGTCGGTACAATTTCTTTGCGTTTTCGGTGGTGACAGCGTGAACCTCCTCCACCGAGATCCCACGGATCTCCGCAAGACGTTCTGCCATACGATACAGATAGCCGGGATCATTGCGCTTGCCCCGGAATGGCTCCGGTGCCATAAAGGGGCAATCCGTTTCCAGCACGATGCGCTCCAGTGGGATCCGTTCTGCGGTCTCTACCGCCTTACGGGCATTCTTAAAGGTCAACACGCCGGTAAAGCCGATGTACCAACCCATATCCACCAGCTGCCGTGCCATCTCCGCAGAACCGGAATAACAATGAAACACACCGGTGACATTTTTAAACTCTTTTACGATGCGCATACCGTCGTCGTGGGCATTGCGCTCGTGGACGATCACCGGCATTTTCAGTTCCTGTGCCAGTGCCATCTGCATCCGGAAGGCTTCCTGCTGCCGCTCACGGGGTACAGTCTCATAATAATAATCAAGACCGATCTCACCAATGGCACGTACCTTACGACAAGACTTCACCAGCTTGCTGTATTCTTCCAATACCTCTTCGTTGACTTCGTCTGCCGCATCGGGATGGGTACCTACAGAGGCATAGACAAAGGGGTATTTCTCCGCCATTGCCACACAATCCCGGGAAGAATCCCGACAGCAACCCACATTCATCATATATTCAACGCCCTTGTCACGAAGTCCCAAAAGCACCACTTCCCGGTCCTCATCAAAAATGGGATCATTCATATGGGCGTGGGTATCAAACAGCATAGTATCTCTCCGATCTATAATAATGAATAATAATACTTGTTCTTCTTCAAATTTCAATTTATCGCGCTGTTGCAAGACAAGCACAATCCCATTGTCATTCCGAGCCGGTGTGCGCACCGGCGTGGGAATCTCAAGCAGACAGTTGGTTTTTAAGATTGCCACGTCGCTTCGCTCCTCGCAATGACAATCGGTGCGGTTGTGAACAGAGCAATAAATTTGATTTTATCTATTCCACCACTGCCACAAAGCAGTTATCAATGACCTGTATCCGGGGGTCGTGGGAACAAAAGTCTGTATGACAGGGGTAACCCTGTAAGCCTTCTCCGGTAAGCTTGGCAGATGCCTCCTTCAGCACCCAAAGCCGCAGCAGGAACTCACGCTTGTCCTCAGTTTCTTCAAAACGCTTCCGTTCTGCCGAAGACAGAATCTTCTCCGCAAGGCGCAGGTCGATCTGCCGATCTGTTTCCTCTGCATCCACACCCACCGGCATATCTGACAAAACGCAAAACACCCGTCGCTTGGTGTGGGATATAGAAAAATGTGCGCTTCCGTCAGCAAAATACGGCTTTCCCCGGGGCGATCTCAGAACAAGGGGCATAGGTTTCCCTGTGTGTTTCTCATACATTTGCTTCAAAAGCAGCTGCCCTGCCTCGTGACCGGATACCCCTTCAAGCGCCATAGAACGAATCAGCATACCACTCCCCCATTCTAATCTCGTAGTATAATACGAAAAGCGCAAACTGTCAATCGTTCTATCCTTAAGCCTACGGGCATATTCTGTTTTGAGGTGATGGATATGGAGCAATTGCAGCTTCCCCACAAGCTGACACTGAACGAACGGAAAGCACTGACTATGAGCGGTGTCACAGAGGTGGTCAGCTTTGACGACACTGCTGTGGTACTGCGCACCGCCTTGGGACTTTTGGAAGTACAAGGTCAGCAGCTGGTACTGAAGACCCTTTCTCTGGACGGTGGACAAGTAGCGGTAGACGGCCATATTTCCGCTCTTTATTACGAAGAACCCCGCCCCACCGGCAGCTTCTGGAGCCGTCTTTTCAAATGACTTCACCCGCTACTGCCTTTCGTTGGCTTCTCTCCGGTCTGGTACTGGGCTGCCTTCTGGGGATCTACTATGGATTTCTGCGTCCTCTGCGCCCCCGGTACACCCTGCTTTCAGATCTTCTTTTCGTTCCGGTTGCCGGCTGGGTCTGGCTTTACTATAGCTTTGCCATCTGCGGTGGCGACATCCGGATGAGCTGCAGCCTTTCCCTTCCCGTGGGGATCCTCCTTTGGGACAGAACGGTAGGGCGTCTGACAAAACCCCTTTTTGCTGCCTTTTGGCGGCTGGTTTCCCATATTTTCAATACACTCCTCTCTCCTATCCGATTTTTTGCGAAAAAAATTAAAAATTTTTTCATTTTTCTCTTGCAAGAGAAAAAAAGAAAGGGTACAATGAAGTGTGATTTCCGCAAACAAAAGGATGGAGGTATCTCTTATGGCGAAGAAAGCAAATCCCTTCGGCCGTATCCGCGTGGTATTTTGCCGCACGTCACTTCCAACAAAAGGCATCGTGCTGGCCACTCTGATCGTGACCACCGCTGTCCTTCTAACCTTGACTCTGGGCATCCGCAGCGCAAAAGCCGACGCAGCTGCCGCACAGGAAAAGGCCGCTGCGCTGGAGCAGGAAAACCATGAGCTGGACAAAAAGAACGAAGCTATGGGCTCTGTGGATGGCAACGCCGCACTTGCGGAAGAATTTTTTGGTCTGGTAAATCCGGACACCGTGGTGTTTACACCGGCAAACTAATATTGGAGGAAGCAAACAAAATATGGAGTTAACCGTAGGAGCAATTTTAGAGGGCAAAGTCAAATCCATCACAAATTTCGGCGCGTTCATCAGCCTGCCCGAAGGCAAGACCGGCCTGGTACATATCTCAGAGGTGGCAAACACCTATGTCAGTGATGTGCGCCAGCATCTGACCGAGGGTCAGGATGTCAAGGTTATGGTCATTGGCAACGAGAACGGCAAAACCAATCTTTCCATCAAGCGTCTGGAGGTCAAGCCGCAAAGAGACAACCCCCGTGGCTTCGCCCCCCATAAGGAAGGTACTGCACCCAGACCCGCTGCCCGTACAGCACCTACGCCTCCCCCTGCACCGAAAACCGCAGATCAGCTGTTTGAGGAAAAGCTGAAGGCTTTTATGTCTGAATCTGACAGCAAGATCTCTTCCATCCGTCAATATTCTGACCATCGCACCAAGAGCCGCAGAAGATAACCAAGGAGATATGTTATGTCAACCATCCTGATCACCGGTGGTTCCCGTGGCATCGGTGCTGCCGCCGTTCAGCTGTTTGCCGGTAGCGGCGACCGAGTCTTTTTTCTGTACGAAAAGGAGCACACCGCTGCAGAAGCACTTGCCCGTGAGACGGGTAGTACTGCCATTTGCTGTGATGTAGCAGACGGCAATGCCGTTAAGGAAGCCTTTTCCCAACTTCCGGATGTGGATGTGCTGATCTGTAATGCCGGCATTGCCCGTTACGGACTGATGAGCCAAATGCCTGAATCAGACTGGGACAGGCTTTTTGATGTGAATGTCAAAGGCATCTTCCATTGTGTCAATGCCGCCACGCCCTTTTTTCTGAAAAAGCAGTCCGGCTGCATCATCACCGTCAGTTCTATGTGGGGACAGGTGGGCGCTTCCTGCGAAGCTGCCTATTCCGCCACCAAAGGTGCGGTGATCGCTTTGACCAAGGCCCTGGCACAGGAGTTGGGTCCCTGTGGGATCCGGGTCAACTGCGTCGCCCCCGGAGTCATTCTGACGGATATGTGCAAGGATGTGGATGCAGATACTCTGGAAGCGCTGCGGCAGGAAAATCTGGTGGGAAGAAACGGCACACCGGAGGATGTGGCAAAGGCTATGGCATATCTTGCCCACGCTGATTTTGTAACCGGACAGGTCCTGCCGGTCAACGGTGGACTTGTTATCACTTAAATTTTGGAGGATACACCTATGAAGATCGCAATTGCCTGCGACCACGGCGCACTTGCGCTGAAAAACGCCATTATGGAGCACCTGACCAAGCAGGGTCATCAGCTTGTAAACTTTGGTACTGACACACTGGACAGCTGCGACTATTCCGACTTTGCCGCACCTGCCGCCCGTGCAGTAGCATCCGGCGAATGCGATAGAGGCATCGTCCTGTGCACCACCGGCATTGGTGCTTCCGTCTCTGCCAACAAAATCAAAGGCATTCGCTGTGCACTTTTGTCTGACGTGTTGACCGCACGGATGACCCGTGAGCATAACGACACCAACGTGATGGCACTGGGTGCTGCCGTGGTGGGTGAGCTGCTGGCACTGGAGATCGTGGACACCTGGCTGAACACAGAGTTCTCCCACGGTGAACGCCACGTGCGCCGCATTGCCAAGGTCGCCGCACTGGAAGAGTAAACAACAACACATATATCAAAACGAGAGCAAAAGAGATCTCCTCCTTTGCTCTCGTTTTTCGTAATTAAAAGCCGACGCTTCCTTAAGATTCCCTTAATGTTTCCGTTGACAGCCTTCATAAGCTTGTTGTAATATAAGATTAGTATTTTAAGAAAAGAGGGATCTTATGGGCAACAAACTGGAACGAAAATACGGCCTTTTTACCGCCATTTGTATGGTGGTGGGCATTGTTATTGGCTCCGGTGTGTTCTTTAAAGCACAGACCATCCTGCAAAAAACCGGCGGTGATATGCCTCTTGGTATTCTGGCATGGATCATCGGTGGTGCCATTATGCTGGTAAGCCTTCTGACCTTCTCCTTTATGGGTCAGACCTACGAAAAAGTCAACGGTCTTGTGGACTATGCAGAAGCCACCGTAGGCCCCCGGTACGGTTATATGATGGGCTGGTTTACCGCCACCATCTACTTCCCCGGCATGACCTCCGCTTTGGCGTGGCTCTCCGCACGATACACGCTGGAATTTATTGTCTCCGTCAATCCCGGCTTTCCCCTGCTGATCCCGGCTGCGGAGGGCGGCTGTATTGTAGGTCCGGAATGTATGGCATTGACGCTTTTCTATCTTTGCGCCGTGTACGGTATGAACACCTTGTCTCCCAAGCTGGCAGGCAAATTCCAGACCACTACCACCATTATCAAACTGATTCCTTTGGGACTGATGGCGATCGTTGGTCTGATATACGGTCTGTCCAGCGGCATTCTGCAAGAGAATATGGCAACCGTTGCCACAGTGGAAAACGTCTCCGCCAATCCTCTGTTTACCGCCGTGTGCGCCACCGCCTTTGCTTATGAAGGCTGGATCATTGCCACTTCCGTCAATGCCGAGATCAAGGATTCCAAAAAGAATCTTCCCATTGCACTGATCCTGGGCGGCATCATTATCATCGCTGTATATCTTCTTTACTTCGTGGGCGTTGCCGGCGGCGCATCGGTACAGCAGCTGGTGGATGTAGGTGCTCCCGTTGCCTTTACCAACATCTTCGGTGGTGTGCTGGGTAACATTTTAAATCTTTTCATTGCCATCTCCTGTTTGGGCACTACCAATGGTCTGATGCTAGGCTGCACCCGTTGTATGTACTCCCTTGCCGCCCGTAACGAAGGCCCCCGCCCCGACATTTTCTCTCAGCTGGACCCCAAGACGAATATGCCCACCAATTCCGGTATTTTTGCCCTGCTGGCAACTGCTGTTTGGTTTTTGTACTTTTTCCTTTCCAATCTGGCACAGACCTGGACTGGCCCGTTCGTGTTTGATTCCACTGAGCTTCCCATTATTACCGTTTATTTGATGTATCTGCCTATTCTCATTCAATGGATGCGCAAAGCCACCGGTCAGAATCCGTTGCGGCGCTTTGTCCTGCCGACTCTTGCCCTCTGCGGCAGTGTGTTTATGGTGATCGCCTGCATCTTCAGTCACGACATTGCCTGCATTTGGTATCTGACGGTTTTCGCCGCTGTTATGGTGGTGGGTCTTCTGGTGTATAAACCCTATAAATAAACAGCTTCGGTGCTGTCTCAACCGCTGAGACAGCACCGATTTTTTAGGTTGATTCCCTTAGAAAATTGATGTATAATTATCGTATATGTTTCTTTAGAGAGAGGGATCTTTATGCGTATTGTGATCAAAGTAGGCACTTCCACCCTTGCCCACGCAAGCGGAAGACTGAACATCCGCCGGGTAGAGCTGCTGTGCAAGGTGCTCAGTGATTTGAAAAATGCGGGCTGCCAGGTGGTGCTGGTTTCCTCCGGTGCCATCGGTATGGGTGTAGGTAAGCTGGGTCTTCCGGGCAGACCGGAGGATATGCCCGGTAAGCAGGCAGCTGCCGCTGTGGGTCAGTGCGAGCTGATGTATACCTATGACAAGCTGTTTGCCGAGTACAACCACACTGTGGCACAGATCCTGCTGACTGCTGAGGATATTCAGGACAAGCGCCGCAGCGCTTATGTCCACGACACGCTGGAAAAGCTGTTGGGCTGGGGCGCACTGCCGGTTGTAAACGAAAACGATGCCGTTGCCATTGACGAGATCGGCATCCACACCACCATCGGTGAAAACGACAGCTTGTCCGCCATTGTTGCCAAGCTGATCCAGGCAGACCTTTTGGTGCTGCTGTCCGATATTGACGGTCTGTATACTGCAGACCCCCGGAAAGATCCCAATGCCACTCTGATTCCCGTGGTGGATGCTATCACACCGGAGATCCTGTCTCTTGCCGGTGGCACAGGCTCTTCCTTAGGCTCCGGCGGTATGGCGACCAAGCTGAAGGCCGCACAGATCGCCACCGAAGCCGGTATGGATATGATCATTGCCAACGGTCAGCAACCGGAAGCACTCTATGCCCTTTTGGAGGGCAAAAGCATCGGCACCCGTTTTGTGGGAAAGGGCAAATAATATGACAACCTTAGACATTCTCTCTGCCGCAAAGAAAGCCGCCCCTGTGCTGGCGGCTGTGGACACCGAATTAAAAAACAAAGCACTGCTGGCTATGGCAGACGCTTTGGAAGCGGATTTTCAAAATATTCTTTCGGAAAATGCAAAAGATATGGATGCCGCCAAAGATCACCTGTCGCAGTCTATGCTGGATCGACTGGCACTTACAGAAGACCGGATCCACAGTATGGCAGACGGCATCCGTCAAGTGGTGCAGCTTCCCGATCCTGTAGGTCGGGTGCGCAGCCGTGTAGAACGACCCAACGGCATCGTCATTGACCGTGTGGGCGTACCCGTGGGTGTCATCGCCATTATTTACGAAAGTCGCCCCAACGTGACTTCCGACGCAGCGGCACTGGCTGTGAAAGCAGGCTCTGCCTGTGTGCTGCGCAGCGGTAAAGATGCTTTCCTCTCTGCCAACGCTATTGTAACAGCAATGCAAAAAGGTCTGACTTCTGTTGGTCTCTCCCCCGACCTGGTGCAGCTGGTGCAGGACACCACCCGTGGCAGCGTCAAGGAGCTGATGGAGGCTGTGGGACTTGTGGATCTTCTGATTCCCAGAGGCGGCGCAGGTCTGATCAAGGCCTGTACCGAAGGCGCAAAAGTACCCTGTATCCAGACCGGAACCGGCATTTGCCACATTTATGTGGATCAAAGTGCAGACCAGGAAATGGCATTGAATATCATCGAAAATGCAAAAACCAGCCGTCCCTCTGTGTGCAATGCCGCGGAGTGTCTGCTGGTACACCGGGATATTGCAGAAGAATTCCTGCCCAAAGTCCATAAGCGTTTGGTTGCAGACCGGGCAGTCAATCCCGTGGAGCTGCGGCTGGACACCTCCGCTGCAGCGGTGATCCCCGGCACACCGGCAACTGCACAGGATTTTGATACGGAGCATTTGGATTACATTCTATCTGTGGGTGTAGTGGAGGATGCGCAGCAGGCTATGGCGCACATCGCCCTGCATTCCACCGGTCACAGTGAGTGCATCGTGACCCGGGATGCTGCTGTTGCTGACCTGTTTGCCCGTGTGGTGGACAGCGCAGCTGTGTATGTGAACTGCTCCACCCGATTCACCGACGGCGGTGAGTTTGGTCTTGGCTGTGAGATCGGCATCTCCACCCAAAAGCTTCACGCCCGTGGTCCTATGGGTCTGGACGAAATCTGTACCTACAAGTATGTGATCCACGGCGACGGACAGGTAAGATAAGGAGGCTCTTTTATGAACACAACATTTGGTTTTATCGGCGCAGGCAATATGGGCGGTGCTTTGGCAAAAGCTGCCGCCAAGGCGATGGCGCCTGAAAATATCACCCTGGCAGATCAGATGACCGAAAAGGCAGAAGCCCTTGCGGCTTCCCTTGGCTGTCAGACTGCCACCACAGAAGCTGTGGCAGAATCCTGCGGTTTTATTTTCCTGGGTGTGAAACCCCAGGTGATGGCACAAATGCTGGAGAGCATCGCCCCAGTGCTGGCTGCCCGAAAGGACGGCTTTGTGCTGGTGTCTATGGCTGCCGGTGTGTGCATTGGAGACATTCGCAAAATGGCTGGCGGTAACTATCCTGTGATCCGCATTATGCCCAATATTCCTGCATCCGTAGGCGAGGGCACAATTTTGTTTGACTTTACAGAAAATGTCACTTCCGAAGCGGTTTCGGTTTTCCAAAGCGCACTGGCACACGCCGGTCTTGTGGACCGGCTACCGGAGAAGCTCATTGACGCCGGCAGTGCCCTGTCCGGCTGCGGTCCTGCCTTTGTCAGCCTGTTTGTGGAAGCACTGGCTGACGGTGCGGTTGCCTGCGGTCTACCCCGTGACAAAGCCTTGGCTTATGCCGCACAGACAGTTGCCGGCTCTGCCAAAATGCTTTTGGAGACCGGTATGCATCCCGGCACATTAAAGGACGCTGTGTGTTCCCCCGGTGGCACCACCATTATGGGTGTGAACGCGCTGGAAGTGGGCGGTTTCCGGGGCTGCACTATGGATGCAGTGCTGTCTGCTTACCAAAAAACACTGGAATTAGGAAAATGATTCCCCCTCTTCCTAAAAAAACTTGCGAATTTTTAAAATTTTTGTTTTACAAATGCATCACTTTGTATTATAATACTTGAGTAAAAAATGACAGACGGTAAAAACCGCAATCTTTATGTCAGATTAGGAGTGTTGAATATGGGCCGGATGTTAGGTACTGTTTCTATGGGTATCCGTGCTCCCATCATCCGTGAGGGTGATAACCTTGTTGAGATCGTTAGCAGCTGCATTGCACAGGCAATGAAAAATGGCGAGCTGACTCCCCGCGACCGTGACGTGGTGGCTATGACCGAAGCCATTGTCGCCCGTGCACAGGGCAACTATGTTTCTGTTGATAATATCGCAGCAGATGTCCGCAGCAAGCTGGGCGGCGAGACTGTGGGCGTGATCTTCCCCATCCTCAGCCGTAACCGTTTTGCTATCTGCCTGCGTGGCATTGCCAAGGGCTGTAAGAAGGTCGTTCTGATGCTCTCCTACCCCTCCGACGAAGTGGGTAACCACTTGATCGACTGGGATATGATGGATCAGCACGGTGTTGACCCCTATAAGGATGTGCTGGATGAGAAGCGCTACCGTGAGCTGTTGGGCTATGTGAAGCACCCCTTCACGGGTGTGGACTATGTGGAGTATTACTCTCAGCTGATCCGGGAGAGCGGTGCTGAGGTGGAGGTCATCTTCGCCAACGATCCCCGCGCCATTCTGAACTACACCAAGAATGTACTGCATTGCGACATTCACACCCGTGCGCGCACCAAGCGCCTGCTGAAGGCCGCCGGCGGTGAAAAGGTCTTTGGTCTGGATGAGATTATGACTGCACCTGTGGACGGCAGCGGCTGCAACGAAAGCTACGGTCTGCTGGGCTCCAACAAGGCCACCGAGGATACCGTGAAGCTGTTCCCCCGTGACTGCCGCACATTGGTAAACGACATTCAGGCAAAGCTGCTGGAAATCACCGGTAAGCACATCGAAGTGATGGTTTATGGCGACGGTGCTTTCAAGGATCCCGTGGGTAAGATCTGGGAGCTGGCTGACCCTGTTGTCTCCCCTGCTTACACTGAAGGCTTGGAGGGCACGCCCAACGAGCTGAAGCTGAAGTATTTGGCTGACAACGACTTTGCAGGTCTCTCCGGCAAGGAGCTGCAGGATGCCATCAAGAGCAAGATCTCCCAGAAGGACGGCACCAGTCTGGTGGGCAATATGGCCTCTCAAGGCACGACCCCCCGCCGTCTGACTGACCTGATCGGTTCTCTGTGCGACCTGACCTCCGGCTCCGGCGACAAGGGCACTCCCATCGTCTATATCCAGGGTTATTTCGACAACTACACCAACGATTGATCATAAAATATTCGGGAGCGGATCGTTTGATCCGCTCCCGTTTTTTCCGCACCGCCAAAGGGCGGTTTTTTCAGTATTATTTTACGATCTCTGTGAGGGGGGCGATTTGGATGCCTTCGGCAGCGAAGGCATTGCGGAGCTTTTCCACAAACGCCAGCGCCTTAGGACCGTCACCGTGAACGCAGACGGAATCGGCGGTAATGGCAATGTCCTTGCCGGTGATGGCAGTGACCTTACCCTCCTTGATCATACGGATCACTCGGGCAACAGCCTCGTCCTCATCCTCGATCATAGAGCCGGGCTTGGTACGGGCAACCAGTGTGCCGTCCTCTTCGTAAGCACGGTCCGCAAAGACCTCAGCAGCTGCCTTCAATCCCATAGCCTTTGCCTGCACCAGCATTTGGCTTCCTGCAAGACCCATAAGGATCAGGTCTTTATCGTACTCGTAAATGGCTTCGCAGATGGCCTTTGCCAAAGCTGCGTCCTTAGCTGCCATATTGTACATCGCACCGTGGGGCTTCACGTGCTGCATTTGAATGCCTGCTGCCTTACAAAAAGCATCCAGCGCGCCGATCTGATAGGTGGTCATTGCCTTGGCATCTGCAGGAGACACCGCCAAATTCCGACGGCCGAAGCCCACCAGATCCGGGTAGCCGGGGTGTGCGCCCAGAGCGCAGCCGCTTTCCTTGCACAGTGCCACGGTCTTTGCCATTACAGAGGGGTCACCGGCGTGGAAGCCGCAAGCCACATTGGCAGAAGAGATCAGAGGGATCACTTGGGCATCTGAGCCGATCTTATATGCGCCGAAGCTTTCGCCCAGGTCGCTGTTCAAGTCAATTTTATACATAATATCAGTCCTTCAGAAGAGAGTTCTTCACATCGGTAATAAACATATGACCGGGGGCGTGGGAGATGGCAATGGGCGGCTTCGCACTCATCACCACAGACTGAGGCGTAACACCGCAGCACCAGAACACAGGCACTTCGCCCGCTTTGATGGTGACGGCATCGCCAAAATCCGGATGGTTAATGTCCTGAATGCCGATGACAGCAGGGTCACCGATGTGGATGGGTGCGCCATGAACACGGGGCATAGAGGAAGTAATGCTGATGGCACGAATCGCCTGATCCGCAGGCATAGGACGCATACTCACCACGGTCTTACCGTGGAAAATACCGGCAGGATCGCACTCGATATTGGTCAGATACATCGGTACATTTTTGCCCTCTTCAATATGGCGGACGGGAACATTGGCTGCCAGCAGCTCACCCTCAAAGGAGAAAGAGCAGCCAATGAGGAAGTACACAAAGTCATCCCGCCAAAGGTGGGAAACATCCGTATACTCGCCGGTCATCACACCATTTTCCCACACACGGTACTTGGGAATGTCCGTGGCAATATCGCCGCCATTTGCCATTCTCTTGACCAAACGGCTGCCCACATCGCCTACCTCCAACACCGGGCAGGACTTGGGGTTACGCTGGGTGAACAGTAGAAAATCATATGCCTGCTCCATAGGCAGCACCAGAAGATTTCCCTGGGCATAGCCGTCACACATACCGGAGGTCTGTGTGGTGATCTTGCCCTCCCGGATCAGCTGACGCACCGCCTCCGGAGACATTTTTGAATAATCCATAACCTTTACCGAGCACTGAAGAAGCTATACTCCATCAGCGACAACCGGTTTTCCTCCTCTTTTTTCAGCTTTGCCGCTTCTTTCTGAGAAACAGCAACAAAACGGATCTTCGTTCCCGGCGCTGCCTGCGCCATCAGTGTCAGATCCGCAGAGATCACCGTGGCGATCTTGGCGTAGCCGCCGGTGGTCTGCCGGTCTGCCATCATAATGATGGGCGTACCGGAGGCAGGGATCTGCACAGCACCGGTAGCGATACCGTCAGAAATAATATCCACACCGTTTTTGTTTTCGATCTTTTCACCATCCAGACGGACACCCATTCGGTCAGACTGACCGGACACGGTGTACCAGCTGCCCAGGAAGGTGTCCAAACCCTTTTGGGTAAAGTAATCCTCCTGCGGGCCAAGTACCACCCGGACGGTGGCGTTTTTGGTATATTGGTTTTCCGGGGCCGTCTTTCGCTGACCGATCAGCTCCAGATCCAGCTCCTGCCGCAGAGGCAGCACATCCCCGGAACACAGCTTTCTGCCTTGAAAGCCGCCCAGACCGCACTTCAAATTGGTGGAAAGGCTTCCCATAACCCGTGGAATGTCAAAGCCGCCAGCCACCGCAAGGTAGCCACGCATACCCTTTTTGGCAACGCCCAGCTTTAAAACATCGCCTTTATGCACCTCAATGGCTGTATAGGTGGGCAACGGGTCTTCTTCGTCATTGCGGTATGCCTGCATATCCGCACCAGTGAATGCCACCACTGCCGTACCGTCAAAAGAAACGGTCATACCCATCATAGTCATTTCAATGACGCCCTCACCGGGTTGATTGCCTACCAAGAGATTTCCCACACGCATTGCCGTGGGATCCATTGCGCCATTGGGGGAAAAGCCGGTGCTCATATAACCGAAACGACCTGCGTCCTGCACAGTGGACAACGGGCCGGGAGCAATTACCTTCATATTTGTCATAAGGTCTCCTCCCGTATCTCGATATGGCTTCCGCCCTCTGCAGCGATCCGGTTAAATTCTTCCTCCGTAATGGGGCAAAAACGGATATAGTCGCCGGCACGGTAAACAATAGGCTCTTCCCGATCCGGGTCATAGACCTTCACCGGTGTTCTGCCAATGAGCCGCCAGCCACCGGGGGATGCCAAAGGATAAATACCGGTCTGCTTGCCGCCAATACCCACTGCACCCACAGGGATGGTGGTACGGGGACTGTCCAGACGAGGCGCTTCAATGCGCTTGTCCATACCGCCCAGGTAGGGGAAGCCGGGCAAGAAACCCAGCATATAAATCAGGTAATCCGTGCCGGAGTGGATGGCAATGACCTCTTCCTTGGTAAGACCGGTCAGCTCACAAACATCCGCAAGATCCGGAGCGTGCTCTCCCTCATAACAGGTGGGGATCAGGAATACCCGGCGGGTCTTGTCGCCGTCCTCTTTGTAGCCTGCCATAATGCCCTCGATCTTCTTTTGGATCTTCTTTCCGGAGATCCTGGCAGGCTCATAATACACAGTCAGGCTACAGAAGGTAGGCACGCATTCAGAGATACCCTTTACACCGCCACTGGTAAGCGCTGCTGCCACATAACGGATCTGGCGGTTGACGGCCTCGCTCATTTCCTGAGAAAACTCCACCGTCACCGCACTGTCTCCGCAGGGCAGAAATCGCAGGTTTGTCTGATTACTGCTCAAAGAATTTCAACTCCTCGACTTTTTCAAACCAAGTCTTGCAGGTAGTCCTCAGACCCAGAGCGCTCTTGACCATTTCACGCATCAGCTGGACGATGGGCATCTGGAACTCCAGGCCAAAGCCGTCAATGGCAGGGATCAGCCAGCCGTACATATCGATCATGCCGTTGCGGCAACCGCAAATCAGCGCTTCCTTCTCCTGCTCGGGGGTGTGCATGATCTCCACATCCTCCTTCAGATAAGCCAGCGCAGCGATCATGGCATAGCAGCCCCAGTCGGAGACCGTTGCGGTGATCAGCGTATCTGCCTTTGTCTTAACGGCAATGCCACCGCCGCAGCCACAGCTGCAGCGGCCTTTGGCAGCGTAGGGGATGGAACGCTCCAAAGTATCGGCAATTGCACCCATACCGATCTCGTTTCCGAGATCACCGATAGCAATATTCAAAATGCCCATAGCCTGTGCCTTTTCAAACAGCACATCCATCTTGGCTTCCAGCTCGGTGACTTCCAGACCGATGGCGTTGTGGTAAACGCCCAGTTCGTTACAGCCGGGAGCCTCAATACTGATCACAGCGGCAGGAGGCAGCTTGGCAAGGATCTCATCTGCCATTGCCGGTGCCTTTTCCGCATCCTTGGTAAATGTGATCATACCCATAGACACAGGGATAGACTTCAGCTCTTCCAGATCTTCACGCAGATGCAGACCCACACAAGCAGACATATTCTCCACTGCCTTGCGGTTTTCCTCCGGGCAGATGATCACAGGCTTGACGCCGAATGCCTTCACCAGAGCACGGCACAGCAGCATAGAGCTGATAATACCGTCGGTCTCTGCCTTCTTAAAGGGACGCAGCACAAAGCCGGTGAGAATGTAAACAATGTCATTTTCCTTCAGCGTCGCCACCAGCTTCTCAGCTGCATTAACGCAAAGGGGCTTGCCCGCCAAGGGGCGGGAGCCGGAGTACAGGATCTTGCAGACACCGTAGCCTCTGGGATCCAGATTCGCCAGATCGTCAAGACTCTGACCCAGGTTCAGAAGGGTAATTTCCTGTTGTGTCATATTACTTGGTCTCCTCCATAAACTCGCGCAGGACTTCATCCTGCAGAGCCTTCAGCAGCTCAGGAGCCTTGCCGCCCACGGGCTTGCCGTCGATGATCTCCGCAGCCAGACACAGAGAGCCGGAGGAGGACACGATGACCTCGTCAGCATTCATCATCTCTTCCAGTGTGAAGGGCGTCTCGTCTACGCCGATGCCCAGCTTCTTACAAGCCTTGATCAGGTGTGCGCGGGCGATACCGGGCAGGATCAGGTGGTCGGTAGGTGCGGTGACAAAGATGCCGTTCTTGATGATGTGCACATTGGAGTGTGCGCACTCGGTAACACGTCCGTCACGGTGCAGAACAGTCTCATCGCAGCCGTTCTCCAGCGCTTCCTGAGAAGCGATGACCGCAGGGATCAGATTCAGCGTCTTGATGTTGCAGTGGAAGAAACGGGTGTCGGGCTTAGTCATCAGCTTGATCTTCTTGTACACATCCACCAGACCCTTGGGGGAGATGGTGATCCACAGATTGCCCTTAGAGCCGTCGGTGGAGAAAACATGGTTACGCTTGCCCTTGCCGCCACGGGTGACCTGCCAGTAAACAAAGTTGTCACCGGTGTCCATTTTGCGGACCATCTCATTGAGGATATCCTTCATCTCCTGCTTGCTCTGCTCGATCTCAATGCGCAGCAAAGCCGCACTGTTGTAGATGCGGTCAATATGCTCATCCAAAGCAAAGATGTTGTAGTTATGGCTGTAGGTGGCATCGTAAACACCGTCACCAAAATAGCACACGCGGTCAGTCATAGGAATGGACATCTCTTCCAGTTCGCCGAATTTACCGTTGTAATAAGCAAGATTTTTCATTTTAACTTCTCCTTTGTTTTTCTGCAGAGCAGATTTTCTTATTATACACTATTGATTTTAATACTCTTTTGCTCTATAATCAAATACAAGCTTATGCATAATGCTTATAATTTTTTCTTATACTTACAAAGAGGTGTTTCCGGTGTTTAAACATATGGATTATGTCTATGCCATTTACGAAGAGCGTTCTTTTACAAAAGCCGCCGAAAAGCTCTTTATCTCCCAACCTGCCCTGTCTTCCACCATTAAGAAAACAGAAAAAGATCTGGGGTATCCCCTGTTTGAGCGCAACGGCAAGGAGGTTCGTCCGACCCACGTGGGGGAAAAATACATAGCCGCCACAGAAGAGATCCGTATGATCCGCAAAAATTTCGAGCGAGAGATCGACGACCTGGTACAGCTGCGCAAGGGTAAGATCACTTTGGGCAGCACCACCTTTATTGTGTCCAATCTGCTTCCGGAGCTGTTAAAGCAATTCCGGGAAAAATACCCGGACATCGAGCTGGATATTTTGGTGGAACAGTCCACCATTTTACGCGAAAAACTGGAAAAGGGACTTGTGGACCTTGCCATTGACAACGTACTGACCCCGGATCCGGATTACTGCTACACCCCCCTGTTTCCGGAACGGATCCTGCTGGGCGTTCCTGCCTTCTTCCCCCTCAACGCCCGTTTTCGGGATTATCAGATCTCTGCCGACGACATACGTGACCCTAAGTGCGATTACGAAAAACTGCCTAAGATCGATGTTTCCATCTTTTCTCAGCTTCCCTTTGTGCTCTTAAAGCCGGGCAACAAAATGCGGCAGCTTGCCACCAGCATTTTTAACGAGCGTGGCATCAGCCCCCATGTATGCTTCGAATTTGATCAGCTGATGACCTCCATCAGCTTCGCAGAAAACGGCTTCGGCTGCTGCTTTTTGACAGATACCATTTTGCGTTATGTGGGCCCCTGCAAGGATGTGGTGTACTATCAGCCGGATACCCAATTCAAAGACAGAACGCTTTATGTGCTGCACAAAAAGAGCAAGTATCTCCCCTTCGCCTGCCGGGCTCTCATCGACTTTTTGCCCAAAAAAGAAAATTAAAAAACAGGACTGCAAGCAGTCCTGTTTTTTACTCTTCTTTTACTCTGCAATTTTCTGCAAAGGCAAGTGCCATAGAATAGAACAGCGCAGGTCCGATATTGAAAATGTGGCAGTCAAACAGGCTGCACACCAGCAGTGCCAAAATCGCACAGCCGATAAAGATACCCTCTTTGTGCCGCACCCCAAGGATCATCTGCAAGGTTTGCAGCCGGTGGTACAAATACGCAAGCAATCCCACTGTGCCGCAGCTTGCCAGCAGCTGCACCACCGTATTGTGCCAACGAGGTGGGAAGAAACCGGAAAACGCCTCCACCGTGGACCAGCCCCAGGGAGAGAGATCCGGTGAGAAGAAAGAACAGCCAAAAACAGGATACCGGCTGAACATTTCCATTCCCTGCATATAGATGCTGTCACGGGAATTGGGATCAAACCCCATAGAGAGAATGTCTGAAAACAACCGCAGGATCTGTTGATTGAACACGATCACCAATCCGGATGCTGCACCGATGCAAGCCAGTGCCGCCACAGTGTTTGCCCTGCGGTTACGGGCATAGTAAAGCATTAAAATAATACCCATAAAGTAGATGGCGCAACCGGTGAGAATGGCATTTCTGGAGCAACTGAAGAAGACACCCAGCAAAAACACGAAGCCGATCACCGTACCCATCCAGCCTTTTTTATACTTCGTGGCAAGGTAGAAGGCAAAGGGGATCATCATGGTCAGCATAGCGCCCAGATTGTTATGGATGCCCCAGCCGGTGTATATCCACTCCCGGTGGATCACGCCGCCGGACACGACACCATTGGACAAATAGATCCAAATGAGCTGACTCAATAGCACACCGCCAAGACAGAAGCCCATCCACGCAAAATAATCTCTGCGGGCACGTTTCCAATCCACGCCTCCAGAGAACAGCAGGTAGAGCACCCACAGGGAAGCGCCTTGTAAAAACGCAAAAAGAAAATTTCTTCCGAAGTTCTCTTGGTAGCCGGGAATCCCGATGCCGCTGAGCAGATAGGCAGCAGACAAAACCAGCATACCGGGCAGCAGCCGATATTTGCGGCCTATATATTTTTTCCTGTCCCGGATCACCCGGAACAGGCAGGCTGCTCCGATCATACCGCCCAATACAGCGATATACACACCTCCGGCACCGGAGAAAACAGATTCTGCGTTCTGACCCGGATTATTTTTTCCGGAGGGAGCAATATAACAGCAGAAAAAAATCGGCATCAGCGGAAGAATATCTTCGCCCCAAACGCAGATATACACGATCAGCGCCGTATAAATGCCATAGACCACAAGCTCCAGAGAAAACATATTGGACACCAGCGCCAACAGACATACAACAACTATGTACTGGGGTAACGCAAAAAAGCGATCCACCCACTGCCGCAAACACGGTTTTTGGGTTGTAGGTCGCATATATGCAGTATCCGACAAAGGCATAGCACCTCCCGATCCCTTTTTATAGTTGTTATCATTGTACCACCGACCGGAGAAAAACACAAGAAAATTATAAATTAACGGTTTATCAAAGGGGATTCTTCGCTGCGCTCAGAATGACAGAAAGATAAATCTAAATTATCTTGACCCGTTGGCAATGACTGGATATAATACAAAAAGATTTTGGAATTTGGTGGTAACTATGCACAAAAAAGGTCTGAATGCGAATATATTAAAGCTCATTGCCGTGATCTCTATGACTTTGGATCACCTTGGGCTTCTGATCCTGCCAAACGCACTGTGGCTTCGGGCAGCAGGCAGACTGGCGTTTCCTATTTTTGCTTATATGATCGGTGAGGGCTGCCGCCACACTCGCAGTCTGCCCAGATACTTAGCCACCGTCGGCATTTTTGCAGCACTGTGTCAAGTGGTAAATTACATTGCCACCGGGTCTGTGTATCAGTGCATTTTTGTGACTTTCTTTCTATCCATCGCTCTTTTTTATGTACTCTCCCTCGCCCGAAAGCGAAAGCCGGCTTTGGGTTGTCTTTTGGGTGTTCTTGCGGTTTTTGCTGTTTATTTCATCACTGAAATTCTGCCTCTTCTTTTGAAGGGAACGGATTACGGAGTGGATTATAGCTTCTTTGGCGTAATGCTTCCCGTTGTCTTTTCTCTGGGGCGTAGCCGCTGGCAAAAGCTCCTTTGCGGCGGTGTTCTGCTGACACTGCTTGCCTTGACCTCCCCGGCGGTGCAATGGTACGCCCTTCTGAGCCTGCCGCTGCTGGCACTTTACAACGGGCAGCGAGGCAAATGGAACTTAAAATGGTTCTTCTATCTCTACTATCCGGCGCACCTTGCTGCGTTATATTTGCTGGTGCAGTACAGACTCTTCCCCTGACAAAACATTTGCTCAAAAATTCTATTCCGCCACGTGCAGAGCGTTGTCCGCATGTGGCGGAATTGTCGTTTTTTGTCTGTAAAAAAATTCAAAATATCCAGTATTTCAAAGGAATGTTTGTTGCTTTTTCAAATGGTCTATGGTATAGTTATCGTGAGTAAAAATGGCGAAATATACCTCATTTTACCAACATTGCAAGCAAAAGGGGTTTTTACTATGGGCAGAAAGCGTTTCTGTGTCATCGGACACTTCGGCTTCGGCAAAAATATGCTGAACGGGCAAACCGTAAAAACAAAAATCCTCGCCGCCACTTTGGAGCAAACCTTAGGCGAAGAACAGGTTATGAAGATCGACACCCACGGAGGTATAAAGGCACTGCTGAAAACACCCATTCAGACCTTTCGTGCACTCCTTCACTGTAACAATGTGGTGATCCTGCCTGCCCACAGAGGGCTGCGGGTGGTAACCCCGTTTCTGTGCTTCTGGAATCTGTTTTTCAAAAGAAATCTTCACTACGCTGTCATTGGCGGCTGGCTTCCCACTTTTCTGGAGAACAAAAAACATTTGGCCCGGCAACTGAAAACGTTCTCCGGCATTTATGTAGAGACCCGCACCATGCAGGCTGCTATGGAAGCGAAGGGCTTTGACAATGTCACTGTGATGCCAAACTGCAAATCACTTCCCATTCTCAGCCCTGAGGAGCTTCCGGCACATCAGAAGCCTTACAAGCTCTGCACCTTCTCCCGTGTTATGAGAGAAAAGGGAATCGAAGATGCCGTCAACGCCGTGATCGCTGCCAATACCGCTTTGGGGGAAACCACCTATGTCCTGGATATCTACGGTCAAGTAGACGCAAATCAGACAGAATGGTTTGACGCATTGCAGAAAACCTTCCCCGATTACATCCGCTACGGCGGCTTGGTGCCCTTCGATAAGAGCGTAGAGGTACTGAAGGATTATTTCGCCCTTCTGTTTCCTACCCGTTTCTTCACCGAGGGTATCCCCGGTACGGTGGTGGATGCCTATGCCGCCGGTGTGCCGGTGATCTCCGCCCGGTGGAAGAGCTTTGACGATGTGATCGATGATACCATTACCGGCTACGGCTACCCCTTCGGCGACAACGAAGCCCTGACCACACTGCTGACAGAAGCTGCCAGAGACCCGGGCAGAATCAACAAGCTGAAAACAAACTGCCTGAACAAAGCTCACAACTATACCCCGGACAAGGCGATGGCCGTATTGCTGGAAAAAGAGAGGGTACACAAATGACAAAACGAATTCTCTGTCTCATCAGCTGTATGAACACCGGCGGTGCGGAAACCTTCCTTATGAAGCTCTACCGCCAGTTGGACAAAGAAAACTACCAGATGGACTTCTGCATCAACGAGAAAGAAAAGGGCTTTTACGAGGACGAGATCCTTTCTATGGGCGGCAAGATCTTCCGCATCCCCTCCAAAAGCGAAAACCGCAAAGAATTTGCCCGGCAGCTGACGCAGATCGTCCGGGAAGAAAAATACGCCTCCGTGCTGCGGATCACCTCCAACGCCATGGGCTTTATGGATCTGAAGATTGCAAAAAAAGCAGGCGCTTCCCTATGCGCCGCCCGTTCCAGCAACTCCAGCGACGGCAAAAGCTGGAAAACCCGACTTGCCCACCGTATAGGAAGACTTCTGTATAACCGCTATGTGGACGTAAAGTTTGCCCCCTCCGATCTGGCCGCTAAGTACACCTTTGGCGAAGCTGCCTACAAAAACGGCAAGGTGAGCATTCTCCACAACGCTGTGGACTTAAGCATCTTCCACTACGATACCGACGGAAGAAACGCCGTCCGCGCCCAGCTTGGTTTGGAAGACAGCACGGTGCTTGTAGGCCATATTGGTCGTTTTGCCGCACAAAAAAATCACAGCCAGCTACTGGACATCTACGCAGAAATTGCCAAGAAGCAGCCGGACAGTAAGCTTTTGCTTGTGGGCGCAGGCAAACTGCAGCCTCAGGCGCAAGCAAAAGCAGAACAGCTAGGCATTACAGACCATGTGATCTTCGCCGGTATCCGTTCCGACATTCCCCAAATACTGTCTGCTATGGACGTGTTTGTATTCCCCTCCCTGTATGAAGGAATGCCCAACACCGTTATTGAAGCACAGGCCACCGGTCTTCCCTGCGTCATCGCCGACACCATCACCCGTGAGGCAGATATCACCGGTCTTGTGCAGTATTTGCCTCTGGAACTGGATGCTGCGTTATGGGCACAGGAGGCACTGACCGCTGCCGCCCAAGACCGCCGCGACACCCACAGCGACTTCATCCGAAATAAATACGACATCCAAAGCATCACCGACGAATTCGTCACGCTGTGCTTTGCCTGTGAGGAAGCATAACTATGAGAATCTCCCTTGAATCTGTTATTGACAAAATCATATGGCTGCTGACAGTCTTTCTCCTCTCCTCCTTCTTGATCTTTGAGACCTACGCCTGGGGAAGATACGCTTTCTTTGGTGCCTCCATCCTGATCCTGCTGCTGTCTGCCATCTCCTATGGCGGCATTCTGCGGATCCGACTGCAGCCCTACCACATTTTCTTCCTTTTGTTTATCGCCTTTGCCGCTATGTCCTCCCTGTGGGCCATTCGTTCCTCCGATGCCATCGGCAAGGCCTCGACCCTGTTTCGCATTCTGGTCTGCGCCGCAATGCTGTACATCCATTACGACAGAAAGGACCACATCCGCCCTTTGCTGTTGGCGGTAATGTGGGCGGGCTACTTCGTAACCCTTTACGCCATCACCTTCTACGGATTGGACACTATGCTGGAAAGCTCCCAGGATATCCGTTTGGAAAACGAATTCTCCAACGTGAACACCATTGCTATGTCTGCTGCCATCTCTTGTATTCTACAGTGGCACGAGCTGTTAAGCAAAAGAAACCTATGGTCTTCCGTGCTTGTGATCCCCTCGGTAATCTTGATCACTGCCACCCAAAGCCGCAAAGCCTTTGTAATGCTTCTGGCAGGCATTGTTCTGGTCTACACTGTCAAAACTATGCGTCAAAAGGGATTTGCCAAGAAGCTCCTGAAGCTGATCCTTTATATGGTGCTTATGTTCGTCGCTTTGCGGCTTCTGTTCCAGCTTCCTATTTTCTCCGGTTCTCTGGAGCGTATGGACAAGCTGCTGAATTTCTGGTCCAACGAGGGCACAGCAGATAACTCCACTATTGTACGCAATAATATGGCGCAGTTGGGTATTGAATGGTTCAAAAAATATCCCATCGGCGGTGTAGGAATCGGCAACCCCCACATTCTCGCCGATCGCTATCTGAATTTTGATGCCTATCTGCACAACAACTTTGTAGAGCTGCTCTGTGGCGGCGGTGTCATCGGCTTCGCTCTGTACTATGGGATGTACGCCTACCTGTTTATTTCTCTGTTCAAGTATCGCAAAGTAGACCGTGATGCCGTTTCTATCGCCTTTGTCTGGCTGACACTGATGCTGATCATGAACTACGGAATGGTTACCTATTATTCAAAGCTGCAATGGTATTATCTGACGATCCACTTTATCAATGTGGGCCAACTTAAGAAAAAACATATGGAGATGATACAGAATGCTCAAGAGCTCCCTTCGCAAAGGAATTAAATATATCACCTCCCCGGATTACCGTTTTTTGGTAAACGGGAATATGGGTCTTTACAAAAACATGGACGACAGTGATTTCCTCTGCCGAAAATACAAAGCCGCTATGGGACGCACGCTGTCTTTAGAAAACCCCGTGACCTTTAACGAAAAGCTTCAGTGGCTGAAGCTTCACGACCGCCGTCCGGAGTACACTGTTATGGCAGACAAGCTGGCTGTGCGGCAGTACATCACCCAAACTTTGGGAGAAGCGTATCTGATCCCCCTTTTGGGTGTTTGGGATGACCCCGACGACATTGATTTCGACCTGCTCCCCGACCAGTTTGTTCTCAAATGCAACCACAACAGCGGTCTGGGTATGTGCATCTGCAAGGACAAGTCCAAGCTGGACATCCCCAAGGTCCGGGAAGCTCTGCGAAAGGGTCTGCAGGAGGACTACTATCAAAAAAACCGGGAATGGGTCTACAAGGACATCCCCCGCAAGATCATCTGCGAAAAGTTTATGACCAACGGGGGTCGTGAGCTGGATGACTATAAGATCCACAATTTTAATGGTGAGGCCAAGTTCATCCTGGTGTGCCGCGACCGCTTCTCCGATACCGGTCTGACCGAGGATTTCTTTACCCCTCAGTGGGAGCATATGCCCATTAAGCGTCCTAAGCTGGCCAACGCCTCCCAGCCCATTCCCAAGCCGGAACAACTGGAGCAAATGCTGGAATTTTCCAAGATCCTTTCCAAAGATATTCCCTTTGTAAGAACGGATTTCTACGTAATTGAAGGCAAGATTTATTTTGGTGAGATCACCTTCTTCCCTGCCAGCGGTATGGCAGAGTTCGAGCCTCCGGTATGGGATGCCAAATTCGGCTCCTGGCTGGAATTGCCAGAGCGGTAAATTCTAATTTCTCGTTTCATCAAAACGAGAAATTAGAGTTGACCGCATTATGTCCATTGGAATTTACAAGGAGTTTTAAATATGAGGATTTTAATCGGTGCAGATTTAGTTCCCACGGATACCAACGCCTCCCTGTTTTCCGCCGGAGACGCTGCCACCTTGGTGGGAGAAAAGCTGCAAACATTGCTTGCGCAGGCAGATTACCGCATTTTCAATCTGGAAGTGCCTCTGACTGACAAGCTCACGCCCATTGAAAAAAGTGGCCCTGCCCTCATCGCCCCCACCGCTGCGATTGCAGGCTACAAGGCACTGGGCGTTGACTGCCTTACTGTCTCCAACAACCACATTATGGACCAGGGTGCGGAAGGCTTTGCTTCCACTTTGAGCACCTTAAAAAATGCAAATATTGCCTATGTAGGCGGTGGCAACTGCCTGACAGATGCCGCAAAGCCTTACATAGTGGAAATCTGCGGTAAGCGTGTAGGCATCTACGCCTGCGCAGAAAACGAATTTTCCATTGCCGGGGACGATGCTCCCGGTGCCAATCCCTTTGATCCTTTGGAATCTCCCGACCACATCACTGCGCTGAAAGATCAGTGCGACTATGTGATCGTTCTTTATCACGGTGGCAAGGAGCATTACCGCTACCCCTCCCCCCTTCTGCAGAAAACCTGCCGAAAGCTAGTGGAAAAGGGTGCAGACCTTGTTTTATGTCAGCACAGCCACACCATCGGCTGTGAAGAAAAATTCGGCAGTGGCACCATCGTCTACGGACAGGGCAACTTCCTGTTTGACCACAGTACCCGGGAGCACTGGCAGACAGGACTATTGGTGCAGCTGGGCGACAACTTTGAAATTTCCTACATCCCTCTGCGAAAGAACGGAAATACGGTGCGCCTTGCCGAAGACGAGGATGCAGCCACCATTCTTGCAGAATTTAAGCAGCGCAGCCAAGAGATCACCGATCCTCAGGTCCTGAAAAACAACTACATTCAATTTTCCCACACTATGGGCCAGGATTACCTGACCATACTGGGTGGAAAAGAAAGCCCGCTGTTCCGTATTGCCAACCGCATTCTGGGCGGACGACTTCGCACCCGCCGCAATAAAGCGCGGTATGTAAAACGCAATCGGCTTGCCATTGCCAACTATCTGCGGTGTGAAGCCCACAGAGAGCTTTTATTTACTTTCCTTCAAAATTATAAGAAAGAAGTGTAACCCCGATGAATGACATTAAAGTAAGTATTTCGGTTCTTTCCTACAAACATGGTCCTTATGTCCGCCAGTGCCTGGAAAGTCTTTTGGCACAGAAAGTAAACTTTAAGTACGAGATCGTAGTGGGTGAGGACTTTTCTAACGACGGCACCCGGGAAATTCTTCTGGAATTTAAGGAAAAGTATCCTGATATTTTCGTGCTGCTGCTGAACGACGAAAATATGGGTGCCGCCCGTAACAATCACAACATCAAGCTCCACTGCCGGGGCGAGTACATTGCTACCTGTGAAAGCGACGATTTCTGGGTAGATGAGAACAAACTGCAGCGACAGGTAGACTTTCTGGAAAGCCATCCCCAGTATGTGGGCATCTCCTCCAACTACGTAAATGTAAGTGTGGAGGGCAAAAAACCCAAAGTCAACCTCTTCCCCTGGCAGGTCAACAAACCTTTCCGTCTGCAGGATTTCCTGCGTTACGGTCTGATCACACACGGCAGCACTATGGTGCACCGCAATATTATCCCCTACCGGAACGAAGACTATGTAAAGCTTCGCTTTTCCGCCCCCACTATGGGCGACGTGCTGACCCATGCGCTACTGCTCGATTTTGGCGATATTTATATCGAGCCTGCCATTACACTGGCGCACAGAAGCGGTGCGGCGACTCCTACCAGCTACAGCTTCCAACAGAAGAAGAAAGCTATGGAGTATACCAGAATGTATATGAATATTGTAGACAATCTGAACATCTACTTCAAAGGAAAGCACGACTTCACCCCTTTGAAAGCAAACCGCATCGGTGCAATGCTCCGCTCCGGTCTCAGCAGCAATTTGCAGTACGACAAGGCAGATATGCAGCAGCTGCTGAAGGAACTACCTCTGAAGCTTCGCCTTTTGTGCTATAGCCGTTTCCTCCAAAAGAGCTGGCGCAATCTCTTGCATAAATTCGGAAAAAAGCTATACAGAAAGGTCGTGAAGCTGTGAGCGAAAGCGTTCAGAAAAAAACCAAAAAGGGCCTGATGTTCCGATCCATTGAAAGTATCAGCTTACAGATCACTCATTTTGTGGTGCAGATGGTGCTCGCCCGGATCCTTCTGCCGGAAGACTTCGGCGTGGTCGCCATTCTCTCCACCTTTACCAACATTGCAAACACTTTGGTCAACAATGGTCTCGGCTCTGCCATCGTGCAGCGGAAACAGACCTCCCAAAAAGACATCTCCACTGTATTCTACGTCGAGGTACTCATTGGGCTGGTTGCCTACAGTGCCATCTTCTTTTCCGCACCCTTTATTGCGGACTTCTATGAGAACCCTATGATCACCACCTACCTCCGGGTCTTTGCCCTGTCCCAGCTGGTGAGTCCTTTGGCTTCCATTCAGATTATAGTCGGCAAGTGCCGACTGGACTTTAAGCCCAGTATGTTTTCCAGTCTCTGTGCCGTAGCGGTGCAGGCCATCGTGGGCATCTCTATGGCATTGAGCGGTTGCGGCGTATGGAGCCTTGTGATTTCTCAGGTCTGCCAGCACGTGGTTCGGGCAGCTATGCTCTGCGTACTCACCCGTTGGCGTCCCTCCCTGCAGTTCTCTTTCCAGAGTTTCAAAAGTCTTTTCAGCTATAGCTGGAAGCTGTTTGCCGGTTGGATGATTGGCACGCTGTATCAAGATGCCTTCTCCTGGATCATTGGCAAAGCATATGACTCCACCACTCTGGGCTATTACAATAAGGGTCATTCCATTCCTGCCATTGTCAACAAAATAGCCACTCAGGTAACATCTGCAGTTATGTTCTCCTCTATGTCCAAATATCAGGACGACAAAGCGCAGATGAAAACGCAGACCCGAAACCTGATCTCTATCACCTGCGCTATGATCCTCCCTGTGATGGCAGGTCTTGCCGCCTGTGCCAATTCCCTTGTACACACAGTTCTGACAGAAAAGTGGTTGGGTGCTGTCCCGGTGATCCAAATTATGTGTATGCCTTTGGCTTTGAACATCATTAGCACCGCCAATATGCAGCCCATTAACGCCTCTGGCCGCTCCGATCTGTTCCTAAGACTTGAGATCATTAAGCGAGGCATTACCATTCTGCTGGTATTGATCTTTGCATATATCAACTACTATCTGATGCTTTTGAGCATTGCCGTGGGCGGCATATTGTCTCTCTGCGTCAACACTTATTACAATAACAAGCTCTTTGGTTACCGACCCGTTGAGTATATGCTGGACATTCTGCCCTACGCAGCCTGCGCCGGTGTGTTATTTTTAGTTGTCAGTGTCGCACAATTCCTTCCCGTAAATGTATATGCACTGACAGCCATCCAGTTGGTTCTGTGCGCTGTCGTCTACGGTGCGCTCATTTTCTCCGGGATTCTTCCCGGCTACAGAGCCATCCGCTCCACCATTTTGGACATCATCAAAAAGAAAAGTAAAAACTAAGGAAGTGTCATTATGATTAACGGCAAAAAGGCAATTCTGATGATCGGTGCCATCTCGGCTATGAACGAGATCGTCATTGATGCAAAAAAAATGGGCTATTATGTGGTAGTCACAGACTGGCTTCCAAATTCCCCAGCCAAGAAATACGCCGACGAAAGCTGGCTTCTTTCCATTGACGAAGTAGATGCCATCGTAGAAAAATGCCGGGAACGCGGTGTGGATGGCGTAATGAACTACTGCATCGACCCTGCCCAGAAGTATTATCAGCAGATCTGCGAGAAACTGGGCGTTCCCTGCGTGGCAGAAAAAGAGCAGTTTGACATTATGACCAACAAGGACAAGTTTGCCCGGTGCTGCGTGGAACACGGTTTGGATATTATTCCCAAGTACAATATGGACAAGGACTTAACCGAAGCAGACTACGCAAATCTTGACTACCCCGTTATGGTCAAACCTGCGGACGGTCGTGCCTCCAAGGGCATCATTGTGGCACACAGTGCCGAAGAAATGCCTGCTGCCGTGGCATATGCTTTGGACTACTCCACACGCAAAGAAGTGGTTATCGAAAAGTACCTCCAGTGCCCGGAATTCTGCGTCAAGTATGTGGCTTGCGACGGTGAGTTCTACTTCACCACTATGAGCGATGTATGGGACAGCGTGCTCCCCGACGGCACCAGAGTGTATATGGGAACCTCTACCTATCCCTCGAAATTCTGCCAGGAATATATTCGCACCACCAACGACAAGGTGATCGCTATGCTGCGAGACATCGGCATCCGCAACGGTGCTATGTCTATGACCGGCTTCTATGACAACGGTGCTTTCCGTTTCTTCGATCCCTCCCTGCGTATGGGTGGCGCTCAAGACTGGCGTGTGGCAGAAGCTGCCAGCGGTGTTAACATCGCCAATCTGCTCACCAACTTTGCTATAACCGGCAGCATGGGCGATTCCAAAGAGATCTGCAAGATCGACCGTGCCTTTATGAACAAGTACTCTGCCCTGCTGTATTACGATCTAAAGAAGGGTACAGTAGGTACTTTTGAAGGTGTAGAGGAAATTCTGAAGCTTCCCGGTGTGTATGGCTACCATCAGCTACACGATGTAGGCGACACCATCGATTCTTACGGCACTGCTATCAATGTTGCCATCCGCTTTATCCTGTCCTGCGACAGCCGTGAGCAATTTGTCAGCACCGTGGAGCAGGCACATAAGCTGATTAAGATCCTGGATACAGACGGCAACGATATGACCGCCCCCAAGTATCCCCCGGAAATTTATTTGGCATAATTCAAGGAAATGTATATGCAGAAAATTGATCTTAAAAACAAAACCGTATTGGTAACCGGTGCTGCCGGTTTTATCGGTGCAAATCTGGTAATGGAGCTACTGAAAACAATAGATCCCATTACCGTCATCGGTCTTGACAACGTAAATGACTATTACGATGTTTCCATCAAAGAATACCGGTTGGCCGAGATCCAAAAGGTAGCAGATGCCCACCCCCATAGCCGTTGGGAATTTATCCGGGGCAACATTGCCGACAAGGCATTGGTGGAAAGTCTGTTTGAAAAACATAGTTTTTCCGTTGTGGTAAATCTGGCGGCACAAGCAGGTGTCCGCTACTCCATTACCAATCCCGATGTGTACATTGAAAGCAACATCATCGGTTTCTACAACATTTTGGAAGCCTGCCGCAACCACCCCATGGAGCATTTGGTTTACGCCAGCTCCAGCTCCGTTTATGGCTCCAACAAAAAGATCCCCTACGCAGTAGAGGACAAAGTGGACAACCCCGTTTCCCTGTACGCCGCTACCAAAAAGAGCAACGAACTACTTGCTCACTCTTACAGCAAGCTCTACAACATCCCCTCCACAGGACTTCGGTTCTTCACGGTGTACGGTCCTGCCGGCCGTCCGGATATGGCTTATTTCGGCTTTACCGACAAGCTGCGTCAGGGCAAGATCATTCAGATCTTTAACTTCGGCAACTGCAAGCGTGACTTCACCTATGTAGACGACATTGTGGAAGGTGTGAAGCGTGTGATGCAGGGTGCGCCTGAGAAAAAGACCGGTGAAGACGGTCTGCCACTGCCCCCCTACGCTGTCTATAACATCGGAAATTCCAATCCCGAAAACCTGCTGGATTTCGTGGACATTCTGCAGCAGGAGCTGATCGCTGCCGGTGTGCTGCCTGAGGATTACGATTTTGAAGCCCACAAAGAGCTGGTTCCTATGCAGCCCGGCGACGTACCTGTGACCTATGCAGACACCTCTGCCCTGGAGCGTGACTTTGGCTTCAAGCCCTCCACCTCCCTCCGGGAAGGTCTGCGCCGCTTCGCCCGCTGGTACAAAGATTTTTATAAGGTGTGATGAATATGGATTTTAAGACCCTGTATCTTTCTGATGTACACAGATACGGAAAGTCCCCCTCCAAAGGACTGAAAAAGTTCCACTATTGCTTCCGCAAGGCTCAGACAGAAAAAAACAAGCTATTGCGTATGTGGTATCGCTGGCGACTAAGCAAGGCAAGGGAAAAATATCACATTGAGATCTATTCCAACACCAAGATCGGCAAGGGACTTTACATCGGCCACCCCTGTGGCATCACCGTAAATCCCAAATCCGTTCTCGGTAACAACATCAACATCCACAAAGGAGTCACCATTGGACAGGAAAACCGTGGCTCCCGTAAAGGCGTTCCCACCATTGGCAGTCACGTTTGGATCGGTATCAACAGCACCATTGTAGGAAACATCACCATTGGTGACGATGTGCTGATCGCACCCAACACCTATGTCAACTGCAACGTGCCAGCTCATAGCATTGTCTTTGGCAACCCTTGCGTCATTAAACCCAGAGAAAATGCCACCGAGGGCTATATCAACAATACCGTATAATTGAAGGAGGTCATCCCATGGACAAAGAAAGTACCATACTCATACAGGCGCTTCGTCGGTCCGTGGAAGGATCCGCCTTTTCTCTGCCGGAAAACATCGACTGGAACAAATTTCTCCGACTTGTCCGTTTCCACCGGGTGGAGGGGCTTGCTTATGAGGGTCTGAAGGATCATCCTCTTCCGGAGGATGTAAAGACCCCTCTCGCCAACGCCACCCACAGAGCAGTTTTTCGGGATGTGCAGCAAAGCTACATTTCCGCACAACTTCACCACAAGCTGCAAGAAACCCACATTCCCCATATTTTTCTCAAGGGTGCTGTGCTGAAGCAGCACTACCCCGTTCCCGCCTTGCGCACAATGTCCGATCTGGACATTCTGATCCGCAGTGAGGATTATGAAGCACTGGATCGGGTTTCCGTTTCTTTGGGCGGTCAATACCGCTCCGGTGACGGCAACCACAGAAACTACATCTTCCCCGGAATGGTGAAGATAGAGTTTCACCCCAACCTTCTCCACCACGCCACCCCCGTAGCCGCCGCTGTGAATCCCGGCTGGCAATATGCCCGGCAGCTGGCAGACGGCACTTTTGATCTGACTGAGGAAGGCTTTTTTCTCAGCATTCTCTGCCATATGGCAGAGCATTTTGTGGATGGGGGAATTGGTGTACGGTTTGTGCTGGACGTTTGGGTATTCCACAATCTGCGAAAAAAGCCTTTAGACCGAGATTTTGTAGAAAAAGAACTGACCCGCTTCGGTCTTTTGGAATTTGTAAAAAACATCGAAAAACTCTCCCGTGTTTGGTTTGACGGGGAGCCTGCCACAGAGGAAACCGACGAATTGGGAGACTATATTCTCACCAGCGGCAGCCATGGTACCTACCATCGCCAGCTGCTAAACGCTATGACAATGTCCAAAAACGAAAACCGCTTCAGTGCGCTGTGGCGCAAGGCCTTCTACCCCCGACAGGAGCTGGAGGACCGTTATCCCTGGGCGAAAAAAAGTCCGCTGCTATTACCTGCTGCCTGGTTTGCAAGAGCTTTTCGCGCCATTACCCGGCACGGCGACCAAGTGATCGCATGGAGCAAGGACACCGGCAAATTCTCCCGTGAGGACGTTACAAAGCAAAAGGAACTACTGAAGCGATTCGGCATCAATAAGGAAGAGGGGTAATCTGTTATGCATTGCGTAGAAAAATTCCAAAGCATATATAACCGTGAGCCGGAGGGCATCGCCTTCTGTCCCTACCGCATCTGCCCTTTGGGTGCACATTCTGACCACCAGCTGGGCAAAATCACCGGACTTGCCATCGACAAGGGCATCCACATTGCCTACAAGCCCAAGCAAAACGGCGTGGTAGAGCTGGTCTCTCTCCAGTTTGACAAGCGCGCCCAATGGCACGTAAATGCCGTCCCCGATGAAAAAGAAAACGACTGGGCAGACTACCTCCGTGGTGCTACCCAGGCACTGGCCCAGAGATACCCTCTAAAAATCGGTCTTTCCGGTATTATTGAAGGCTCACTGCCCATCGGCGGCCTGTCCTCCTCCGCTGCTGTGATCCTTGCTTTCCTGTCTGCTCTGTGCAAGGTAAACCAGCTGGAACTCAGCGGTCAGGAGCTGGTTATGGTAGCACTGGCTGCAGAAAATAACTATGTGGGCGTTTCCTGCGGCAAGCTGGATCAGTCCTGCGAGGTATATTCCAAAAAGGATCATCTGCTGTATCTGGACACGCGGGATGACAGCTATGAGCTAATCCCCACCCACCCGGATATGAAGCCCTACAAGATCGCGATTTTCTTCTCCGGCATTCAGCGGACACTGGCCGGCTCCAAGTTCAATATGCGTGTGGACGAGTGCCGCAGTGCCGCCTACGCTCTGAAGGCCTACGCCGGTATGGAATACGGCAAGTTTAACGAGACCCATCTGCGGGAAGTGCCCTATGAGGTATATCTGCAGTACAAGGACCGTCTGCCGGAAAATTTTGCCAAGCGTGCAGAGCACTGGTACACAGAATATGCCCGCGTGCAGCAAGGTGCGGATGCCTGGCGCAGGGGCGATTTGGAAACCTACGGAAAGCTGTCCTTTGAAAGCGGCCGCAGCTCTATTTACAGCTGGGAAACCGGCTCTCCGGAGTTGAAGGCGCTTTACGAAATTATGACCCGGACCGACGGCATTTACGGCGGTCGTTTCTCCGGTGCAGGCTTCAAGGGCTGCTGTATGGCACTGATCGATCCTGCCTTCGAGGAATCCATCACCCGTCAAGTCACGGAAGGCTATCTGAAGCAGTTCCCCGAACTGGAAGGAAAATATTCTGTCCATATGTGCGATAGCGCCAATGGCATACTGAATTTGTAAAGGAAATATCATATGAAGTGTCTGATCTTAGCCGCCGGCTATGCAACCCGGCTTTATCCCCTTACAGAAAATTTCCCCAAGCCGCTTTTAGAGGTGCAGGGAAAAACTATTCTGGACTGGCTTATTGACGATATGGAAACAGCCGGTGCCATCGATGAATACATTGTTATCTCCAACCACAAATTTGCCCATCATTTTGATACCTGGGCAAAAAAGAGCCCCAAGATCACCGTTTTGGATGACGGTACCGAATCCAACGAAACAAGACTTGGTGCTGTGAAGGACATTCAGTTTGCCATTGAGAAACTGGGTCTTGACACCGATATGCTGGTGATCGCCGGTGATAACCTGCTGACCTTCTCCCTGACCCATTTTATCCGCTATGCACAGGAAAAGAAAGCAAGCTGCACCATGCGCTACTATGAGCATAATTGGGAACGGCTTTTAAAAACCGGTGTGGTCACTTTGGACGATACTGACCGCATTTTGAAAATGACTGAGAAATCCCCCAACCCCGAGACTCACTGGGCTTGTCCTGCTTTCTACTACTACACCCGGGAAGATACTGCCTTGGTAGCAAAGGGCATTGAAGCCGGCTGTGGCACCGATGCCCCCGGCAGCTATCTGGCATGGCTGTGCACCCAGACGCCGGTATACGCTATGGAAATGCCCGGATCCCGTTACGACATTGGAAGTCTGGAAACCTACGAAAAAGCACAAACCGAATACAAGGGCATTGAATAAGGAGGCTTTTCTATGAAAATTGCCGTTGCAGGCACTGGATATGTTGGTTTGTCTATGGCAGTTCTGCTGGCGCAGCACAACCAAGTCACTGCGGTAGACATCCTCTCCGATAAGGTAGATAAGATCAACCGCCGCATCAGTCCCATTGCTGACAAGGAGATCGAGGAGTATCTTGCTACCAAAGATTTGAATCTCACCGCAACATTGGATGCAGACAACGCTTACCGGAACGCCGATTTTGTGGTCATTGCTGCACCTACCAATTATGACAGCAAAAAGAATTACTTTGACACCTCTGCTGTGGAATCTGTAATCGCACAGGTAATGGCTGTAAACCCCAATGCCATTATGGTTATTAAGTCTACCATTCCCGTGGGCTACACCCACAGCATCCGCCAAAAGACTGGAAGCTGCAATATTCTCTTCAGTCCCGAATTTCTCCGGGAAAGCAAAGCCCTTTACGATAACCTATACCCTTCCCGCATCATCGTAGGCACCGACCCTCAGGACCCCCGTCTGGTGGAAGCCGCCCGCACCTTTGCCAGTCTCCTGCAGGAGGGTGCTATTAAGGAAAATGTGGACACCCTGTTTATGGGCTTCACCGAAGCAGAAGCCGTAAAGCTGTTTGCCAATACTTACCTTGCTCTGCGTGTCTCCTTTTTCAACGAACTGGACACCTACGCAGAACTGAAGAATCTGGACACCCGTCAGATCATAGACGGCGTGTGTCTTGACCCACGTATCGGTGGTCATTACAACAACCCCTCCTTTGGCTATGGTGGTTACTGCCTACCCAAAGACACCAAACAGTTGCTCGCCAACTATGAGGATGTGCCGGAAAACCTCATTGAAGCCATCGTGGAAGCAAACCGCACCCGTAAAGATTTCATTGCCGACCGTGTACTGGAAAAGGCAGGCTATTACAGTGCCAACGCTGTCTATAGCGCAAGCAACGAAAAATCCGTCACCATCGGTGTGTACCGGTTGACTATGAAGGCAAATTCCGATAATTTCCGTCAAAGCTCCATCCAAGGCGTTATGAAACGGATCAAGGCAAAGGGTGCTACGGTAATCATTTACGAGCCATCTTTAGAAAACGGAACCACCTTCTTCGGCAGCCGTATTGAAAACGATCTGACCGCTTTCAAGGCGCAGTGTGATGCCATCATCGCCAACCGCTACGACAGCTGTCTTGACGATATAAAAGAAAAGGTCTACACCCGTGACCTGTATATGCGTGACTAATATCTTAAAGCATAAATACCGTCAAAAGGGCGGTACGCCATAGTGATAAATCGGTTTTGAACGAACCCTTTTCTCCAATACTGCACAAAAAATTCCCGAAATGCGTCAGCATTCCGGGAATTTTGTTATTTGTCTTGCAGAAAAGTTTTCACTTCAAAACTGCAT
>JAZRRS010000061.1:0-9077 GCA_045651005.1 Faecousia sp.
TGGAAGCAAGACTGACTTCCGTTGCTCTGCGTCCCTCCGTGGGCGGTATCTACTACACCGCAAAGTGGAGCTGCGACGATACCGTTAAGCCTCTCATCGAGGGCTTCGGCATTGCTGTCAGCATGAAGAACTTCACAGGCAGTGACTTTGCAAACGACGAGACTGCTCTGTACACTGTCTTTGCAGCAGACGCTTTTGAAAGCGGTGTTACCAAGACCGGTGCTATGATCGCAGGCATTCTGAAGGACACCACTCCTGAGCGCATCGCTATGAACAGCATCTACGCACAGATGGACATCTTTGCAGAAGCCTACATCACCATCAATGGCGAGACCTACACCGGTGTGGGTGCAAGCTACAGTATGTATGACATTATGAAGACTGTAGAACAGCAGATCAATGCATACTACGCACAGGCTGCTACTATGCAAGACTTTATGACTCAGTGGAGTGCAAAGGGTCTGGTAGGCGAGCCTTGGGATTCTCTGGATTTCAACGTGTCCGAGGATGTTATGACCCTGAACACCCTGTACGCAGGCCTGCAGCCCTACTACGGTGAGCTGCACGACCACGCCAACACCGGCGGCACTTCCGACGGCAAGCAGCCCCTTTCTGTGTGGAAGAGCGAGCTGGAGCGTCTGAAGATGGACTTCACCACCAGTATGGATCACCAACAGTCCTTACATATGTATTTGGATGAGTGGGATGACAGCATCTTTATCGGCGGTTCTGAAGCGGCTACTACCATCACCGACCGTACCGGTGTGAAGCTGCACTACAATATGATCTTCTCTGACCCCAAGGGACTGGAAGCCGTAGTCTCCTCCTTCCCCGAATTCAACTGGAAGTACTATCCTGAGGATGATGCCGACACGAAGCGAGCCGGTGGCTGGCACTTCGGCTATCCCTCATTTACCGCAGCTCGGTTTACCGAGGTTTGCCAGGCGGTTTACGACAACGGTGGTTTCGTTGCTCTGGTTCACCCCAAGTCTGAGGGCTATATCACTTCTGACAATCCTGCAGATGCTTACTTTATGGACGGCATCGCAATAGAAGTCTTCTACACCTACTTTACCACCCGTGACGGTTGGCAGACCAAGGCCAACCACAAGCTGTGGACGGATATGATGAAAGCCGGCTACAAGGTATATGCTACCGCCGGTAACGATGAGCACGATATGCCTTCCGATAAGGCTGTCTCCGTCATCTACTCCGCAGAAAGAAATGCAACTGCTTGGGTCCAGCAGCTGCGCAAGGGTCAGTTTGTAGCCGGCGGCGTTGGCGTCCGTTCCGCTATGGGCGACACCATGATGGGCGGTACTACCTCCTTCCAGGGCAAGCGCTTCACCTTCAGCGTAGGCGACTTCCATACCAGCCTTCTGGACCCCACCCACACCTACCGTGCAGATGTGTACGATCAGAACGGTGTTGTATTCTCCCAGGAGGTTTCCGCTACGGAAACTACCTATATGGCATTCGATGCTGATAATGCTTCCAACTATTACTACATCGAGATCTATGATGTCACTGCTGACTCTATGATCGCCATCGGCAACCCCATCTGGAACGAGAAATAATAAACAAAAGGCAGCACTCTTTGGGTGCTGCCTTTCCTCTCTTGCGCCCCCTTGGGGTCTATGGTATAATGAAACAAAAAATAAAAGGGAGCGTGTGTTATGAAACGGTTGTTTGTATGGTTGACAGCGGTTTTGATGCTTATTTGTCTGTGTACAGGCTGCAGCGAAAAAGCGCCGGCAGATCCTGTTCCGGAGAACGTAAAGGGATTGGTGGTGCAGGTGGCAGACGGGGTGACGGTGTCTTTGAGTACCGAATTTGAAGACGGCACACCGTTGAGTCCTACGAACACCTATGAGGGCAATGGCTATACCTACTACCACTATGCAAACCTTTTGGGAATATTTCGCTGTAAGGCGTTTGGTGCCGGTCGTTATACGGAAACAACCAATATCGTTATGACTGAGGAAAAAAACGAGATCCGGTATATGCTTGATCTGACTCCCGGGGAGACAGATGGTGCAGGTTGGGCGCCCAAAAGCTTTTCAACATATACGGAAGAACTGACGAATGGCGGCTTTATCAGCGATCTCTCGTTGTGGCCGCAATATAGTGAGGTGCTGACCTCCCCCTACTTTACAGGGGAACACCAGGAGCATCAGATCACCACCCAAAGCCAATTGGAAGCGTATTTGGCAGAGCTTGACGATCCGGATGATGATCTGTATATCTATTCTGCCGGCACATCATCTCTGTATCGACACGACATCCCTATGGTGGTTTTTACGCTGACAGATCTGTCCACTGCGGAAAACGCACAGCAGGCGGCGGCATTGATGGGACAGGACAAGCCTACTGTGCTTTACCGCTGCCAAATGCACGGCAATGAGCCGGCAGGCGGTGAGGCTGCTCTTGTGATGATCAACTGGCTGGATGGAAAGCTGGGGGAAGAGCTGCTGGAAAAGATCAATATTTGCGTGATCCCCCGTCAGAATCCCGACGGTGCCCAAAACTATGAACGCACGATGATCGGCGGCATAGACCCCAATCGTGACAGTCTGCGATTGAAAACAGCAGAGATCGCCAGCTATATGAAGATCTGCCAATGGTTTGACCCGGAGTTGATCATTGACGGACACGAGTACAATGCACACACAGCCAAAAAGACCCTGACCGGTGGCGATATTCTTGTGGGTCTGGGTTATACCGTGGAAAACAGCGATGCATTCCGTAGTTTTAATTTAGAGATCTCCAACAAGATCTTTGCGGCAATGACGGAAAATCTGCTGGATTACCGCTACTACAGCAATTATGTAAATTCCGTAAACCCCAGTCTTTCCCGTGCCTATGCATCTATGCAGGGAACGATGTTTGTGCTGCTGGAGAGCCGTGGCATCGGCAACGGCCTGGGTATGTATGAACGGCGGATTGTCAGCCAGATCGTTTCTGCGGAGACATTGCTGCGCTTTGTGGCGGAAAATGCGGACAGATTGCAGCAGGTCGTGGATGCGGAGCGTCAGATGATCATTGACCAGGGTGCTGTTTATTCTCAAAACACCAAGATAAGTCTGGCAACTTCCGGGGCGGAGGATCTTACACTGCGGCATCCGGGAAGAAAGCAGGATCAGATCACCGGTATTCCGCAGGAGGTTACCACAACGCCTTATGTCTATACAAACGTAACACGTTCCCGTATTGCACCTACCGCCTATGTGATCCCTGCCGGAGAGGGCTTTACAGAAAGTGTGTTGCAGCTGATGGATAAACATAGCATTGCCTATACCTTTATTCCTGCCGGAAGCGTAGTAAAACTGCAACAGTATGACAAAAACGAAAGTGATTACCTGACAGATGAAAAAACAGTGACGTTCCCCAATGGCGCATATGTATTTTGCAGAAATCAAGTGCGTGGCAATATCCTGTCTGTGCTGATGGAGCCGGATGTGGACAATGTGGAAGAGTATAAAGGCACATTGGTGCAGCAGGAGATGATCAGCCAAAACAACGGCTGCTATGCCCTGTACCGCTATATCCACAATCTGAACGAAGACGGCTTTATTGATTATAAGTAAACGATACCCCCAGGTCGACCTGGGGGTATCGTTTAGTCTTTCATGTCCTGCAGCCAGGAAAGAAGCTTCAGAACAATGGTCTCACCGGTGCCTGGAATGTAGTGGCACTGAGCGACTTCGTATTCTCCGTGGGGGAATGCGGAAACATCCGGAAGATAGCTGAAATATGCCAGGGAATATCCGCAGGGAATGGTCATAGGGAAGGAAGAAGCCTGCCGCAGACGGACACCCAACGCATCAAACATCTCCAGAGGGAAGAAGCAGATGGCAAGATCACCAAAGGTCAATGCGGCGATGGGCATATCGTGGGTCTCGCCCTTCAGCTCCGGCCATTCTACACGGCGGATGATCTGCGCCTGCTCGTAACGGTTGGCGATGCCGGCTTGATGAAGCAGACGGGTACGCTCCTTCATATCGGATACAGTGTAAAGCTCCCGTGCGGTGTCAGCCAAATGGTCTTTGCTGTGATTTACGGTACAGTTTACCGTGCCGGTATGCAGCTTGATTGCACCTAAGGACAGGGGTGCTTCGGTCTGCATAGCTGCCAGTGCAGCCTCTGCAATAGCATAGCCAAGATCCCAGTAGGTCTGTTTTGCCAAAGGCTTTTCTTCTTCCAGCCGGGTGAAGCTGTTAAGGTTGCCGCAGCAGCCTTGCAGATACAACACTTTGCCACCGGTCTCGCCTTCCAGCCTTTCACGAAGGGGATGGATGAAGTCGGCACAGATCACAGTGGGATCCAGTGAGAGGGCGTGGGCGGCGTGTACCTGATAGCTTACAAGAATAATATCGTCGCCACCGTCCCGGCAGATGCGCACGGTGCGCAGCTCCGGATCTGCCTTGCTCTCGTGGGCAACCAGAGGGGCTTTGGAGGGGTTGGCAGAGGCAATGCAGTACCAGGTTCCGTCCTCTCTCTGATAGCGGCGGACAAAGGTTGTGTTTTCCAGAATGCTTTTGCCGCCAGCCATAGCGGTAACCGCCTTTTCGTCTGCAAGGGCAGCTTTTGCGGCAGCAACCGCACCGGGAATGGCAATTCGGTTATACCAATCTATGATATTGTCTTTGGTGATATAGCTCACATCCGGGGTGGAGTGATTGTGGGTGCAGGTCAGCAGGATCTGTTCCGGTGCAAGACCGGTGGCCTCACAAAGTGGTGGAAGGATGGCGTTTTTGAACACCTTCTGAATCTCACGCACATCAAAGCTTACCACCAGCGCGCGGCGGTTGTTGTCACAGAAAGATACCGCTGTGACACACAGAGGTGTTTCTGTGTGGGTGCTGACCAAAACGCTGTTGATCTGTATCTGTCCGTCGGGAGTGATGTCCTGACGGGCGTAGCCGATTTTCAACTCTTTCATACAAGTTGCCTCCGTGGAGATTTTTGCTAATTATACCACAATAGGTAAAAATTTTCTAGAGGGATCAAGAAAAAGTGCGGAAAGTCTTGCGCTTATATCTTTTGGGCATTATAATAATAAAAAATATAAAGAAGGTGGATGCAATGGAACACAGAGAGTCAGCGGTGCGGGGATGCCTTTTGGGCCTTGCCATTGGCGATGCTATGGGCGCTCCGGTAGATGGAAAGAAGTGGGACGAGATCTGCGAGAGCTATGGCCCAAACGGTCTTTTGGGATACGATCTTGTGAACGGAACAGCTGACATCACCTCCTATACCCAGCTGGCGGCTTTTGGTTGCAACGGTCTGCTGCTGGCAGCCTCCAGAGATAAATATGATAAGTTCCCCCGGTATTTGGCAATGAGCCTCCGGGAGTGGGCAAAGAGTCAGCAGTTCCGTGGAAATACCGCAGAAAAGACCTATTGCTGGCTGGCACAGGTGCCCCATATGCGCCGCCGCAATTGTATGGATACCCGGATCCCCGATGCGTTGGGACGGGAAACCTTGGGCACACCGGAAAAACCGGTGATTCGCTCGGATACGCCCTCGGCATTGACTGCGGCAGTGGCGGCAGGTATCTTCTACGACCCGGAAAAAATGTCCAAGGAGGAACTGATCCGGGTAGGTGCTTACGCTGTCGCGTTCACCCACGGTGAGCCGAAAAGTTGGCTGAGCGGTGCGATGATTGCAGGCTGCATCGGCAGTATTCTGGAAGCACCGGAAAAACCGCTGGCTCAAATTTTTACAGAAGCAGCGGAGAATGTGAGAGCTGTGTATCCCGGTGAGGATGCGGATACGGTGGCAGGTCTTGTAAAACTGGCCATCGATTATGCTCAGGATATGGAGCTGACGCCTTTGGCGGCACTTTCTATGCTGGGCTGTACCACGGCAGAACAGTGCCTTGCCGGTGCTGTGTGCGCCAGCTTGTTCCATCCCAATAATTTCGATGAGGCGATGATCGCTGCGGTGAATCATTCCGGCCGCAGCTGTGCTGTGGGCGCACTGACCGGAGCGATTCTGGGTGCAAGTCTGGGTGCGGAAGCTTTGCCGGAGTTCTATCTGGAATCACTGGAGCAGGCATCGGTTTTGTCAGAGCTTGCGGATGATGCGACCCAGGGCAGAAACCTGATGCGCATTTTTGATGCCGACTGGGAACAGAAGTATACCTACGGAATGCCCTCCACTGCCGATTGATCCAATAGCCCTTGCTGGCTTGATCCGCATTATGGCGTGCAAAATGAAAAAAACCTCATATTTTTCTTAAAAAGGGGTTGCAAAACAGGAATATGGATGGTATAATGCAGGTAATCTAAAGTATACTTTACGAAAGAGAGGAGCGAGCGCTCCTCTCTTTTTCGTGGAAGAAGGTGGAAAAATGAAGGTTACGGAACTGGTTACTTCCTTTGCCCAACCCATTGTGGAGAGCTTCGGCTGCAAGCTTTGGGATGTGGAGTATGTCCGGGAGGGCTCTGAGCGCTTCCTGCGGCTTTACATCGACAAGGACGGCGGTGTGGATATTGAGGATTGCGAAAAGATCCACCGTGCGGTAGATCCTGTGTTGGATGAGAAAGACCCTATCAGCGAAAGCTACCACTTCGAGGTCTGCTCCGCAGGTCTGGAACGGGCGCTGAAACGCCCCGGCGATTTCCAGCAGTTTATGGGCAGTCCCATTACGGTAAAGCTGTACCGTCCCAGAAACGGCTTGAAGGAGCTTCCTTGTGTGCTGCGTGGCTATGAGGACGGAAAGCTGACAGTGGAATCCGGCAAGGAGACCATTACATTTGAAAAATCCGAGGTGGCACTGGTGCGCCTGAGGGTAGAATTCTAAAGAAATATTTATATATAAAACAGTCTGAAACAGACGAAGGAGGAAATTATGGCAAGAGCCAAGAAAACCGCAGCCCCCAAGGTAGACATCGGGGCAGAGATCTTTGCTTCCCTGCGGGATCTGGAAAAGCTCAAGGGTATTCCTGTGGAGTATATGGTGGAGCGCCTGAAGCAGGCACTGACCAACGCTTACCGGAAGGACCGTGAGGATCATCGTGACATTCCTGCTGAAAATGTAGTGGTGGATCTGTCTGAAAACGGCCTGTCTATGCATCTGCTGAAGACCGCTGTGGAAGAGGTGGAGGACACCGCTATTGAAATTCAGATTGAGGCCGCCAAGAAGCTGGAGCCCAATATTCAGTTGGGTGACACCGTTCGTATTGAGGTGGATATTCAGAAGTTTGGCCGTATCGCTGCCCAGACTGCCAAGCAGGTGGTTATTCAGGGTATCCGTGAGGCTGAGCGTGGTGCTATGTATGAGAGCTACTCCTCCAAGGCACAGGAGATGCTCACCGGTACTGTGCTGCGTGTGGATCCCTCCGGAGATGTTTTTGTCCGTGTGGGTCAGGGTACAGAGCAGAGCGATGCTGTGCTGCGTGCCGCTGAGCAGATTCCCGGTGAGAGCTACAACCCCGGTGATCTGATTCGTGTGTACGTGCTGGAGGTCAACAAGGCAAACCGTGGTCCGCTGATCCACGTTTCCCGTACCCATCCCAATCTGGTGCGCCGCCTGTTCGAGCTGGAGATCCCCGAGATCGCAGACGGTCAGGTAGAGATCCGCAATATCTCCCGTGAGCCCGGCAGCCGCAGCAAGGTGGCAGTTCGTGCCGCTGTGGAGGAGCTGGATCCTGTGGGTGCTTGCGTTGGTCCCCGTGGCGGTCGTGTGGGCGCTGTGGTGGAAGAGCTCCATGGTGAGAAGATCGACATCGTTGTTTACAGTGAAGACCCCTGTGAGTATGTCCGTGCAGCACTGAGCCCTGCAGAGGTCATCAGCGTTACCGCTGTTCCCGGCACCAAGACCTACAGTGTGATAGTGCCCGACAGTCAGCTGAGCCTTGCCATTGGTAAGGAGGGCCAGAATGCCCGTTTGGCTGCCCGTCTCACCGGCTTCAAGATCGACATTAAGCCGGAAAGCCAGGCAGAGTAAAGAAGAGGAAACGCCGGGATACTGCGGATAATCTGGAAGCGTATCTTGTGCGACAACAAAGGAGGTAGTCCTTATGCAAAAGAAGATTCCTCAACGGCAGTGTATGGGCTGCCGTGAGCGAAAGGCAAAAAAGGAAATGATCCGGGTGGTCCGGGGAACAGACGGAACAGTCAGCTTGGACTTCAGCGGAAAGCTCAACGGACGGGGCGCATATATCTGCCCTGAAGCGGAGTGTCTGAAAAAGGCCCGGAAAGCCAAGAGTCTGGAACGGAGTCTGGAAGTCCCCATTCCTGAAGAGGTCTATGACCGACTGGAAAAGGAAATGGAGGGTGGTATCCATGGATAAAGCGCTCAATTATCTGGCACTGGCAAGAAAAGCCGGTCGCATTGAACTGGGTGAAGAGCCTGTGGGTGCTGCGGCCAGAGCACAGAAGGCAAGACTGGTCATGGTTGCGTCCGATGCCTCGGATCATACCTGGCGCAGAGCCAAAAGCTTTGTGGCAGGTACCACACAGCAGTGTGTGAAGCTGCCTTACACCAAGGATGAAATGGGTATGGCAGTGGGCAGAACCAGTTTGGCCATTGCCGCTTTGACCGATCCGGCCATGGCACTGGCGTTTTTGAAGGCGCTGGGCGATCCGGAAAAGTATCAGGAGGCTATGGAAGACCTGCAAACCCGTACAAAGCGGATCCGGCAGCGTCAGACGGAAGAAAAGGCCTGTCAGCGCAACAAGCGTTTCGGCAACAAGCGAAAGTAATCACGGAGGTGTGCGTATATGAGTTTGAAGTATGGTTTGAAGGATGTGGCGACGGACTTTGGCATGACTGCCAAGGAAGTCACCGCAGTTGTAGAGAAGTTTTTTGAAAAGCCCAAGTCCAGCGCTCACGTGCTGACCGACGAGGAGCTCAATGTGGTTTTCGACTATATCACCCAGACCCATCAGATCGAATCCATCGAGGTAGTATTTGCCACCGCAAATGCCAAAAAGGAAGAAGCTCCCAAGGCTGAGAAGAAGGTGGAAGAAAAGCCCAAGGCAGAGGAAAAAACTTCCGAAGCTGTTCAGAAGAAGCCTGTCGAGCAGCCCAAAAAGGAAGAGAAGCCCCAGAAGCCCGCTGAGCCCGA
>JAZRRS010000062.1:0-17244 GCA_045651005.1 Faecousia sp.
CACTGCAAGGCCCTGATCATTGACTTCGGCACCGCCGAAAAGTACAACGGTCTTTGCAACCTGCGTATGGACGACACCAATCCCACCAAGGAAGATGTGGAATTCGTCGAAGCCATCAAGAAGGATATCCACTGGCTGGGTTTTGACTGGGGCGACCGCTTCTACTACGGCTCCGACTACTTCGAGAAGGACTACGAGTTTGCCGTTGAGCTGATCAAAAAGGGCCTCGCTTACGTATGCGAGCTGACCCCCGAGCAGTTCAAGGAATTCCGCGGCGATACTGAGACCCCTGCCACATCTCCCTACCGGGACCGTCCCATCGAGGAAAGTCTGGATCTGTTCGCCCGTATGCGCGCCGGTGAGTTTGAGGACAATAAGTACACCCTGAGAGCCAAGATCGATCTGGCCTCCGGCAACTTCAATATGCGCGATCCCGTCATCTACCGCATCCGTCATATGCACCATCACCGTCAGGGTGACAAGTGGTGCATCTATCCTATGTACGACTTTGCCCACCCCATTCAGGATGCACTGGAGGGCATTACCCACAGTCTGTGTTCTTTGGAGTTTGAGAATCACCGTCCCCTTTACAACTGGGTAGTTGAGAACGTTTCCGTTCCCCATCATCCCCGTCAGATCGAGTTTGCCCGCTTGGGAATCGATCACACCGTGCTTTCCAAGCGCAAGCTGAGAGCTTTGGTTGAGAACAACTATGTTTCCGGTTGGGACGATCCCCGTATGCCTACCCTGTGCGGTCTGCGTCGCCGTGGTTACACACCTGCTTCCATCCGCAACTTCTGCGACCGTGTCGGCGTTGCCAAGTCCCCCAATACCATCGAATACGGCTTCCTGGAATACTGTCTGCGTGAGGATCTCAACGAAACAGCACAGCGCGTTATGGCTGTTTTGGATCCCATCAAGCTGACCATCACCAACTATCCCGAAGGTCAAAGTGAAGTCTTCGAAGTGGAGAACAACCCCAATGATCCCAATGCAGGCACCCGTAGCATTACCTTCAGCCGCAACCTGTGGATCGAATCCGACGACTTCCTGGCTGAGCCTGTTCCCAAGTATAAGCGTCTGTATCCCGATGGCCCCGAGTGTCGTCTGAAGGGTGCTTATGTGATCCAGTGCACCGGCTGTGTTAAGGACGAAAACGGTAAGGTTGTGGAAGTTCTTGCCACCTACGATCCCAATTCCAAGGGCGGAGATCCTGCCGACGGTCGTAAGATCAAAGGTGCGGCCATCCACTGGGTGGATGCCGAAACCTGCGTAGATGCCGAGGTTCGTCAATACAGCAACCTCTTTGACGACCCCGATCCCGATGCCGCCGGAAAGGATTTCCTTGCCTGCCTAAATCCCAACTCTCTGGAGATCCTCACCGGATGCAAGGTAGAAAAGAGTCTGGAGAACGCCAAGGCACCGGCTTCCTATCAATTTATGCGTTTGGGCTACTTCTGCCCCGATAGCAAAGACAGCGCACCCGGTCATCTGGTGTTCAATCGCTCTGTCAGTCTGAAAGACAGCTTCAAACCCAACAAATAACAAGAAACAAATGCGCTGTCTTGAATTCCTTTGAGACAGCGCATTTTATGAGGTTTGATATGAGAAAGAAGCTATTTCTTCTTCCGTTTTTTCTGCTCCTTGCGTTCCTGTCCGGGTGCAATCCCCAGCAATTTACTCCTGCCGTAAACGGCTGGACATTGATCAGCACCCAACAACTGCAAGTGGCCGATGGTGTAAATTATACCGAACTATACTTTCGGGACGAACTGGATTTTCCCCACATTGCTTATGTTTTAACAGCAGACCCCAAAAAAGTGACGCTCCACAAAGGCACTAGCAACAACGATGTGGAACAAATCCCCACCCAGCCGCAAAACACACTGGAGCATATGCAATCTTCTGTTGATGATGGGTTAAATGTCGTTGCCGCGGTCAATGGCGACTTTTTTAACATTGAAAACGCCTATACTTCCTTTGCTGATCACCCGGAATTTCAAAAAATGCCCTGTTACCCTGATGAAGGATCAATCCGGCTCATTGACGGTATCATTGTGGTGAAATGCAAATAACAAATCTACTTTAAAGGAAACAGCAATATGAAAAAGATTAACACTTTAAAAGAACATTTTGAGAAGAAATCCACTTTGATCGCTACCCACCGGGGAATGGTGTGCGGCAACATCCCCCACAATACATTTCCGGCTTTCGATGTAGCGCTCAATCACGGCACAGATATTCTGGAGACCGATGTGACTATGTCCGGCGACGGAGAGATCTTTATTTTCCACCCCCGTCAAGAGGTCAATCAGCTGAAGCTGGATATACATCTGGAGGAAATGAACACCGAACAGATTCGGGAGCTTCGCTATGTCAACGACTGCAGAGCTGCCACAGAGTGGGGCATTCCCACTTTGGATGAATTTTTGGAGCGCTACAAGGACAAGTGTCTGATCAATCTGGATCACGGCTGGGATTTCTTCCCGGAAATGATCAAGAAGGTACGCGACCACAAAATGGAGGATCAGATTCTTCTTAAAAGCCCAGCCACAAAGCCGGAAACGTTTAAGATCATTGAAGAAGTCGCTCCGGATATGATGTTTATGCCCATCATCAAAGAAGAGACTATGGAAGCTGCTGCTCAGTTAGAGAAAATGAACATCAACTACGTAGCTGCCGAACTGGTATTCCCTACCGAAGACTCTCCCCTTATTGCAAATGCTTACATCCAATCCCACCACGATGCCGGTCGACTGCTTTGGGTCAACACCATTTTATATAACTGCAAAAAACCTCTCAGCGGTGGTCATACCGATGATGTGGCAGTTATGGGTGATCCGGACTATGGCTGGGGCTGGAATATTGACAAGGGTTTCGATATTATCCAGACCGACTGGACAATGGCGTTGAGAGACTATTTGAAAAACCGATGAAAAAACTCTTGTATTTTTTTCAAAGGGCGGTTATAATAGGTCGAGAATTGTTATAGGAGGTCACTACAATGGCTGTTAAAATTGAAAAAAATACCATTATTGGCGACGTACTGGATATTGCGCCTCAGGCTGCTCCCCTGTTCTTTGCCATCGGTATGCATTGCCTCGGCTGCCCCTCTTCCCGTGCTGAAACTGTGGAAGAAGCCTGTGCCGTTCACGGCGTGGACTGCGAGCCTTTCCTGGCTCAGCTGAACCACTTCCTGGAAGCTTACGAGGCTGATCAGGCAAACAAGAAGGACTAAAACCTGAACAGCCGTCCCTCTGTGGGACGGCTGCTTTATTTGTAGATCCCGGAGGAACATATGAACATTCCCCTTTCCAAACGACTGCATGTCTGCGCCGGCTTTGTACCTCCCGGTGACCGGGTGGCTGACATTGGATGTGACCACGGTTACTTAAGCATTTATCTTTTAAAAAGCAACATTGCATCTGCAGTTATTGCCGCAGATATTAACGAAATGCCATTGCAAAGCGCAAAGCGCAACGCTGAGCGCTTTGATGTGGCAGAAAACATTCGTTTTTATCTGTCAGACGGTGTCAAAGCCATCCCGCAGGAATTCGACACGCTTGTGTGCGCCGGTATGGGTGCAGACACCATAGTTTCCATTTTGGATGCCGCCCCCTGGCTGCAAAATTCCCAGTATCGCTTGGTACTGCAGTGTCAATCCAAAACCCATCTTTTACGGCAGTATCTCTCAGAAAATGGTTGGCGCATTTCAAAAGAGACCGTCTTGCGTGACGGACGTTTCCTTTATACGGTAATGGAGGTCCTCTGGCAACCGGAAACGCCTCCCCTAACACCGGGGCAATGGTACTTCCCTCCTGCCCTGGCAACAGATACCGCCCCAGAACTACCCGAATATTATGAGCAGCTTCGTTTTCGTTTGACACGGGCAGCAACAGGCCAAGGCCGCAATGCCGAACCGGAAATACTGGAAGCTCTGAAGGAATTGGAAAAATACTCCCATCTACAGGAGGTTCAAAATGACGACTGTTAAAGATGTTCTGAATTTTATCGAATCCATTGCCCCTTCCTATATGAAGGAGGATTGGGATCGGGTGGGACTAAATTGCGGCAAGCTGAATGCGCCTGTAACCACCATTCTCGTCGCCCTTGATCCCTTTGAGGATGTGTGCCAGGAAGCTCAAGAAATCGGTGCTGAGCTTTTAGTGACCCATCACGCCCTGCTCTGGTCTCCCGGTTTTATTACCGACGAAACTGCCCAGGGCAAAAATACGCTTTTCCTCATTGAAAACAACATTTCTGCAATCAACGCCCACACCAATCTGGATTGTGCTCCCGGTGGCGTCAATGATATTTTAGCAGCCAAGCTGGGACTCACCGACATATCTGTCATCGAACCGAAGGGTGTGGATGATACTGGTCGGGAATACGGTCTTTTACGGCAAGGCACTGTGCCACAGCAAGGACTGTATTCCTTTATGGAAACCGTCAAAAAAGCTTTGGGCTGCCAAAAGCTGAAATATGTGGACGGTGGAAAGTGCGTCTCCCGTGTAGCTGTGGGTGGCGGTGCCTGTGCAAGCGAAATGCTTCAAGCCGTAAATGCCGGCTGCGACACATTCGTCACTTCAGACGTAAAATACAACCAGTTCTGGGATGCCCGTGAGCTGGGATTAAATCTAATAGATGCCGGTCATTTCTACACAGAGAATCCCGTATGTGTCTATCTGACAGAAAAACTCAGAGAGGCTTTCCCGGAATTGACAGTAGCAATGTCCGCCTGGCACTCCGACTGTGCAAATTTTTACTGATTAATATTGATTTTATTGTAGCTATATGCTAGAATATATTGAATATTTTAAAGCTTTGAGAGGAAGATCATTATGTCCGGACATTCCAAATGGCATAACATTCAAAAAACCAAGGGAGCACAAGACGCTAAGCGTGCTGCTGCCTTTACTAAGATCGCAAAAGAGCTGATCGTGGCTGTTAAGGAGGGCGGCGGCATCACAGATCCTGCCAACAACTCCCGTCTGGCCACTGTCATCACCAAGGCAAAAGCTGCCAATATGCCCAACGACAACATCAAGCGTTGTCTTGAAAAGGCTGCCGGTGCAGGCGGCGGTGACAGCTACGAATCCATCACCTATGAAGGCTATGGCCCCGGTGGTGTTCCTGTGATCGTAGAGACTATGAGCGACAACCGCAACCGTACCGCAGGCTCTATGCGTCACCATTTCGACAAGTTCGGTGGTAACCTGGGTGCTTCCGGCTGCGTTAGCTGGAGTTTTGACCGCAAAGGTGTCCTTGTCATCGATAACGAAGACGGTGATCTGGACGAAGACACTGTTATGATGGATGCTATGGACTGCGGCGCTGACGACTTTGAAGCAGAGGAAGATTGCTTCACCGTCTACACCGATCCCGATGATTTCAACGCAGTTGCCGATGCGATGACCGCAAAGAACTACACCTTTGCCTCCGCACAGATCGAGATGGTGCCCCAGAACTACCAGAAGCTGGATAACGAAGAACAGGTCAAGCTAATGGAAAAGCTCATCGACATTATGGAAGAGGATGACGACGTGCAAAACGTCTGGCACAACTGGGAACAGGAATAACCTACCTATAAAACAAACTCCGCTGTTTTCTTCAGAAAACAGCGGAGTTTGTTTTATAAGGTCTGACTTTTCTTTTGCTTTCTTTTCGGGTCAGGAGAAGTACCCAGCAGATAATCAGCAGAAACATTGTAAAACTTACAAAGTGTCACAAAATGGCGGATCGGCATTTCATTGGCCCCACGCTCATATCGGGCATACATTGTTTGAGAAGTTTTCAAAACATCCGCAACCTGTTGCTGTGTTAAGTCATTGTCCTCCCGTAAGCCACGCATTTTTTCCGCATATGTCAGCATAGTGCTTCCCCCCTGTAGCAGTATGCCAACAATTTAACATAGTAAACAATTTTACTATTGACTTTAGTAAACATCTTTACTATAATATTTGCAATAGAGCCATCCTATGCTCTTCGGTCAACCGACAGATGGATTATCGCACTTTTTCTTCCGTGCGAAAAAAGGGTTTTACCACCCGTGCGCGACGCACAAGGCAACCGGCAATGCAGGCAATAAAATCCTCGTTTCCCGGATACGGCTTATCACGTTTCCTATCCGCAGGAAAGTATGCTGCCCAAATCCGGGCATCTGCATTTTCATAAGCATCCGCAATGGCATCCCGAACCGCCTTTTCTACCCGCTGATAGTTGCCGCCGCAGCATTTTGCCACATCGATATAAAGCTCCTTCATAGAGCATTCCATATTCATATATCTGGCGCGGATGGATTCAAATACACACTGATACCGGGCAGGACCTCTACGGAAGCTAAGATCCATCAGCAATTTGTCGATCTCATTTTCCAGACACCAGCTGTCATTCTCCGGATGATCCAGCGCAAATTCTGCATCCCGGATATAGGCAGCTACCAACTCTGCCCTGCAAGGAACAGTCAGTACACCAAAAACATCACAGACACTCAAGTTTCTCAGCAGCTGTTCATCCATATAACCGGAAAGCACGATCACCTTCACAGGGGCTGCGGCATTACAGAGCATTCGCAGCATCTGCAAACGCATCTGAACAGAGCCCATAACATTGAGTACCAATATATCCGGTTTAAACTCATTTATCTGTGAAAGAACATCCTCTTTTTCATCACAGACATATGTACAATAATCATCGCCAAGCATCCCTTGTACCCGCTTGAACAGCTGTACATAGGGAGCAGCGAACATCAGTCGTTTCACAGTTCTTCACCCTCTTCTACCATAAGATAGCATAAAGAAAGAAAGTTTTCAACCCAAACCGACCGACGAATGACGACAAAAAGGCTGTGCTTTTGGCGCAACTTCTGACAAGTTTTAAAACGCTTTGACCGCCGCACAAAAGTGCGGCGGTCTTCTCTTTTGTTCTTACTTCTTTCGGAATGACATACAGTCAGTGCACTGATCCTGCGTGGGGTTACCTTCATGGGTGCCCACCAGAATGCGCTCCAAAGAACAGTAGTTTGCCTCGTTGCAGTGATGTGCGCACTGATGCACAGTGCATTCGATGCTCTTGTTTGCATTGCAATTCATAGTCATATCCTCCTTTTATGGTGATGGCATTAGTATGTCCTCCTGTTTCCTTTTCATACGCAGGCGCTTGCTCATTCAAAAAAAATATGATATAATTGCAAAAAAGCAGAAAGGAGACTGCAAGTGAAGTTGAAAGGTACAGTTCATTTTCAGGGAGATCATTTGGCGCTGCTGCATCAGATTGATATTGCCGGAGGAACACTTGGAAATTCGCAAAAATTCCAGTGCTGTTTCGATTTTCCACGGCGCTTCTGCACCCGTTATTCCCGATTAAGCTTTCTGTTTTCCTGCCATTACACCGAAACAGAAAACGGCTACGTGATCTCCTACCGGGTATTTCCCACTTTTCGGTCCGGCATTCTCCTTCTGCTTTCCATTATGATGCTCATTTACGCCATTTGCTCCCTTGTGAACGGTTCTGTTATGGGGCTTGCAGGCAGTCTTTTGCTTGCTTCTGCTATCTTTTTTCTGTACACGGTAGGATCCGCCTGCTGCATTCGGAATTTTATCCAATTTTTTAAAGAAAAAGCGAAGGCTTTTCCTTACTGATAATTGACATTTCACCTGTTCATCTGTATAATATTTGTGGAAAATTTAAGCTTTCTATCAGAAAGCCAACAAGAAAGGAAAATTGCCATGATTTATAGTGCAGAAGTACAACATATGTGCTCCGTGGCCAAGGGTGCCTATCACGGCCCCGCTCCCATTCCCGAAGAGGGTAAGTGGGTACAGGCTAAGCAGATCTCCGATATCAGCGGTTTCACCCACGGTATCGGCTGGTGTGCTCCCCAGCAGGGCTGCTGCAAGCTGACCCTGAACGTTAAGGAGGGTATCATCGAGGAAGCTCTGGTAGAAACCCTGGGCTGCTCCGGTATGACCCACTCCGCAGCTATGGCTTCCGAGATCCTCATCGGTAAGACACTCCTTGAGGCTCTGAACACCGACCTGGTGTGTGACGCCATCAACACCGCTATGCGCGAGCTGTTCCTGCAGATCGTTTACGGCCGTACCCAGTCCGCTTTCTCCGAGGACGGTCTGGCTGTGGGCGCTTCTCTGGAAGACCTGGGCAAGGGTCTGCGCAGCCAGGTGGGTACTATGTTCGCCACCAAGGCAAAGGGCCCCCGTTATCTGGAGATGGCTGAGGGTTACGTTACCCGCATTGCTTTGGATAAGGACAACCTGATCACCGGTTACGAGTTCATCAATCTGGGCAAGATGATGGACTTCATCAAGAAGGGCGACGATGCCAACGAGGCTCTGCAGAAGGCAAAGGGCAACTACGGCCGCTTTGCAGACGCTGCCAAGTACATCGATCCCCGTCACGAATAAGAGGAGGACACTGTTATGGCATTGTTTGAAGGTTACGAAAGAAAAATCGACAAAATCAACGGTGTTCTGGCTCAGTACGGTTTGGAGTCCGTTGAAGCTTGCCGCGATATGTGCACCGCCAAGGGTTTCGACCCCTACGAGATCGTAAAGGGCATTCAGCCCATCGCCTTTGAGGATGTTGCTTGGGCATACTGCGTCGGTGCTGCCATCGCTCTGAAGAAGGGCGTCAAGACTGCTGCAGAGGCTGCTGAAGCCATTGGCATCGGTCTGCAGGCATTCTGCATCCCCGGCTCCGTTGCCGAAGACCGCAAGGTTGGTCTGGGTCACGGCAATCTGGGCGCTATGCTGCTGCGTGATGAGACCAAGTGCTTTGCTTTCCTGGCAGGTCACGAGTCCTTCGCTGCTGCAGAAGGCGCTATCGGTATTGCTCGTTCTGCTAACAAGGCTCGTAAGGAGCCCCTGCGTGTTATCCTGAACGGTTTGGGCAAGGACGCTGCACAGATCATCTCCCGTATCAATGGCTTCACCTATGTGAAGACCCAGTTTGACTACTACACCGGTGAGCTGAAGATCGTTGAGCGCATTGCTTACTCCGACGGCGAGCGTGCCGCTGTTAACTGCTACGGCTGTGACGATGTCCGTGAAGGTGTTGCTGTTATGCGTTACGAGGGTGTCGACGTTTCCATCACCGGTAACTCCACCAACCCCACCCGCTTCCAGCATCCTGTTGCCGGCACCTACAAGAAAGAGTGCATGGAGCAGGGCAAGAAGTACTTCTCCGTTGCTTCCGGTGGCGGCACCGGCCGTACCCTGCACCCCGACAACATGGCCGCAGGTCCTGCTTCCTACGGTATGACCGACACTATGGGCCGTATGCATGGTGATGCACAGTTCGCAGGTTCCTCCTCCGTCCCCGCCCACGTGGAAATGATGGGCTTCTTGGGCGCTGGTAACAACCCCATGGTCGGTATGACTGTTTCCGTGGCTGTTGCTGTTGAGGAATCCTTGAAGTAATTATCTGTAAGTTAAAAGCCGGAGATTGCAACATCTCCGGCTTTTCGGTATTTGAATAGGAGTTATGCTATGATTCTTAGACAAGCTGCATTTGAGAAAAAAGGCACTTTTTTGAAGGGAAATCTTCACTGCCACACTACCCTTTCCGACGGATTGGCATCCCCAGAAGCCATTGCGATCCATTACCGGAATGCTGGCTATGATTTTCTTGCGATCACCGACCATCAGCGTTATTATAAGCCTGAGAACACCGATATGGATGGTCTGCTCATCATTCCCGCCATGGAGGCTGACCGCTTTGTAGATGGCAAGGGAATGCCTGTGGTACACATTGTTTCACTGGGCAGAGAAACCGACAACGGTTTTGCCCATAATCAATCCGTTACTTACGAAAGAGGCGGTACACAGGAAGCCTGTCAGGATATTATCGATGATGTGCTATCGGCAAATAACATCCCCATTTTGTGTCACCCCGTTTGGAGTGGCAACACCGTTGAGGCGGTAAAGAGTCTCCAGGGTTATCAAATGATCGAAGTTTGGAACAGCGGCAGCGCACTTCTGTGGGGTGTGGATACCAACACCTATCACTGGGATGTACTTCTGCACGAAGGCCGGCAGGTTTATGCAGTGGCCTCCGACGATGCCCATTCACTGCAGGAGGCTGGCTACGGCTTTGTGCGGGTAAAGGCAGAAAAGAATATCCCCTCCATTCTCAGTGCATTGCAAAAGGGTGAATTCTACGCCTCCTGCGGTCCGGAAATCTATGATTTTTACATTGAAGACGGTCAGGTATGCATCAGCTGCTCCCCCGTCAGTCAGATCATGCTTCGCAACTTCTCCTGTCCCCACAGACTGATCCGTGGTGAAAACCTCACAGGCGGTCAGTTCAAGCTCCGTGACCTTTGCACCGATTACATCCGCGCAGAGATTGTGGATGCGCAGGGCCGCCGTGCATGGACTAACCCTATTTTCTTAAAATAACACCAAAGGCTTCCGAGAACGGAAGCCTTTTTTATTTTATATCAATTACAGCAAAAAAGTTTCTGCATTTTGTGCATTTTATGGATTGCCAAAACCGCCGGACAGGTATATACTTGCCTTGAACGTACAAGCCACATTTCCATAAATACGACATTTTGGAGGTACGGATTATGGAGCAGCCACGACGAAGTATGTTTACCACCCGCAGTTTGATTTTGCTGATGCTGCCCATTATGGCGGAAACACTTCTGTCTCAGCTTGTGGGTATGGTGGATGGCATTATGGTTTCCTCCGTTGGGGAAGTAGCCATGTCTGCCGTTTCCCTTGTAACCAATTTCAGCAGTGTAATCATGAACCTACTGATCTCACTAGCCAGCGGCGGTTCTATCGTTACCAGCCAGCTCATCGGTGCAGGAAAACGCAAGGATGCCAAACGCTCTACGGGTCAGGTTATTACTATGACCTTTCTGTTCAGCCTTCTCATCAGCATTATTTGCCTCGTCTTCAACAAGCCTTTGCTGCGGCTGATCTTTGGAAAAATTGAAACTTCCGTTCTGGAGGACGCTTCTACCTACTTCTTCTATGATGCCGTATCCTATCCCCTGCTGGCGCTGTGCGCCGCAGGCGGTGCGATCCAAAGAGCCAACGGCAACAGCAAGACTATGTTTTACATCAGTTTACTACGAAATGCCGTGAATATCGCAGGCAACGCCATCTGCATCTACTGGCTGAAAATGGGAGTCGCCGGTGTTGCTATCCCTACCGCGCTTTCCCGTCTGGTAGGCGCTTGCATCCTGATGCCTCTGGTGCTTAGCAAAAAGCAGCCTATGCGCCCGGAGAAAGCGGACATTTTTCACATCAACCTGAAGCTGATGGGTAAAATGCTCCATATTGGTCTTCCCAATGCTGTTGAGAGCAGTATGTTCCAGCTGGGTCGTCTTATGACCCTATCTATGATCTCCGGCTTTGGTACGGCACAGATCGCTGCCAACTCTGCCTCTGGTACTCTTTGCTCCCTGGTGATCACCTTCAGCGCTGCCGTGCGAACCGGTGCAGTCAATGTCATCGGACAGTGCGTAGGCGCCCACGACGAAAAACAGATACGGATAAACTACCGGAAACTGCTGATTATGTGCTATCTGGCACACTGTATCGCCTCCCTTCCTATGATCCTGTACAGGCGATCCTTTGTCGGTCTGTACACCGGACTTTCTCCCGAGGCTGCTGTCCTTGCGGCGAAGCTGATGTGCATCCACCTGATCCCGGGTCTATTGCTTTATACCCCTTCGTTCTTTATCGGATCTCCCCTGCGAGCTGCCAACGACGGCACCTACTGTATGCTGGTAAGCATTCTGTCTATGGTGATTTTCCGTCTCACCCTCGCTCAAATTCTTTGCGTAAACCTGGGTTGGGGTGCCGTGGGCGTGTCCACAGCTATGGTGGCAGACTGGATCTGCCGCAGTATTTGCTTTGTATGGCGGTGGCACAGCGGTGCCTGGAAAAAGAAGTGCGGACTTTTACGCAATCATATCGCTTCTACCGGTTCACAATGACAGTAAAAACGGACACATCCAACGATATGAAGTGATAAAATAATGGTAGACACGAAAGTGCCTACCATTATTTTTATGTTATCATAATTGACTTAGTCCAGAGGGATGATCTTCTTGGCAAATTCAGCATTGACGATCTAATCCATTGCCACGATGATAATATTCAGCATCAACAAGCCTGCATTGTGCAGGTTCAGAAGCACAGTGGTCATACCAAAACCCAGCAGTCCAAGAGGTCCGGGATTGGCAACCTTTGCTTTTGTTTCAACTGACATTTTTCAACTCTCTCCTATTTAATTTTTCAAGCTCTGCAGCGGCGCAGGGATCCTGCCGCCACGGGATATGAAAGTTTCACTGGATTCCGGATGGACAGGCATTACAGGTGCACTGCCCAAAAGACCGCCCATCTCCACTCGGTCACCCACCACCTTACCGGGTGCGGGAATAATACGGACAGCGGTGGTCTTGCTATTGACCATACCGATGGCGGCTTCATCCGCAATAATTGCAGAAATGGTAGAAGCCGGAGTATCACCGGGAACAGCGATCATATCCAGACCCACAGAGCAAACGCAGGTCATCGCTTCCAGCTTATCGAGACAAAGAACACCTGCCTCGGCAGCTGCAATCATACCCTCGTCCTCCGACACAGGGATAAATGCACCGGACAGACCACCCACGTGACCGGATGCCATAACACCGCCCTTTTTCACAGCGTCGTTCAGCATCGCCAGTGCTGCGGTAGTACCGTGAGTACCGCAGACCCCGAGACCCATTTCCTCCAGAATACGAGCAACGCTGTCGCCCACAGCCGGTGTAGGTGCAAGACTCAGATCCACGATACCAAAAGGAACGCCCAGCCGCTTGCCAGCTTCCACGCCCACGACCTGACCCATACGCGTGATGCGGAAGGCTGTCTTTTTGATGATTTCTGCCATTTCGTCAAAGGATGCTCCCTTGGCGTTTTGCAGTGCGTGATACACCACGCCCGGACCGGAAACGCCAACATTAATAGCACACTCTGCCTCACCTACACCATGGAATGCACCTGCCATAAAGGGGTTGTCTTCCACAGCATTGGCGAACACCACCAATTTAGCACAACCGAGTCCGTCATTATCTGCTGTACGATCTGCGGTTGCCTTAATGATCTTACCCATTTTCGCCACAGCATCCATATTGATGCCGGCACGGGTAGAACCAACATTGACGCTGGAGCAAACACGTTCTGTCACAGCCAATGCCTCGGGGATGGAATCCATCAGAATCCAATCACCTTTGGTGCATCCCTTTTGTACCAGTGCAGAGAAACCACCGATAAAGTTTACACCACAGCTCTTCGCTGCATTGTCCATAGCAATAGCAAGAGGTACGTAAGAATCCGTTTCGCAACTGTTGCCGATAAGGGCAATGGGGGTGACGGAAATACGCTTATTGACAATAGGAATACCAAACTCCCACTCAATATCCTGACCAACCTTCACAAGATTCTCCGCACGGCGGCAGATCTTGTCATAAATCTTTTGTGCGCATTTATTCACATCCGTATCGGTACAATCCAACAGAGAAATACCCATAGTAATGGTACGAATGTCGAGATGGCGCTTATCGATCAAGTCCTGGGTATAAATAATATCATTTATATTCAGCATTCTTTTGCTCCTCACACACGGTGCATTGCTTCAAAAATATCCTGACGCTGCAAACGAATGGACAGTCCCATTTCCTTGCCCTTCTCGTCCATTGCCTTGGCAAGCTCCGCCAAAGGAACGGAACATCCGGACACATCCACCGCCATCATCATCGTGAAAAAGCCCTGCATAACGGTCTGTTGAATATCCAGCACATTTACATTGAAGGAAGCAAGCTGAGTACAAACAGCCGCAATGATGCCCACAGCATCCTTACCAACCACAGTTACAATCGCTTTCATTTACATTACCTCACAGTTCATAATCCGCAGCCACACGGGTATCGATCAGATGGGAGAAGTGACCCTTAGCCTCAATATGCAGAGGATGCTCTGCATAAGCAAACAGTGCTTCCTTGGTTTCAAATTCAGAATACAATGCATAGTCCATTCCCTGGAAGCACTGACGAATCTCCAACTTCAAAAGTCCGGGGATCTTGCCTACCAACGGCTCCAGCACAGAGCCGATCAGCTTCACGGCACTTTCCTTGTCAACGCCCTCTTTCAGCTTATAAACAACAATATGCTTGACCATACTATTTCTCCTTATACAAATACCGGGATCGGATATATCCGACCCCGGTATGTAATGACAAAAATTACTCTTCGTCAGATGCTTCCTCGGTCTCGGTCTCAACAGGAGTCTCTTCCTCAGCAGCCTCCTCCAACAGAACACGGATGGACAGGGAGATACGCTTGTTCTCTGCATCCACATCAGTGATCTTGACCTGAACCTCCTGGCCCTCGCTCAGCACGTCCTCAGGCTTGCCGATGCGCTTGTCAGCGATCTGAGAAATATGGATCAGACCGTCAACCCCGGGAATGATCTCAGCAAATGCGCCGAAAGTCATCAGCTTAACGATCTTGGCATTCACAACATCACCGACGTTGTAGCCAGTCATAAACTGATTCCAGGGGTTCATCTCAGCGGTCTTGTAACCCAGAGAGATCTTGCGCTTCTCAGCGTCAAAGGAAATGACGTAAACGTCGATCTCGCCACCCACGCTGATAACCTCAGCGGGAGTCTTGATGGGATTCCAGCTCAGCTCGGAAACGTGAACCATACCCTCCACACCACCAATGTCAACAAACGCACCGTAAGAAGTCAGGGACTTAACAGTACCGTGGTACTTAGCACCCTCCTGGATCTCAGCCCAGATCTTCTCCTGAGCAGCCTTGCGGCTCTCAGCATTCACAGCGCGAATAGAACCGATCACGCGACGACGTGCACGGTTGACCTCGCTGATCTTCATTTCCACAGTCTGACCGACCATACCGGTCATATCGCCACCCTTGGCGATGCCGGACTGAGAAGCACGAATGAACACACGAATGCCCTTCACATTGGCAACCAGACCACCCTTGTTCTCCTCGGTGATGGTACCCTCAACGGTAGCCTTCTCCTCGCACCAAGCGGTCATCTCATCCCATACCTTCATACCGTCCAGTTTCTTCTTGGACAGCTGGCAGGTGCCTTCCTGATCGTTGACACGAACAACGAAAACCTCGATCTCGTCGCCAACCTTCAGAATGTCCTCAGGCTTTACAGAAGGATCAGTGCTGACTTCGTCGTAGGGAATGTAGCCGGCGTGCTTAGTGCCCAGATCGACCTGGACTTCAGTAGCGCCGATACCGGTAACGATACCCAGAACCTTATCTCCTGTATTCAAAGTCTTGATGGACTGCTCGAGAAGTTCGGCAAAGCTCTCCTCCTGCACAGCATCAACTTTAGTAATTTCGCTCATAGTCTTGTTGACCTCCTTTATAATCCACGCCGGTGTCGATGCGCCGGCAGTGATTCCAACATCACTTACACCGCGAAAGCATTCAGGCTTCAGTTCCGAAGCATTATCCACCAGAACGACCTTATCACAGTGCTCCCGACAAATCATAGCAAGACGGCCTGTGTTGGAACTGTGAGTGTCACCTACAACGACCATGGCCTGGCAAACCGCACTTAAATCTGCCGCTTCACTCTGCCGGGATTCAGTAGCTTTACATATTGTATCAAAAATTTTTAAGTTAGTAAACTGTTTTTTTGCAAAATTTACGCACAAATTCCACAAAGATTCAGTGGAAGTTGTCTGACAAACCATACAAATTGGCAAATCCGCCGGGGGCGCATCGTTTTTTACCCAGTTTTCCAGCTCTATAGCACTCTCAAAGACCCGACAATTGCCGCACCAGCCTGCGATCCCCTCCACCTCCGGGTGAGTTCGGGTGCCAATGATCACAGGAAGTCTGCCTTCTTCCTCTGCCTTGCTGACGATACCATGGATACGTTTGACAAAGGGGCAGGTGGCATCAATGATCCTTACACCCATTGCCTCCAAAGTTTCATACAACGCCCGTGTCACGCCGTGGGAACGGATGATCACCGTCTCCCCCGGCTGTGCCTGCTCAGGGCTTTCGATGACGCGGACACCTTTTTCCTCAAAATGCGCCACTACGTGCCGGTTATGAATGATAGGTCCAAGGGTCACTACCGACTCTCCCCTGTCTGCAGCCTGCTCCACCAGTTCCACAGCACGGTTGACTCCGAAGCAAAAGCCGGCACTTTTGGCTACAGTCACGCTCATATGCTGATCTTCTCCCTGATGATCTTCTTTATAGCATCCAGCACGCCCTGAATATCCAGTTCAGAGGTATCCAGCAAAACCGCATCCGCAGCCTGCTTCAGAGGTGCAATAGGACGGTGGGTATCCTGATAGTCACGCTGCTGAATATCCTTCAGAGTTTGGTCAAAGTCTGCCTTCTGACCCTTTGCCAACAGTTCATCGGTGCGGCGCTTGGCACGCACCTCAGCGGTGGCGGTCAAAAATATCTTCACAGTAGCACCTGGCAGCACCACCGTACCGATGTCTCTGCCGTCCATAATCACATTGTGCTTTCTTGCCACATCCCGCTGCATATCCAGCAGCATATCCCGCACAACCTTATGGGCGGACACAAGGGATGCCTTCTGAGAAATATCCTGAGTACGGATCTCGTCGGAAACATCCATTCCATTCATAATCATATGCTGCTTACCGGTCTCATCATAGGTGATGTCCACAGTCAGCTCGTCAATATAACGCTCCACACCGTCCACATCCTTGGGGCTGACGCCTAAAAGATCCAAAAGATACGCTACAGTACGATAGATGGCACCGGTATCCACATAGTGATAGCCAAGTTCTTTTGCCAATGCCTTGGCAATGGTACTCTTGCCTGCACCGGCAGGTCCGTCAATTGCGATAGAATATGTTTTCGTCATAATTTACACCTCGTTATTTAATGCCGCAGTTTTGCAAGAGCTGCCGCTTCTCTTTCCATTACTTCCTGTGCTGACAGGCCCAGCTTTACACCTATCTGTGCAGGCTCAAGGGGCAGACCGCCTTCCAATCCATAGCGCAGTGTCAAAAGCTTGGCATCCTCCGGGGAAAGTCCTGCCAGCAGTTCCTGAACACGGCTGCGCATCTGGAAATACGCCGTATCCTCCACAGCCTGATCCTCTTCCTGGGGCAGTTCCTCCGGCTCCGGCTGATGGGCCCGGTGCATAGCTCTGGCATTGCGCACCATGTTTTCCACCGTTTGCGCCTGCTCC
>JAZRRS010000063.1:0-14808 GCA_045651005.1 Faecousia sp.
TCAATGCCAACCAGCGTTATACCACCGACGGCCTGTCTGCCGCGGTCTTCCGTAAAGTGTGCCAAAAAGCAGAGGTGGCGACCCAGACTTACTGCAACCGGGCTGACCTTCCCGGTGGCTCGACTTTGGGCAACATCTCTCTTGCCCATGTAAGCGTGCCTTCTGTGGACATCGGACTTGCTCAGCTGGCTATGCATTCCTGCTATGAAACAGCTGCGGTCAGTGATGCTTTGTGCCTTGAAAAGGCAATGCAGACTTACTATGAAAGCCGGCTGTATCTGGAAGATGACGGCAGCTTCCGGCTGGTTTGAAATATTTGTCAAAATAACCAAAAATCATAGGGAAAAACTGTAAGAATCCACCATTGAACAAGGTGAGTTCTTATGGTATCATAATACCATCCGGGCATAGGGCGTTCTACTCCACTTAATAGGCGCTCCTGTGTCACAAAAGGAGGAAAAAACAACCGTTAGACTCACGGTGCGGCAGTGTGGAGACCTGTCGTAAAACCATCGCTGTAATTACCCGGCGTTGGTGAGAGCATACGCGAGGAGTCGGTATGCTTAGAGTCGGAAAGTATGTCAAACGTATCCCTTGTCAACATTAAGAAAGTCTACCCCTACAGCGGCGATGACATCAAGCGCGCAAAGCGTAAGGAAAAGCTGGCTAAGAAGCAGGCTAAGATGCAGCCCGAAATCATCGACGAAGAGAAGAAGGACAACCGTGAGCGTACTGAGCAGGGCGTTGTTGCTGTTCAGGAGTTCAGCCTGGAGATCCAGGATAAGGAGTTCATCGTTCTGGTCGGTCCTTCCGGCTGTGGTAAGTCTACCACCCTGCGTATGATCGCTGGTCTGGAAGAGATCACCGATGGCGAGCTGTGGATCGGCGACAAGTTGGTCAACGATGTCGCTCCCAAGGACCGCGATATCGCCATGGTCTTCCAGAACTACGCTCTGTACCCCCACATGACCGTGTATGATAACATGGCTTTCGCTCTGAAGCTGCGCCACACTCCCAAGGAGGAGATCGACCGCAAGGTTAAGGAAGCAGCTGAGATTCTGGACATCACCCAGTACCTGGGCCGTAAGCCCAAGGCTCTGTCCGGCGGTCAGCGTCAGCGTGTGGCCATCGGCCGTGCTATCGTCCGTGACCCCAAGGTCATGCTGATGGACGAGCCTCTGTCCAACCTGGACGCCAAGCTGCGTAACCAGATGCGTGCAGAGATCATCAAGATGCGTGAGCGTATTGACACCACCTTCGTTTATGTTACCCACGACCAGACTGAGGCTATGACTCTGGGCGACCGTATCGTCATTATGAAGGACGGCTTCATCCAGCAGATCGGCACTCCTCAGGAAGTTTTCGATCATCCCTACAACCTGTTCGTTGCAGGCTTCATTGGCTCTCCCCAGATGAACTTCTTCGAGGCTCAGCTGCTGAAGAAGGATGGCAAGTACGCTGTTGAGCTGTGCGGCTATACCGTGGAGCTGTCCGAGGAGAAGCAGGCTGCTCTGATTGCTAACAATGTTGAGGAGCAGGCAGTGACTCTGGGCGTTCGTCCTGAGCACTTGACTCTGACCGATGACGGCATTGAGGCTAAGATCGAGGTCAACGAGCAGATGGGTTCTTCCGTGCACCTGCACGTGAACGTTATGGGCAAGGATGTTATCATTATCGTGTCCACTATGAATATGACTGGTGCTGAGGTTGCAGCTCTGTGCGCAGGCTCTACCGTCAAGATCGGCTTCGCCGGCAAGGTTTGCCACGTCTTCAATAAGGAGACCGGTATTAACCTGGAGGCTTAATTCCAAAATATAAAGGCGGCTCTGCCTTTGGGCAGAGCTGCTTTTTAATTTCAATTTATGAAACAGTTATGGTGTCATTCTGAGGAGCACAGCGACGAAGAATCTCCTGCAAATACGAGGGAGATCCTTCGACTCCGCTTTGCTCTGCTTAGGATGACAGTTTAATAAACAGTCAATTTACTTTACACCGCTGACGGATTTCAGCAGTATCTTGGCATCGAAATCCGGATTTTGTTCCACACGGATGGAAGCAATGGGTTTGTTTTTCTTGGGGAGATATTCGTAGATATAGGTAGTTTCGATCTCACCGTTTTTGCTGTACTGCACCTGACTGTCGCTGTAATAGGTGGCGGTGTAGCCGGTGTGACGGTAGAAGGGATGCAGCAGCGGCGCATTTTGCTTTCTTCCCACAAAGCCTACATTGCCGCCGTAGGTTACTGGCACGGTTTCGGTTTCACCATCTTCGTAGGTGATGATGTAATTTGCAACCACATCCAGCGCTGTCCAGGGCTGACGGGTGATCCGACGCAGGGCAGTGTGCCGGAAAATAAGGCTGTCATAGCTGCCGCCGACAGAAAATTCCGGTGCGAAAGCGTTCTCGTTCTTGCCCAAGAGGGTCAGCTGTGCGTTTTCTTTGCGAGAGGGGTAACGGATGTTGTTCAGGTCCTCCCGAAGCTTAGGCATAGCCTGCGTGATCAGATGGTCATAAACAAGACGGTAATGGGTGTGGTAGCTCTCAGACCAAAGCGACTGGGCAGTCATATGGAAGTCATAGAGCTTACCTTCCCGCTGCATCTCGTTTTCGCTGGTGGCAACCCAGGCGGAGATTTGACCACCGTGGATACCTTCCTTGCGGATACGGCTCTCAAAGCGTGGGAAGTGGCTGGAATAGAGGTTGCCGATGAGCACCGGAAAGTCCTTTGCCAGCAGATTGTCCTCAATGTCCTTATCCAGATGGAAATACCAGATGAAATCCAAAAGGACGATGTCTTTGGGAATGTTATCAATGGCAGGATGGGTGGGGTACTTGGGCATAGGCTGCAGCATATCTGCCCAAATCATCATACGAAGACCCTTGGATGCCAGATAGGCGTGAATTTTGTTGATATCCGCGGCAAACAGTTCAGCAGGGGTCTTGCCCTTACAACGGGGGCACACACCAATGGAACGCACCTCGTCGTGTCCCATATGGATAAACTGTTTGGGTTCAAAGACCTCAATGATCTCGTCGATTACATCAAAGAGGATCTCGTAGGTGCGGGGATTGGAAGGACAGTAATCGTGATGATAGAAGGCGCTGGGCAGCTTGTCCTCTGCGGTGGTATCTACATTGTCTTTGATCTCAGTGGGGGCGATTTCGGCGATCTCCGGGTAAGCGTGGGTCAGATACTGCACATGGGCAAGGCTCTGCACTTCCGGGATGACCTCAATACCGAAGCTGCGGATATAGGCGATGTATTCCTTCAAGAGGGCTTTGGTAATGGGCTTACCCTCTGCAATGCCATGGTGGGGGAAGGCGGGCCAGCCCTGCGCACGCATTTCCACAGCGTGGGCAAAGGAAGCACTGATCTCCGGGTGGCGCTCATAGATCATACCGCCGGATACCTGCAGGATCACCACATTGTAGCCCATAGGGGAGATGATGTATTTGATCACACGTTTGGCAAAATCCATCTTTGCCTCTGAGGGGATAAACAGATGGACACCACGGAATTCGTTGGCAGGACGGTCGGCAATGCGAACCACCGGGAGCTGCCCTTTTAGGGAGAGCTTGATGAAGCTCTCCGCACCGTATACAAAGCCCCGGAGATTGGAGGCAGCGATTTGCGCACCGGCTTCGGTAATTTCGAGCGTGTAGCCGTCGCGGGGAACAGAAGCGTCCGTAGTAAAGGCAATATTGCCTGCTTTCTGCAGGGAAAGCTTATGTTGGGAGCGCTCGTTCCATTTTTCACAAAGGAGCTCTGCGGCACGGATGCCATCCGGAGAATCGGCGTGGCAGCCGGTGAAAATGTTTGCGCAGACCGTGCCTTCTCCTACGCAGACACAGTCGGCGGTGGGGAATAGGTCAACACCATCCTGCACTGCACCGAACAACTCCAGATTTTCCAGCTGCAGGGAAGTGAAGCCACAGCTTAGAATCACGGTAAGGGCCTTGCACATTGTGCCGGGAGCCAAAGTCAGAACAGGGGTCTTTATATATTTGCCGGTTTCGGCATTGCAGGTGTAGACGGTTTCTCCGTCTACTTGTATACGGGCGTAGTTTAATGCTGTTTTTTCGCCGAAGTGCAGCGCAAGTGTATCCACAAAGCATTCCTCGGAAAGAGTAATGTGCAGCGCCAACTCCTCGTCCCGAATCTGAGTCCAGTGGATCTGAAGAAGGTCACCTTTGGTGGGGTCTCCTTCTATATCTGCTTTGGGCACCAGGGAAGTATCAGCAAAGCCATAAGAAAAAGAAATATTGCTTAAAAGCCCATTCAGTTTTCCGGTTTTCATAGGCTTCTCCTTTCAAACTTCAATTTTTAGGTGTCGATTTATAAAAGTATAGGTGCTATCTCATAACTGTTGAGACAGCACCTGTCGTTGTGTAATCAGTCTTCGAAGTTCAAAATGTCCTTGTAGTGGTCCTTAAAGATAGCGTAGACGGCTTCCAGAACAGCTTCGTTCTCTACGGCAATGTAGTTTTCGTTTTCCTCGTCCACAGGCTCCACTTCCAGAATCACGACCTCGTTGTCGTTTTCTGCGGTGGGCAACAGTGCCAGATATTCCTTGCCTTCATACTCAATGCAGTCCATAAACTCGAACTCGATATCTTCACCGTTTTCGTCAGTCAACACGATGATGTTGTCAAGTTCTTCTTCCTGCAGCATTTCTTTATTTTCCATTATGCTCTTGCCTCCTTAACGATATCAACAGATTTCTTGCAAAGTTCGGTAATTTCATCCCACTTGCCGTTTTCAATCAAGTCTGCGGTGACCATATAGCTGCCGCCGCAGGCGCAGATCACGGGGCAGGCGGCATAGGTTGCCAGGTTTTTCAGACTGACACCACCGGTGGGCATAACCTTAAACATAGGGAACGGCGCAGACATTGCCTTGATCTTGTCCAAACCACCGGATTGCTCCGCAGGGAAAAACTTCAGCACTTCAAGACCCAGCTTGAAAGCGGCGTGGTAGTCGGTGGGGGTAGTGCAGCCGGGGAAAATGGTAATGCCCTTTTCCTGGCAGTATTTTACGATCTCAATGTCCAGACCGGGGGTGACTACAAATTTTCCGCCTGCGGCAATGGTCTCGTCTACCTGCTGGGTGGTCATAACGGTGCCGGCACCTACCAGCATCTCCGGGTGGCTTTCAGACATAATGCGGATGGCATCTGCGGCACCGGCGGCACGGAAGGTGACCTCTGCCACAGGCACACCGCCTGCGCACAATGCATCTGCCAAAGGCTTGGCATCTCGTTGGGGGTTGGACAGCTTGATCACCGGCACAACGCCGATCTCACTGATTTTCTTCTGTAAGTCGTTCATTTCAATACCTCCTGGCTGAAAAACAGCCGAACTTGTAGTGATTCTATTATAGTAAAACAGAGGAGGGATGTCAATGCGGAAAACAGGGGAAACACGTTCTGGATTTTGGGAAAATTACCAGCGACTTCTTCTTGACAAATAAGGGGGAAAGTATTACTCTCTATATATTATAAATTGGGGAGAGTTTGCCTTTTCTGGGAATGGGGTGTGCTCCTTGTTGGTCAGATGGGAGAAAGGGGAGAGGAATATGCGGCAAAGCGGTATACTGATGCATATTACATCATTGCCCGGACCTTACGGCGTAGGTACGCTGGGAAGGCAGGCGTTTGCTTTTGTGGACTTTCTGCGAAATGCCGGACAGTCTGTATGGCAGCTGCTTCCGTTGACTCCTACAGGATACGGGGATTCCCCGTATCAGTCCTGCTCTGCCTTTGCGGGAAATCCCTACCTGATCGATCTGAGTTTGCTGGTGGAAGCAGGGCTTCTCCTACCTTCAGAGCCGGAAGCGGTGTGTTGGAGCCAGAGGGAAGACCAAACGGACTTTGGTGCACTGTATGAGAATCGATGCAGTCTCCTGCGCAAAGCCTTTGAACGGTTTGCAGATGTTCCGGCAATGGATATGTTCTGCCGGGAAAACAGCGACTGGCTGCCGGATTTTGCTCTCTATATGGCGTTGAAGGATAGATTTGCCGGAAAACCCTGGTATCAGTGGGATGCACCGCTGAAGCACCGTGATCCGGATGCTCTGTGGCAGATCCGCAGAGAACTGGAAGAGGACATCCGTTTTTACTGCTTTGTGCAGTATCTGTTTTATACCCAGTGGGCGGCTCTTCGGGAGTATGCTCATCAAAATGGGATTCGCCTTTTGGGTGATGTACCTATCTATGTGCCGTTGGACTCTGTTGAGGTCTGGTGCAGCCCGGAGCTGTTTCAGCTGGATGAGACGCTGAAACCGGTATCGGTGGCAGGTTGCCCTCCGGATGGCTTCACTGAGGACGGACAGCTTTGGGGCAATCCGCTTTACCGTTGGGATGTTCACAGAAAGGATGGCTACCACTGGTGGTTGCGGAGGCTGGGGTTTGCTCAGCGCTTGTTTGATACAGTGCGGTTGGATCATTTCCGTGGCTTTGAAGCTTATTGGTCTGTTCCCTATGGGGACACCACTGCCAAAAACGGAAAATGGGAAAAAGGTCCCGGTATGGATTTCTTCCGCACAGTGCAGGAAAAACTGCCGACGCTGAATTTGATTGCGGAGGATCTTGGTTTCCTGACACCGGAGGTGCTTGCCCTTCGGGATGCTGTGGGACTTCCCGGAATGCGTGTGTTGGAATTTGCCTTTGATTCCCGGGAACCTTCTTTGTATCTTCCCCATACTTATATACAGAACACAGTATGCTACACAGGCACCCATGACAATATGCCCCTCCGCCAGTGGCTGGAAACGGCAACGGAGGATACTTTGCGGTATGCCCGGGAATATATGTGCCTTTCTGAAGAAGAGGGATTGGTTCACGGCGTGATCCGCACAGCCCTTGGCAGCGTCAGTGATTTGTGTGTGATCCCTATGCAGGATTGGCTGGAGCTGGGGGAAGAAGCCAGAATGAATTTCCCCGGAACCATGGGCAACAACTGGGTGTGGCGTGCACTGCCGGGAAGCATTACCTGCGACCTTGCTAAAAAGATATATGTGCTGACCGTTTTGTACGGTCGCTTTGAAAATAAGGAGAATGGATTATGAGCTACAATTGTTTGGAAATTTTGAAAATGACGGAAGCACATCTGAAATTGACCCATGATGTGTCTCTTCGGGAGGCTACCGCACAGGAATTGCATGAGGCGTTGAGCACTGCGGTGATGATGAACATCAGTGAGAACTGGAATCGCAGTAAGCATACCCGTATGCATCAGAGAAAGGCGTATTATTTCTCTGCCGAATATCTCATTGGTAGACTGGTGTATTCCAATCTCTACAACTTGGGTATTTTGGAGGAGATGAAGCAGCTTTTTGCGGAAAGAGGCGTGGATCTTGCGATCCTGGAGGATGTTGAGGATGCGGCATTGGGCAACGGCGGTTTGGGCAGATTGGCTGCTTGCTTCCTGGATAGTGCTGCCAGCACCAATATTCCCTTGTCCGGTTACGGCTTGCGTTACCGTTTCGGCCTGTTCAAGCAGAAGTTTGATGCCAACGGCAGCCAGATAGAGGCGGCAGATGATTGGGCGAAGTATGGCGATCCCTGGTCTTATCGCCGCTATAACCACACGGTCCGTGTGGAGTTCCCGGAGCACACTGTACTGGCTGTGCCTTACGATGTACCTGTGATCGGTTACGGAACGTCCAACATTGGCACGCTCCGTCTGTGGCAGTGCGAGGCAGAGGAGGAACTGGACTTCAATGCCTTCAATGATCAGGACTATCTGCGTGCGCTGGCGCAGAAGAATAAGGCAGAGGATATTACCCGTGTGCTGTATCCCAATGATTCTACCTGGGAGGGCAAGCGCTTGCGCATCAAGCAGCAGTATGTGCTGTCTTCTGCCTCTTTGCAGGATATGCTCCGGGTGTATAAGTCTGTTCACGGCACGGATATGAGCTATTTTGCGGAGCACTATGCGGTGCAGTTGAATGACACTCATCCTGCAATGTCCATTCCGGAGCTGATCCGTCTTCTGATGAAGGAAGGTATGGATTTTGAGCAGAGCTTCTGTGTTGCACAAAAGACCTTCTCTTATACCAACCACACGGTAATGGCAGAGGCATTGGAAAAGTGGCCGCTGGATCTGCTGGGCAGCGTGGTACCGGAGATCGTGGATATTATTTTGCGCATTGATGAGCGGCTGAAAAACGAACATCCCAATCTGTTCATCGTACGGGACAATACTGCCCATATGGGAAATCTGAGTATTTTCGTGGGCAGCTATGTCAATGGCGTGGCAGAGATTCATTCTCAGATCCTGAAGGATGACTGCTTCCGTGACTGGTATGCGGCATTCCCTGACCGGTTCCAGAACAAAACCAACGGTGTGACGCCCCGTCGCTGGATGGGCTTGTGCAATCCGGAACTGACAAGGCTGATCAAATACCGCATTGGTGGTGATTTCCTGGGAGACCTGGATAAGCTTACAAAGCTGAAGCCTATGATCGATGATGATATGGTGCGCCAGTTTAACGATATAAAGCGTAAAAAGAAAGAGCAGCTTTGCGATATTCTGCTGGAAAAAGAGGGCATCCGTCTAAATCCTGATTTTGTTTTCGATGTGCAGGTCAAGCGTCTTCACGAGTATAAGCGTCAGCTGCTGAATGCCCTGTCCATTGTGGATATTTACTTCCGTCTGAAGGACGGCAGCTTGCCGGACTTCCAGCCTACGGTGTACCTGTTTGGCGCAAAGGCTGCTCCCGGCTATGCCCGTGCCAAGGCAATCATCCGTTATATTAACCGGATTGCCCGGATGATCAATAACGATCCGGATGTTCACGAGAAGCTGAAGGTAGTATTTGTTCAGAACTATAACTGCTCCTATGCCGAGCACATCATTCCTGCGGCGGACATTTCTGAGCAGATCTCTCCTGCGGGCACAGAGGCTTCCGGCACCGGCAATATGAAGCTGATGCTGAACGGTGCTGTGACATTGGGCACTTTGGACGGTGCCAATGTGGAAATCGTAAAGGAAGCCGGTATGGTGAATAACTATATCTTCGGTGTTACCGTGGATATTATCAACCAATCCAAGGCGACCTACAATCCTCGTTGGATCTATGAGCACAATGACCGTCTCCGTCGGGCGGTGGACACCCTGGTTGACGGTACTGTGCCTGTGGATGACGAACAGCGTGAGCTGTACCACGCATTGCTGGATGGTACTTCCTGGCATCAGGCAGACCATTACTTCCTGTTGATGGATTATGAATCCTATATGGAGGCAAAGCTTCGTGCAAACCGGGATTATGCGGACCGCATTGCGTTCGGCAGAAAGTGCCTTGTGAATGTGGCAAGCGGTGCAAAATTCTCCTCTGACCGTACCATCCGTCAGTACGCCGAAGAGATCTGGCACATCCAACCCACACAGTATTAAGATAATAAGAAAATGTCATTCTGAGCCGGCGCAGCCAGTGGAAGAAGCTCCCTTTTGGAGTTCCTTCCCGGCGTTGCCCCTTAGAATGACATTTCTCTTTGTTGAAGCGGATGAGATGTTATTTCGGCTCTTTGTTTTCTTCAAAGACCCGGATCATTTCACGGGTCAGACTGATGCCGTCGTCGTGGGCAGGCAGTGCGTCCCGTGGATACCACGCAGCCATAGAAAGCTCGTTTTCGTCAATGTGGATGGCATCGCTTCCGTCTACATCGCAGAAAAAGCCCATAAGCACATTTCCGTCCACGCCCCAGGGCTGGCTTTTGTAGTATCGCAGGTTTTTTACCCGAAGCCCAACTTCCTCCATAACCTCCCGGTGAACGGTTTGTTCCAGGGTCTCTCCGATTTCTGTATAGCCTGCCAAAAGTGCATAGCGTGTATAGGTACGGCCTGCATATTTGCTCAGCAGTATCCGGTCGCCGTTGGTCACTGCCACGATCACTGCCGGACTGATGCGAGGGAAGATCATATTTCCGCAATTCGGGCAGCGGAGCATACGCTCTTTGCTGTCGTGCTCTGTGGGAGTTCCGCAGCAGCCGCAAAGACAGTTGGTGCGATACCAGTTGTACAAATGCCAGCCTGTCATCACAGCGAAGCAGATTTCCTTACACTTTAGCTGCCGCAGCTGCCGCACCGGCTCAAAGGCGAAATCCTCCACAGGAGAAATCGGTGTGGGATCTGTCCACAAAAAATAGTTTTTTCCTTGCATACAAAAGAGATAGCGAGGGGGCGTGAATGTTTGCCGTTGTGCTGTGAGGGAAAGGGTGGGCAACGCCAGCGTGTCATCTGCGCCCCGGGAAAGTAGAACCTGTCCCTGGTGAAAACAAAGGATCGCATCCTCGGAAACGGCAGTTATATTTCGGAATTCATTTTCCAACCGACCCCCGGTCATATCTTGAAGCATAGCGGTTTCTCCTTGACCATTGCTGTTATAGTGAAATATATTGTAACATACGGAAAAGACCTATGGCAACAAAAAATTGTGTTGTGAGGCGTGTCCGGATATGTTATGATAAAGGAGAGAAACCGATCAAATCATAAAGGAGATTTGCTATGAAAATTGCCATTGTGACCGGTGCCAGCTCCGGTATGGGAAAAGAATTTGTGCTGCAGCTTTCCCGATATGTGCAGGTGGATGAAATCTGGGCTGTTGCCCGGAGAACAAATGCGCTGGAAGCGTTGCAGGCGGATATGCAGACGCGGGTGCGTCCTGTGCCTATGGATCTGTGCGACAGCCGCAGTTTTTCTGATTTTGCGGCATTGCTGGAACAGGAAAAACCGGATGTGAAGTTGCTGGTCAACGGTGCAGGCTTTGGTAAGTTCGGCTACTTCGAGAATATACCTGTGGAAGAGGACTGCCGGATGATCGATCTGAACTGCAAGGCGCTGGTGATGATGACTCGATTGGTGCTGCCTTATATGCATAAGGGCGGTCGTATTTTGCAGCTGGATAGCCTGTCTGCTTTCCAGCCTGTGCCGTATATTGCCACCTACGGTGCCACTAAATCCTTTGTGCTCAGCTACAGCCGTGCTGTGAACCAAGAGCTGAAACCCCGGGGAATTCGTATGATGGCAATGAATCCCGGTTGGGTCAAAACGGAATTTTTTAACCACGCACTGGTAACCAACGACGGTGCAGTGCAGTACTATAACCACCTCTGGGAAGCTGCGGACGTGGTGGCAACCGGATTGAAGGATCTGTATACCACCAAAAAGGATTACTCTGTCCACGGCGGACCCATCAAGAGACAGGTGGGACTTGTGAAGCTTTTGCCTCATAGTATGGTGATGAAGGTGTGGATGTCCCAGCAGAAGAAGGCTAAAAACAATAAGAACCTAACAACAAAATGAGCAAGGATAAATTGGTTTTGGGCATCTTTGCCCATGTGGATGCGGGAAAAACCACGCTTTCTGAGGCGCTTTTATACCAAAGCGGTACGCGGCGCACAGTGGGACGGGTGGATCACGGCGATGCCTTTTTGGATACCCACAGCATCGAGCGGCAGCGTGGCATCACTGTCTTTTCCAAGCAGGCTCTGTTTGCAACGGAAAATCTGGAGATTACCCTTGTGGACACCCCGGGGCATACGGATTTCGGCACAGAAGCGGAACGAGTGATGCCGGTGCTGGATTGTGCCGTTCTGGTGATCAGCGGTACAGATGGAGTGCAGGCGCATACGCTGACGTTGTGGCAGCTGTTGAAACGCTATGGTGTGCCGGTGTTCCTTTTTGTGAACAAAATGGATCTCCCCGGTCTTTCTGAAGAGGAAATTATGGAACGCCTGCGTCAGCAGCTGGATGTAGGCTGTGTTGATTTTCAAACCGATGCTGAAAAAATGGCGGAAAGTGCCGCAATGTGCGATGAAGCGCTTCTGGAGTGTTATCTGGAAAACGGTACGATTCCCCGGGAACAGCTGCAAAGAGTCGTTGCGCAGAGAAAGCTGTTTCCCTGCTGCTTTGGCTCTGCGCTGAAGCTGGATGGCGTGGATAGATTTTTGTCCTTGCTGGATGCTTATGCGCCCCGAAAGGAATATGCAGATACCTTCGGTGCGCTGGTTTATAAAATTTCCCGGGATGCGCAGGGTAACCGCTTGAGCTGGATCAAGCTCACGGGGGGCAGCCTGTCTGTCCGCAGTGCTTTGCGTTATAAAAATGTTGCCGGAGAAGAACTGGAGGAAAAAGTGGTGCAGCTGCGGCTGTATTCCGGTGATAAATTTACTTCCCCGGAAATTGTGACTGCGGGGCAATTGTGCGCCGTAACGGGCTTGACGGCAACTTATACGGGGCAGGGATTAGGCTGCGCAAAGGGCGCTGAAAAGCCAATCCTGGAGCCGGTAATGACCTATAGAATACAGCTTCCCAAGGGGTGTGATCCTGTGGCGGCACTGCAAAAGCTGCGCCAGCTGGAGGAGGAAGATCCGCAGCTTCGCCTGTTCTGGGAAGAGGGGTCAAAACAGATCCACGTACAGATTATGGGTAAGGTGCAGCTAGAGGTACTTCGTGCTGTGATCGGGGAGCGTTTTGACTTGGAGATCAGCTTTGACAGCGGCAGGATCTTTTACAAAGAAACTGTGGAAGCACCTGTGGAGGGCGTAGGACACTTTGAGCCGTTGCGCCACTATGCGGAGGTGCATCTGCTTTTGGAGCCTCTGCCTTGTGGCAGCGGACTGGTGTTCCATACGGTATGTCCTACGGATGTGCTGGAAGGAAATTTTCAGCGACTGGTGCTGACTCACCTGGAGGAGAAGGTCCATCGGGGCGTACTGATCGGTGCGCCCATTACGGATATGAAGATCACTCTGCTGGTGGGCAAGGCACATGTAAAACATACGGAGGGCGGAGACTTCCGCCAGGCAACCTACCGTGCGGTACGGCAGGGGCTGATGCAGGCGAAAAATGTGCTGCTTGAGCCGTGGTATGCTTTTTCTTTGACAGTGCCCGGACAGCAGATCGGCAGAGCCATTACAGACATCCGGGCGATGAGTGGCGAGATCAATGATCCGGAGATGTGCGGCAGTATGTCTACACTCACCGGTGTTGTGCCGGCTTCGAAGTTAAAGGATTATGCAGAACAGGTGGCGGCCTATACGCAAGGGTTGGGTCAATTGCAGATTCGGCTGGACGGCTACAGACCTTGCCATAACGCACAGTCAGTCATAGAGGAAGCAGGCTATGATCCGGAGGCGGATCTGGAAAATACACCGGACAGCGTATTTTGCGACCACGGTGCCGGTGTGACCGTGAAATGGGATCGGGTGCGTGAATTTATGCATCTGGACAGCGGATTGAAGGAAGATCGACGGGAAGCACCCAGCCTGATCACCCGGAATTTAAGTATGGATGACAAGACTCTGGAGGCCATTATGCAACGGGAGTTTGGGCCACAGAAGACTCGGCTTTACCACTATCCTGAAAACAGACCGGCAGAGGAAAAGCTTACTATTCGCCCACCTAAGGATACGGCACTGATCGTAGACGGCTACAATATTATATTTGCAGATCCGGAACTGACGGCTGCGGCACGGACAGATCTGGATGCGGCAAGGCGCAGTCTTTGTGATCGGTTGTCCAGCTACGCAGGCTTTAAGAAATGTCGTACGGTGGTGGTTTTTGACGGCTATAAGGTGAAGGGCAATCCGGGAGAGAAACAGCAGTTTCATAATATCCAAGTGGTTTATACCAAAGAGAATGAGACCGGTGATGCCTATATCGAAGCACTGGTGGCGCAGATCGGCAGAAACTATAATGTTCGGGTGGCGACATCGGATTCCTTGGTGCAGCTGAGCAGCCTGCGCAGCGGTGTGCTGCGGATGAGTGCCCGTGAGCTCCGGGAAGAACTGGAGCGGTCCGGCGAGGAAATGAAAAAGCATTATAAGAAATAATTGTAAATAGTGTGTATATCACCTCCTGCATCAGGCTATAATACCCGGCAGGAGGTGATTTTGTGAAGGTAGGCGACATTATGAGCCGTGAGGTGATCCGGATCAGCCCCGGTGAGTCTGCGGAGGTTGCAGCCAGAACACTGGCACATTATAATATAGGCATTCTTCCTGTGTGTGGTGATGATGGTAGGCTTTGCGGTCTTGTGACGGACAGAGATCTGGTGACTCGTTGTATGGCGTCGGGAAAACCACCGTCAAAAACCACTGTGCGTGAGGTTATGACCGGCAGCGTTACCTGCATACAACCGGATATGGAAACCGGGGTGGCGGCACATCTGATGGGGGCACGGCAGATCCGGCGACTTCCGGTGGTGCAGGATGGCAAACTTTGCGGTATGCTGAGCCTCGGCGACATAGCCAAAAGAGAGGATGGGGTGATGGATGCGGCAGACGCCTTGGGGGACATTTCTGAGAATTTAAGATAAGGAATTAGTTGTTCAAATTGCACAGAAACACAAGATGTAGTTTGGTGAAACTGCACGATTCGACAATCTGTAAAAAAATGAGAAAAAAATAAAAAAACCTATTGACAAATCAGAATCCAGGTGGTATCATATGCAAGCTGTCCGATGAACGGCGCAAGCCCGGAGGTCAGCGACCTGTACCTTGTAAATTGAATAACGCAAAGACGAACAAACACCTTGGACAATTTATAATGGATTGTTTAAGAAATTCGTGTACGAATAAACAAACAGCCAACGAAAATTCTTGAGTAAATTTGCTAGACAAATTATTCGAAAAAGATTTTAGAACCTACGGGTTTTAAGATACCATTTTTTGAGAGTTTGATCCTGGCTCAGGACGAACGCTGGCGGCGTGCCTAACACATGCAAGTCGAACGGGACTTAAGGGGCTTGCTCCTTAAGTTTAGTGGCGAACGGGTGAGTAACGCGTGAGGAACCTGCCTTTCAGT
>JAZRRS010000064.1:0-10331 GCA_045651005.1 Faecousia sp.
GCTTTTGGACGAGCCTACCAACCATTTGGACCTGCGTTCCACAGAGTGGCTGGAGGGCTATATCAAAGGCTATAAGGGAACGGTTTTGGCTATTTCCCACGACCGATATTTCCTGGACCGGGTAGCCGACCGGGTCATTGAGATCGTGGGCGGCCACGCAGAATTTTACTCCGGAAACTATTCCTTCTATATTGAGGAAAAGCAGGCTCGGTTCAATCTGCAGCTTAAGCAGTACGAGCAGGAGCAGGCAAAGCTGAAGCAGCTGGGTTATACTGTGGAGCGTATGAAGGGTTGGGGTATCAATAACCGCACCCTGTACCGCCGGGCCATGTCCATCCAGCACAGAATGGAGCGTATCCGAAAAACAGAAAGACCCAAAACAGAAAAAACCATGCACGCCACCTTCGGAGAGAAGGACTTCTCCGGAGATATGGTGTTTCAAATGAAGAATGTGTCCAAAAGCTTTGGAGAGCGCACTTTGTTCCGGGATGTGGAGCTGAAAGTGGAGGGCGGTGAACGCATCGCCTTGCTTGGCGATAACGGAACAGGTAAATCCACCTTTATCAAGTGCCTTTTGGGTGAGGAGGATTGCCAGGGAAAGATCCAGTTTGGCCCTACAGTGAAGTGGGGTTATCTGCCTCAGATCATCAAATTCTCTCACCCGGAGCGCAGCCTCTACGATACTATGCTCTACGAGAAAAATTGTACCCCTCAAATGGCACGGGACAGGCTGGGCGCATTCTTGTTCCAGGGTGAGGATGTGTTCAAAAGCGTGGGCAACCTCTCTGGTGGTGAACAGTCGAGACTGCGGTTGTGTATGCTGATGGACGAGAAAATCAATCTTCTAATTTTGGACGAGCCTACCAATCACCTGGACATTGCTTCTCGTGAATGGGTGGAGGCCGCCATCGAGGAATTTGAAGGTGTTTTGCTGTTTGTTTCCCACGACCGGTATTTTATTGAAAAATTTGCAGAGCGCATCTGGCTTTTGGAGGACGGTGGTATCCGAGATTTTAAATGCGGATATACCAAATGTCGTTCTATTCTGGAGCACGAGGCTATGCAAAAGGTGCCGGAGGTGGTTGCGCCTAAGGCAAAAAAAGAAAAGCCAAAGGGCGGCACCAAGGAGACAGAAAAGCTGGTGCGCCGTTTGGAACGGGAAATTGAAAAGCAGGAGCAGCAAATCGCAAAGCTGGATGAAGGAATTGAAGCGGCGGCTGCCGACTATCAGGAGCTGACCCGTTTGCTCTCGGAAAAGGAAGCGGCGGAAGCCGTTCTGCTTGATCTGATGGAGCAGTGGGAGGTTGCTCAGAGTTGATTGTTGCGGTCTATAATCGCTCTTGACACTCAACTCTTACAGGCCTATAATAACCAAAGAAATTCACACGAAGGAGTGTATCTATAATGAGTTCTTGTAACGGGAATTGTTCCTCCTGCGGTTCGGATTGTGCCGACCGCAAGCAGGAAAGCTTGTTGGCGGAGTTGAATCCCAAGGCAAGCGTTAGGAAAGTAATTGCAGTTGTTTCCGGCAAGGGAGGCGTGGGAAAATCCACAGTTACCTCTTTGCTGGCAGTTGCTATGTCTCGCAAGGGTAAGCGTGTTGCTGTTTTGGATGCAGACATCACCGGTCCTTCTGCACCGACCGCTTTTGGCGTCAATGAGTGCCAGGGAGCTACTGAGGATGGCTTGTATCCTGCGCTGACAGAAACTGGTATTCAAGTGATGTCTATTAACCTGCTGTTGGATAACAGCACCGACCCCGTGGTATGGCGTGGCCCTGTGATCGCCGGTGCGGTGAAGCAGTTCTGGACCGATGTGATTTGGGAAGATGTGGACTATATGTTTGTGGATATGCCTCCCGGAACCGGTGATGTGCCGCTGACGGTGTTCCAGAGTCTGCCTGTGGATGGCATCGTTATTGTTACCAGCCCTCAGGACCTGGTATCTATGATCGTGACCAAGGCTGTGAAGATGGCCAATATGATGCATATTCCGGTATTGGGCTTCGTGGAGAATTATAGCTATCTGGAATGCCCTGATTGTGGTAAGAAGATCAATGTGTTTGGTGAAAGCCGTTTGGATGAGGTTGCAGCAGCGCTGAATCTGCCTGTTTTGGCAAGACTGCCCATTGATCCCAAGGTGGCAGAAAGCTACGATAGCGGTAAAATGGAGCAGGTGAATACCGACAAGGTGTCCGGTGTTATCGATGCTATCGAAAAAGCAGAATAAATAAAAGTGGTGTTGCAAATGCAACACCACTTTTTTAAAGACTTATATCAACAAGGATAAACCGCTCTCCGGTGGATAATACCACTTCAATTTGCAGCTTTGTATAGCCGGTAGGATCCAATTCTTGCAGGGAGGAAAAGGCACTCAGGTCATAGGTACGGGCAGGACCGTCGGCGGTGGCACTGTGGATCAGTATTCTGTCAGAAACAGCGGACTCACCCTCGGTGTCTGTAAGGATCATATTGATAACGGCAATAGGATAGTTGGCTTCGATCACGGCACTTTTTGCTTCATCAAGTGTCTTGCACTGTTCGCCTTGAAGCTTAGCCTCTGCCTTGTCGTATGCTTTTTCACCGGTAAATTCTGCAACGGTTACGGGAATATAATTTTTTTCAAATAGCTCTCTGAAGGTCATTTTCAGTTTTCGTGCGCTGTTATAATGCACTGTACGACCGTCTACCTCTTCTTCCAGGAAACCTTTGCTTGTGCCGCCTCTCTGGTCTTGGATGTACACAAAGCTTGCATCTGCGCTAATGTTGCCGTTAGGTGTGTGTTGGATGGTAGGCTCTTCAATCACCATCATCGCGTGATCCGCAGAACTGGAGACCAAAGCGTCAGCAGGCTGCATTTTGGAATAGGCATCATAAATGACCGTCTCACCGTTCTTTTCAATGATGGCTTGTGTGGGCATCATATAGTAGCTTTGCAGCTTGTAATCATAGGTGTAGTCGCCTACCGGTAGGAAACCGTTTTGATAAACCATCATACTGGGATAGTAACCGCAGGAAAAGGAGTTGCTGACCGTTGCCCATGCCCACAGCAGAGAATCTGCACAGCCACTGCCGATGTTCTTTCGCAGCTGATCGTCGCTGCCGGGGTAGGATAGAACGCCGGTCTCATAGTCGTAGAATTCAAGAAAATGGAATAAACCGGAGCTTGCACCGGTGTAAAGGAGACCACCATAGGTGGTGCCGGGCTTATAATCAAATTGCTTGTCGCGGCCTGCGGTATTGAAATAGGAAATGGTTTCTGCCGGTGTCCACTCGATGGAAAGAAGATCCCGCATTGCTTTCACAGCTGTTTCGCGCAGTTGCTTTGTACTGGGAGTGTTGTTAAATGTATAGTCGGGATAACCCTTGGGGAGTGCGTTTTTTACACCACAGCCGGTGGAGGTAAACAGCAGGAGCAAGGCAAACGCAAGGCAAACGAGCTTTTTCATAATGATGCCACCTTCAATGTTTTTGTTTAATTATACCATTGCTGAAAAACAGTTGTCAACAAAAAAGGAAACTGCCTGCACCGTTTGGGTGCAGGCAGAAAATTAAAATACCATAATGACGATATACCAAAGCACAACCAATACCGCAAGGAAGGGTAGATAGCCGATCATTGCAGAACTGTCGACTGGGATGGAAGAGATACCTGCATATTGCAGACCGAAGATCAGAGCCACCAAAATGGCTGTGGTCAGCACAGCCTTGGTGATCTGTTTTCCAATCACCGTGGCAAAAAAGAAAGTGTACAAACCGCCAATAATGGGATTGACTGTGGTGAGTACAGCGCCCACAAGAATTTTTAAAGCGCCGGTGAGCAACAGCAGCACCAGAATGCCCAGCAGGATCACAGGAGCGTAAGTGACGATGCCCTGCGGTAAATAGGTGGCAAAGAGCCATATTACAACAAGATGCAGAATATATGCGATCACAACAGTCAGACAGCGGAAGAAAAGCCAGCTGAAGATATTTTTGCCTTTGGGAAGCCAGCCATCAGCTAAATTCACAAGAAAGGCAAGAATGATCATACTGAGGATCTCAGCGCAAACTGTGGTGTAATGAGCGTTTGTAAAAGAGAAAAGGGTCATTGTGTTTTCTAAGATGGAAACAAAGGGCAGGGGAGTGATAAAACGGGAAAAATCCGCACCGGCACTGTTGAACACTACGGTAACAGCGTAGATAAACAGAATGGCGATAGCAGAGGATACTGCGTGATTCAATGCAGAACGCTTTCCGAAAACAAAGCGACCGAAAACACTTAATAGGAATGTTCCCAAAAGTAGGATCAAAGCAATCTTCCAAAAAGAAGCAAAGTCAAAATTTTGAACATATTGGGTGATAATTTCCATACATACCTCCCATAAAAGGAAAAAGATAAACAAACAGCCGCCATTGCTGGCGGCTGTTGTGTTTGTGTAGACGGAAGTAAAATTACTTCAGCTCGGCCTCTGCGCCAGCTTCCTTCAGCTCGGCAACCAGCTTGTCTGCATCTTCCTTGGAAATAGCTTCCTTCAGAGTGCAGGGGCAGTTGTCGACCTTCTCCTTGGACTCCTTCAGACCCAGACCGGTAGCAGTCTTGACGACCTTGATAACAGCCATCTTGTTAGCACCAGCGGACTTCAGGATAACGTCGAATTCGGTCTTCTCCTCAGCAGCCTCAGCAGCAGCGCCGGCAGCGGGAGCAGCAGCAACAGCAGCTGCAGCGGTAACGCCGAAGGTCTCCTCCAGCTCATGGACCAGCTCAGAGAGCTCCAGAACGGTCAGGCCCTTTACTTCCTCAACGAGAGCAGTGACTTTTTCACTAGCCATTGTAAAATCCTCCTAAATATAAATGTTTGTAAATTTGTGTGGATATACGGACGAATTAAGCCTCAGTGGGCTCAGCGGGAGTCTCCTCAGCGGGAGCCTCAGCAGGTGCTTCTGCAGCTTCTGCAGCAGCGGGGATCTCCTTGCCTTCCTCCTTCTGGATACGGATCTGATCCAGAACGTAAGCCAGGCCGGAGATAGGTGCCAGGAAGGTACCCAGAACTTGAGCGACCAGAGCGTTCTTGCCGGGCAGTTCGCCAAACTGGCTGAGCTGTTCTGCGGACAGAACGCTGCCTTCGACGACGCCACCCTTAATGCTCAGGGCGATCTTGTTCTTCTTGGCGAACTCGCACACGATACGAGCGGGTGCGATGGGGTCGCCGGTGGTGCTGGCCATTGCGGTAGTTCCGTTCAGAACCCCATCGAAGTCGTAGCCGTTTTCCTTGGCTGCGAAACGAGTCAGAGTGTTCTTAACAACGGTGTACTCAACACCGGCATCACGGAACTGCTTACGCAGGTCGGTGTCCTGAGCAACGTTGATACCCTTGTAGTCAACGAAGACAACAGCAGTAGCCTCCTTGATCGTACCGGACAGGGCCTCAACAACAGCCTTCTTGCTCTCAAGAACCTTTGCGTTGGGCATGTGTTTCACCTCCGAAAAAAATATGTCTTCCTGCCAGAAGACAGAAAGACACGCAGAAAAATCATATCAGCGCACCTCGGCAGGATTTACGGCAAGCCACCTGCTGTCTTTGGCAACTTTGATATGTTACCACCGAGACGCCGAAATGTCAAGTCTTTTTTTATAAAAAACCGAAAAATTAGTTGTTTTCTTTGGATTCCAGTTGCTTAATGCGCTCTGTCAGCTCTTTGATCTTGAGAATGTTGTTTTCATACTCGTATTCCAGATCCTGGCAGATGCTACGCATAGACAGGGTCAGGGTCAGCAAGCAGGCAATGGAGCTGATCAAAACGGTGTAGATAGCAAAGGCTGTAGCGAAGGATAGACGCAGAGAAGCGGAACAGAGAACAAACAGGAAAAGGCCGAGTATGGAGGCAGCGCAAGCAATGGCACTGGTTGCAGCAAGTCTTTTTGCAGTAGAATACATAATTATTACCTCTTTTTTTGAAATCTCGAATATTGTACCATCCCATAGCGGCTTCGTCAAGGTTCTTGTATTTAGGTTTCAAAAATATTTCTTGACATAAAAGGTTTAATGCATTAAACTTTTAATAGGTCGAACAAATTAAACCAAATTAAAGAGGTGTTTTTGATGGACATTCCGAAAATATTTGACAGTGAATACCGCTTTTGTCTGATTCTGTGGGAGTACGAACCGGTAAACAGTACGAAGCTGGTGCAGCTGTGTAAGGAACAGCTGGGTTGGTCCAAGGCAACAACCTATACGGTGATCCGTCGCCTGTCAGAGCGTGGTGTTCTGAAAAATGAAAATGCCACGGTAACCAGTCTTGTGTCAAAAGAGGCTGTGCAGGTGGCAGAGTTGGACGAAATGGTGGAGCGGACTTTCGAGGGCTCTATCCCTGCGTTCATTGCGGCTTTCTGCCGCAGTAAAAAGCTGTCTCCGGATGAGATCAGTCAGCTGCAGAAGATGATCGATGACTATAAGGAGTGACGGTTATGAAATTGAGAAAGGTATTTGTGTTTTTGCTGGTACTTACCCTTCTTACCTTGCCTGGCTGCAGCGAAAAGTATCAGGTCAGAGATGATTTTGCTCCCGGTGAAATATTCACTTATTATGATGAGCTTACCTCTCTTGTTGGTACGGTAGGCAAGAACGAGGTGCTGGATGCTTTAGAGATCGATCTGCAACAGGTGAATATTGAAAATAGAGACCACATCGGTCTGCCAATGAAAGAAAGCTTTGCCGGATTAGATTTTGATATATATCTCACCTTTGGTCATAACAATGCCCAGTTTATGAATGTGGATTACCGTCGCACCTATGCTTACCCCCAGGATCAGGAAAAGATGATAGAAGACCTACAGACGGTTTGTGCCAGACTTACCGCGGCTGTGGAGACTCAGCCCAATACTTCCTTTGTGTTTAACTGGGCGGAAACCATTTTGAAGGAAGAATGGGATCGGGATATTGTGGTATGGCAGGATGCGTCGATCCTAAGACGGCTTATGGCGGAAGAATTCAACGGCAGCCTTATGTGGTGGGATATGACTCATGTTGCCGGAGAATCCGTGAAAGAATACCTGAAAACAAGAGGCAGTGACGCGGTGCATTCTCTGGGCCTCAGCTTTTATGTCAGCGAATATAACGGTATCGGTTATATTGAGGTCCATTATTAAGAAGCGGAAAAGAGGTGTTATCTGATATGAAAGAACTGTTTTGTGGCTTTTTAAATGTGAGTATATCCGGAAGCCTTGTAATTTGTGTGATCCTGCTGCTTCGGTTTCTGCTTCAACGTGGCAGTAAGTCGCTTAACTGTGTTTTCTGGTTGGCAGCTTTTGTGCGTTTGCTTCTGCCGTTCCAAATCCAAACGGCGTGGAGCCTGCTTCCGGTGATGCCGTCTGTCTCCAGCAATGAGACCCAGCTGGTGGGAAAAGCGGATGTTATGCTAAATGGATCGCTTCCTGAATTTATTCCCCAGGCAACGGTTATAAATAGCAGAGACGTAGTGGTGGATTATGTGGCGATCCTTGGTGTTGTTTGGACTGTTGGCATGGTGGCGATGCTGCTATATATGGTAATTTCTTATGTCGTTTTGCGTTGCAAAGTGCGTGTAGCAGTACAGATCGAGAAAAATGTCTACCGCATAGAAGGCTTGCGCAGTGCGTTTTTACTAGGTTATTTTGCACCTAAGATCTATCTGCCTACGGATTTAGATCAGCGTTCTTCGGAATTGGTAATCGCCCACGAGCTAATGCATAAAAAACGTGGGGATAACTGGTTGCTGCTTTTGGGATTTTTGTGCCTTGCGGTGCATTGGTTTAATCCATTGGTTTGGCTTGCCTATGTGCTTTTGTGCCGGGATGTGGAGGCTGCCTGCGACGAGAAGATCGTGGGAAAGCTTGGGGCAGAGGAGAAGAAAGCTTACTGCACAGCGCTCCTTGCTTGTGGAAAAACAACCCTAAAAGCAGCATGTCCCGTAGCCTTTGGAGAGTGCAGTATCCGCCAACGGATCAAAAATGTACTGTCCACAAAAAAGACTGCCCTGTGGATCAGTGTGATCGCAGTGGTTGCGGTACTGTTTGTCTCCTTTTTCCTGATGACGGATCCCTTAAAGCCGGTGGTGGTTCCACAGTATTATGAGGAATTGGAAAGCCTCATCGGTAAAGATCGGGATGCGGTTTGTGAGGCTTTGAATATCACGAAAGATCAGTTGGGAGAGGATTCCGTAAGCGGTGTTTGCCAGACGTCCCTTACCGCAGAATATATGGGTGAGCCTTTTGCGCTGGTGCTGTATTTTGGGCGGGATAATGGCTTGTTAAGTGGATTCCGTTATCATGCTACCTATGAGGTCATCGCGGAGGATACTGCGGCTGTAACAGCCACGGTTGCACGGCAACTGTGGAAAAATTACGGAAAGGGCTTCCAGTGGGAGCTGAAGGATGACCCCAAGCTGCTGAAAGACATCACAGGAGAGCAGGTGCTTGACATCCATCGGAAGGTCTTTGAGAGAACCGGTGACTATAAGGTGATGGATATGTGGAACCTGACAAAGGATGCGCCGGATAATGTGAAGACATATTTAAATCAGGTGGAGATATCGGAGCTGTGGCAGAATATGTATGGAGAAAAAGCAAAGCTTTACGAGGTTTCTCCGCGGTATTATTTAAGATTCACTTCCAGCGTGGATAAAGAAACAGAAACTACCTATATTATGCTGGAGTACAGAACTGGCTGGATACCGGGTCAGTATTCTGTAATGGTAACGGGAAACTAGCGTATTCGATAAAAAATTACATATAAATTTGTTAAAAATGCTAACTTTACAAGAAAAATATAACACTGTATAATAAAGAAAAGGAAAGGATGATGCCAAATGAACAGTTATACTATCTCTGGTACAGTTGCTGCGTTGTTTGACATTGTTTTCCTGTAAGCGCATTATAACAATAATAACGCATAAGCTGTACTGTAAAGAACCTGCTTATGCGTTTTTTCTTACATAGAAAGGGTGAATTTTATGGGTAATTACGATTTCCAAAATGATTTTCAGAACGATGCGGCTAAGAAGAATTACGATGCGGCTATGGACGGAAAAGCCCGCAAGGGTGTGGATTTCTTTGAAAAGCCCCTGACCTGGGAGGAAGAGAATCCGGTGCATCCCACCCTGGATACACCTACTATGAATATTGTTCCTATTCCAACCCCCAGCTCCAGCCGCTTGGCAGACTACTCTCCGCTGAAAAAGGTGTTAGTGATCGGCGGTATCGTTGTTGCAGCAGCGGCGATCCTTCTGCTTGGTATTTCCTTATTCCGGGATGGTGGCTTCAATTTCCGCGGATTCAGTAATAGCTTTTGGTAACTAATCCGTGTAGGGAACGCCGCCCTCGGCGTTCCGCAGGAGAACTAAAAAATGCCTGAAGCCGGTTGGCTTCAGGCATTTTTATATGATCCATTAGGCGTACTTGGTGGTGTTGACCTTAACGCCGGGGCCCATAGTGGAAACGACCACGCAGGACTTGATATACTGACCCTTAGCTGCAGCGGGCTTAGCCTTCACAACAGCGTTCATCAAGGTGTCCATATTCTCGGTCAGCTTTTCAGTGCCGAAGGAAACCTTGCCGATGGGGCAGTGGATGATGTTGGTCTTGTCCAGACGGTACTCGACCTTACCGGCCTTGATCTCCTGAACAGCAGCGCCAACATTGGGGGTCACAGTGCCAGCCTTGGGGGAGGGCATCAGACCCTTGGGGCCCAAAACCTTACCCAGACGGCCAACCAGGCCCATCATGTCGGGAGCAGCAACAACAACGTCGAAGTCGAACCAGTTCTCCTTGGTGATTTTGTCAACCAGCTCCATACCGCCAACATAGTCAGCGCCTGCAGCCATAGCCTCGTCCACCTTAGCGTCCTTAGCAAACACCAGAACGCGGCGGGTCTTACCAGTACCGTTGGGCAGAACAACCGCGCCGCGGACCTGCTGGCCTGCGTGACGGGAGTCAACACCCAACTTGATGTGCAGCTCAACAGCCTCGTCGAACTTTGCGGAAGAACCCTTTACAACCAAGTCCAGGGCTTCTGCGGGATCATACTGAACAGAGCGGTCAATCAGCTTGGCGCTCTCCTGATACTTTTTACCTCTAAACACTTATAATTTCCTCCTTAAAGTGGTGATGCGGAAAAATCCTCCCACATTTCTGAGCTGTCACTCAGATAGAAAAGTTAATTAGTCAACGACGACAACGCCCATGCTACGGCAAGTACCGGCGACCTGGCGCTCGGCAGCCTCAAGGGAGTTGACATTCAGGTCGGGCATCTTGGTCTTGGCGATCTCAGTAACCTGAGCCTTGGTGATCTGACCAACCTTGGTCTTGTTGGGAAC
>JAZRRS010000065.1:0-20588 GCA_045651005.1 Faecousia sp.
GTCTGTGGCTATCCGCGAAGGTGTGTATAAGTCCTTTGAAGTAACCAAGGAGCATTTCGGTCTGCAGTATGACAATGTCCCCTGCCGCTACTTCATTTACAACTCTGCCAAGCTGTCCGATGTGCGCCAGTTTGCTACCAGTGCAAACATCGAGATCATGATCATCAATATTGATGCATTCAAAAAGGCGGAAAACATCATCAACCAGGCGCAGGACAAGCTGAATGGCGAAACCGCCATGCGCTTTATTCAGGACACCAACCCTATTGTCATCATCGACGAACCGCAGAGCGTCGACAACACGCCAAAAGCAAAAGAAGCCATTGCCTCTCTGAATCCGCTTTGTGTGCTGCGATATTCTGCGACTCATCGGGAGAAAATCAACCTTCTGTATCGACTGACGCCGGTGGATGCCTATCAGATGGGACTGGTCAAACAAATATCTGTTTCCTCCAATCAGGTCTCCGGCGGCTTCAATCAACCCTATGTAAAGCTGCTTTCTGTTTCCAATGAGAAAGGCTTTCGGGCAAAGATTGAATTGGACGCAAAGAAAAAGGATGGTGTGGTTGCCCGCAAATCTGTCACCGTAAAACCGGGAGATGACCTGTTCCTGCTGTCCGGTGAACGGGAGATGTACGAAGGCTACACCATTGCCGGCATCGACTGCACACCGGAATATGAGCATATTGAGTTTGGCAACACGGAAGAAGTAGCGCTGGGAAAAGCCATTGGCGATGTGGATGAGAATGTGGTAAAGCGGGCGCAGATCCGACGCACCATCGAAGCCCATCTGGATAAAGAGCTGCGTTACACTGACAAGGGCATCAAGGTCCTTTCCTTGTTCTTTATTGACAAGGTCGCCAACTACCGGCTGGAGGACGGCACTCCCGGCGTTTATGCAAAGATGTTCGAGGAATGCTATCTGGAACTGTTGGCAAGGCCGAAATACGCAGCGATTCGGGAACGTTTCTCCGCCGATGTCAGTAAAGTTCATAACGGATATTTTTCTCAGGACAAAAAGGGACACCTCAAAGACACCAAAGGCGATACTGCGGCAGATGATGACACCTACAACACCATCATGCGTGACAAGGAATGGCTGCTGAGTTTTGATTGTCCGCTGCGTTTTATCTTTTCCCACTCTGCGCTGAAAGAGGGATGGGACAATCCGAATGTGTTTCAGGTCTGCACGCTCATCGAGCAGAAATCGGTCTTTACCTGCCGCCAGAAGGTAGGCAGAGGCCTGCGCCTGTGCGTCAATCAGGACGGTGAGCGTGTCGAGGATAAACACATCAACATTCTCCATGTAATGGCAAATGAAAGCTTCTCTGAGTTTGCCGAGACGCTGCAACGGGAAATTGAAGACGATACCGGTATGAAGTTCGGTATCCTGCAGCTGGATCTTTTTGCCGGGATGGTATATGAAGAACAGGTAGAGCATGAGCATACCATCGACAAAGCAGAGGCACAGAAGCTGGTTCAATATTGGACAGAAAGCGGCACATTGGAGAAGTGGATGGCTGATCCGGAAATGGTTGCAGCTGAACAGAAAATCTCCCAACAGCTCGAAAACGGTGAGATCGCATCACCGCCCAATCCTGCCGCGGAAGTTATGCGCCAGTTCAGAATGGGTGCAACGCCGGAGCAGGCAGCGGCCGCCATTGAAGGCATTACCTCTACCGTCACAGAAACGGTCGAGAGAAAAGTGACCTATGATGATGCGCAGGAACTTATGACCCACTTTGAACAGAAGGGGTATATCACAAGCAGCGGCAAGATCAAGGATACGATGAAAAATGCGTTGAAAACCGGAACCCTTGACCTGCCTAAAAAATACGAAGCCGCAAGAAGCCGTTTTGAAAAAATCATTACCAATGCAGATCGCAAGCCGCCGATCCGCGATGCTTCCAAGGATGTGGTCGTGCGCATCAACAAGCAGGTCATGGTGTCGCCTGAATTTATGGAGCTGTGGAAGAAAATCAAACAGAAAACAGCGTACAGAGTCAGTATCGACACAGACAAGCTGATTGAAAACTGTGTGAAAGCGCTGCAGGATATGCCGCCAATTGCAAAAGCCCGCATTGTCACCCAGACTGCGGATATCCATATTGAAAAGGCCGGTATCAGTCATGTGGAACGGGAACTTCGCACCACCGACATTACCAATTCCTACCAGACACTTCCGGATATTATCACCGCGATCAGTGATGCGACGCTGCTGACCCCTGCCACAGTCAACACTATTCTGGTACAGAGCGGTCGGCTGAAAGATTTTCTGAACAACCCGGAAGCTTTCCTTGAAAAAGCTGTGGAACTAATCCGCAACCACAGACATGCGCTGGCGATTGACGGTATCAGCTATGTAAAGCTGGACGGGAAAGAATACTATGTACAGGAGATTTTCGATACCACAGAACTGGTTGCCAATTTGGATCGGAATGCAGTCAAAGTTGAGCACAGCGTTTATGATTACATCGTATATGATAGCAGTTCTGTAGAGCGTCCCTTTGCTGTGGCATTGGATCATGACCCGGATGTGAAAATGTTCTTCAAAATTCCGGATCGGTTCAAAATCGATACGCCCATCGGAACTTATAATCCGGACTGGGCAGTGTATCTGACCAAGAACGGTGAAGAAAAGCTGTACTTCGTTTTGGAAACCAAAGGCAGTGAAAGCTTCATGGATCTGCGTACCCGAGAGCAGTTAAAGATCCATTGCGGCAAGAAGCATTTTGAAGCGCTGGATAACGGCATCGAAATGCAGGTCGCCACAAAGTGGAGCGATGTGAAAGAACGGATTTGAATAACAGCACTATAGCAAACCCCGGTGTGGTTTATCACACCGGGGTATTACTGTGCAATTCAGAATGTCCGCCAGCAGAGATTTCGCATAAATGTTATGATCTCGCCGTTGTCCTTGTCTTCGTAATAGGCAACCAACAGGCGCTTGAATTCCGGAACATGCTCCTGGGGGATGACCAGAAGGCCCTGCCCTTTGGCTATCATAAAATGATTGGCGAAAATCACCGCAGCACGCTTATTGCCGTCATTGAAGATCTGGGTTTTCATGCAGTACAGACACAGTTGAATGGCAGTGTCCACAGCATCGGTACCGTCTTGGATGATTGCTTCAATGATTTCCTTAATGCTGCTTTCAATGGGCAGCGGTGGGATGTAGCTGGTGCCACCGATAGCAACGGGCACACCACGAACACGCCCTCCATCCAGATAGAAGCCCTCGTTTACCAGTTTGGCAATGTGCCAAAGAATGTGATAGTCCGTGCCATAGCTCAAGACATCCTTGTCAAGGATAAATTCCCAAGCATGCTTCAGATTCAATATCTTCTGTACATCTGTTGGCTTCACACCGGATACGATGCCGTTTTCGATAATGTCCTCAGTCTGGGGGAATGTAGTGGCAACACCCTCCAAAACAGCCTGATCGTAGATATTGGCTTTCATATTGGCTCGGGCAAAATCCAGATTGAGCAGTACCCGTGGGGACAGTTCTGCTTCCTCGTAGCCCAAGGCGGCCAATTCCCGCTCTACCTTTCGGATCTGCTTGCGAAGCTCCCGGGCTTCCCGGGAATTCCGAAGCAGAATCTGGTACAGTTCATCAGAATAGGAATCCACATAGGTGGAAGTCAATCGACTTCCTACACGCTTTCGCATGTAGAGATACTTTTGCCCATCCCGATCTTTGATTTCCGGTGTGCCATCGTAAGGAATTAAGTTCAATCGTGCCTGATAGTCTGCTTTTTGGTGCAGCAATTCCTGAATTTTAGAGTAGGCATTCTCCATGGCAGAGCCTCCTTGGGGAATTTTCTTTTCTATACTATAACAAATTGTTCCCCAACAAACAAGTAGTTTATACACAAATTGGGAAATGTTTTTTGTCGTACAGCGGATGTCTATTCCCTACAAATCGGAGTTAATTTTCCCTTTTTAGCCACTACTGACCCATCGGTTCATGTGCGTTTTTAGCTAGCTTAACCGACGGGTTCTCTGCACAACTCAGCCGATAGGTTGGCACCACAAAAATCTTAGTAATTGCAAAGGTTTCCGGGGTAGCACTCTGTTCCTGTAGAACAAAACAGCCGACTGGAAAACACCCATCGGCTTTCCAACAGAAACAACTCCATTCGTACCCCCCGACTGGATCAAGTGGTGTTAAAAGCTACTTGACCAAACTACGCATTTTTGCGTATAATACAAGCTGGAGGAGATGATGGTATGTTGATCAAAAATTACAGAAAGCAAAAGGGACTCACCCAAGAAGCACTTGCAGAACAAGTCGGTATCAACTACCGTTCTCTTCAAGACTATGAACAGGGGCATAAAAAGCTTTCTTCCGCCAATGGAGATACGCTTCTCCGGCTTGCCACAGCATTGGGGTGCTCAATAGAAGAGTTGTTGGTGGATGAATGCTCAATGATACATTTTGTTCAGCTGCGAGAAGAGAATACTATTCCGCCTGACGCAATCCACAATCAGATTATATACTGCTCCAAGTATAACCTTCACGGAAGATTTATTTGCTGTAATGATCATATCGCAATCCTGTTTTACTTCAAGGGACAACAGTTTTTCGTTCCCTTTGATGCCGTGTTTACAGAAAAGACTTTACCTTGGCTCAAGCAATCAGCTGCACTTGTGATGGAAGAAAAGATTGAAGAACAATTGTGGAAACAAGAACGAATATGATAATTGCTTGAGTTAGCAGGTGGCCCACTTTCCATAATTGTCTGGCTCAAACATTCGCAATTGAGTAGTCCAATTTTTCATTGACAGTTACAACACATTACACCATCCTTGCAATCCGAAAGGAAATTAATTATAATTATTTGTAGAAATTTGCAAATACACGCTGTGTGTTAGAACGGGGGATTGGTGTATGTTTGACTTTAAGAAAATATATTTTGGCTGCACTGACGCAAACACGGAAGCTGAAAGAAACCCTTTAACATTCAATAGGGTGTTCTTTGATCCACATGACCATTTAGAAGAGCTTATAAACGGCGATAAATTCATATTGCGCGGACGAAAAGGCGATGGAAAGACAGCATATGGTGCGCAAATTAATCTCGTCGGTCCAACCATCAATACTTATGTCCATCAAAGATCCTTGGACAATTTTAATAACACTGTTTTTGCTGAAATTAAGACTTATGATAATTTGGGCGGAAATCCCTATATTTCGTTTTGGAAGTGCATTCTTATAATAGAATGTGTAGCTATGATTTATAAATATGAGCCAAATATTCAAACTGCAGGATTTGTTAACATAGTTGATACGCTTAGCAGATATGGTTTCCTAGCCACCGACAACGACATTTCAGTTACAGTTACAAAGTTGGTTGAGGCCAACTCAGTTTTGAACTTGAAAGATGTGTTCCAACATAGCAAAAAGTATTCCAGAGAAATAGAATTACGCGGTGCTGAACAGATTTATTCCGCTATTCGGAATTCAATCCAAAACATATATCTGACTAAACGATTTTTGCTTATTATTGACGGTCTGGACGATATATTAAATAGCGCAGAGTTTAAAGCCGAGATTATCACAGGGTTAATCCGAGCGGTTGAAGATATTAATCGAGCGTTTAAAACCACAACGCTCTCTATCAAAACGATTGTACTTATTCGTGACGATATACTTAATCTTTGCAGAGATCCAAACCTGTCGAAAATAGTTCGTGACTCTGGTATACGACTGTCATGGGCAATTCAAGATAATCCGTATGAATCTGATCTTATTAAATTGGTAGAAAAACGAGTTGACGACGCATCTGGGGAAAATGGGTCCTTTTTGCAGATGTGGAGAGAAGTGTTCCCGGAAGTTATTGGTACAAAGGATACATTAGAGTATATTCTGGAAAACATGATTTATCGGCCTAGAGATATATTACAGTTCTTTTTAGAAGTACAAAAAGAATTTGTTCCCAATCGTCCTCTGACAGTTGACAAAATTCAAACTGCCTTATCGCGATACTCTGATGAATATTTTGTGGATGCTATGCGTGATGAATTGACCGGCTTCTTCCCTAATGAAACTGTAACTTTACTGCCCGATGTATTGTCCAAAATGGGAACACGATATTTTTACACGTCTGAATTTCAGACCGAATGTAAGAATTATACGGAGTTTGAAAATGTTTCTCCCAGGCTGATTTTGGAAAAACTATTTGCTTCGGGATATATTGGGCAACATCGTCCGCGAGAAGGAGTGGACTACACAGTTTTCTCGTATCGAAATCTACGCGAAAAATTCAATCCAGATCACGAATGCATTGTTCATCGTGGTTTAACTCGAGCTTTGACAATTTAATTAAATACGATCATTTGAAGCATGTAACTTCTCCTTAATCATCAGCTCATTAATTCAAGCACTCGCAAGGGTCCAAACTACTTGGTATCCTTGCCAGTGCTTGAATTTTATCCTTTTCACCATTACAAATTTGTGAATGGGTTTTCCCTATATTTGATGACACCCTTCCACATGGGTCCCTACACTTACATTTCTCATTGCGTAGAATATCAAACAAACATTTTTCATGTTGACAAAGTATGACATAATATGACAATATGATAAAAGGCATATTCTTCCATAGGAGTATACATATGAAAACCATAGTCAAATCAATTAGCCATTATCTTAGAATTATAGGTGCTGCACAAGCTCTAGAGGTTATCCTGACCCTTTTTTCCCTTGCAATGTCGATAATATCGCTTTTTGCAGGCAAGGTTCTTCTGCTAATCTTATCTATCTTTGCGATTGCTGCAAGTCTTGTTGTCTTAGCCTACTCTATAAGAGCTTCCCACAACAAGCAACTTACGCTATATTCGTTAAGCGAGCAAAAGAGATATAATTCAGTTCGAATGTTGATGATCCATGATAGTTACCTTACTGTTCCTCGTCTAACATCTAGCACCTATCGTGCTAGTCACCTCGTGGCCGAATCTTGTTCTTGTGAATACAAACTCATACATATTCCAAACAAAGACGAATATGATATTACCTGCACCTATAAGTTCAGTCTTCTCAAAAATCAAAAACCCGGCCATTTCAGTGTTATGGCCATGCAGTCCCGTGGAGATCTCCCTAGTATTAGCTACCGTTTTTCTAAAACTGCCCCTACTATTCCCCTCAGGCTCGATCCCCGAGAATTTGAAGAAAACTTTCCATGGGGATTCAGTGGCGTGCTGATTGGTAATCTCCATACGCCAGAAGATATGCATTCGGTGGATTTTTTGGAGGTGACCATTTCTTTACATGGATACAGCAAGAATATAGAGGCCTCTATGATTTTCTGCCCATTTTTCTATGTCAAATCCCTTAAATCATATAACATCAAATTTGATTTTTCATGTTTGAATTCTTCTATGCGCCCTCGCACCCTAACACTGTTTCAGGCCCCATATGATGGAAGCAGGGGTGGCGTAAATTCTATCCTCGACCTAACTCCTACCGCAGATTTTAGTAAATGGTCCGGTTCAGTAAGTAAGGACAACTGCAAGGCAAATGCACTATACATACTGACCATTAAGAGATAAACTCATTGCTCATATCATAACCTGAGATATCCATTTGACTATCTTCTTGATGCAGGAAGCCATCTATGTATCGTTTTGTTTTTCCAATAACTTAAAAGGATGCGAGCATTCCTCCTTGAGACATCTGCAAGTTTACAAGTTGTACCCACAGAATTATACTGGAAGCATAGCGGAACAGATGCTTTTCGGTATATATCGTAAATAAAAGGGCATATCCGTACATCTGTGCGGATATGCCCTTTTATTATCTTGGAGGGTGTAGTATGTGCATTTATGGATATGCTCGCGTCAGCAGCACAGAACAGAATGAGGACCGACAACTTATTGCTCTACATAATGCCGGTATAAATGAAAAATACATCTATATAGATAAGCAGTCCGGCAAGGATTTTGATCGTCCGCAGTATAAACAGTTAATAAAAAAGTTAAAGGGCGGCGATCTTCTCTACATACTCAGCATTGATCGTCTTGGTCGTAACTATAACGAAATTCAGAACCAATGGAGAATCCTCACCAAAGAAAAGGGCATTGACATCTGCGTGCTGGATATGCCCTTGCTGGATACCCGGCAGGGAAAAGATTTAATGGGTACATTTATCGCTGATCTCGTGTTGCAGATATTGTCCTTTGTCGCCCAGAATGAACGAGAGAATATCCGCAAGCGGCAGGAACAGGGAATTGCTGCAGCAAAAGCTCGTGGTGTCAGATTTGGAAGGCCTGAGATTCCAATTCCATCCAACTTTTCCGAAATTGTAAAGGCATGGGAGAACGGTCATATCTCATTCGAAGCAGCGCGAGCGCAATGCAATATGGCAGAGGCAACCTTCTACAGGAGACTTCGTGAATATCGGTTATCAAGTGCCATAACCCCCAAATAACCATTTATTAGAATCAGCCCCAAGGGGTTTGATTGGGACCTGTCGATGTATCTCCTGCACCACTGTTATCATTGCCACTTCCACTACCAGCGGATGGCTTATTATTGTCAGAGGGATAGGAGGGCGCAACAGTCTCATTCTCGTCGTTTTGTATGCGTCGGGCTGTTTCTAACTCCGTTTTGGTAAAAACACCCTGCTGAACGAGCTGCTGTGCCAGAGTTTCCTCTCCTTCATTCCGTTCAGCATCCAGTGCATTCCAGAATACAGCTACGGCGTCACCACGGGTGAAGTTTTCATCGGCCGCAGCATACTCCACCAGTCCCACTTCCTGTGCCAGAGCGTAGGGCTTGTTCCAGACAAACTGAGGAGTTTCTCCGCTGTCGCTGTAACCCAGAGCACGCAGGACCAGTGTCAAGAACATATAATCCGTCATGATGCCATCGGGATCGAAATTAGTTTCCGAAACGCCGTTGGTAATGCCGTTGGCAAGCGCATAGCCCACATGCCCTGCTGCCCAGTCCGGTACATCAGTAAATCGCATGGGATAGGTATTAACAGTCGCTTCCTGTTCCTTTCCGATCATACGAACCAGCAAGGTGATGCCTTGGGCTCTGGTCAGATTGTTGTCCAGTTCATAGCCCTTTCCTGTCCCAAGAAACAGGCCTAATTCATTTAGGGCATCGGCCGTGTTAGTCTGGGCAGTCGTTGCTGCAAAAGCGGTTGTACTCAGAAGCATGGCGATGACCAGAATATACAGTAACATTCGCTTCATTCGTTTTTCCTCCTTACTGTTCCGGCCGTGAGATTTTTGTTTTCTCACGGCCGGAAGCTGCTTATCGCTTAACCCCAGGGTGTCTGATTGGGTTTGTTTGGTGTATCAGTGCTGCTGGTGGTGATGATATCCTCCACAGAGAATACCGTCACTTCAATGGTAGGCTCCTCGTAACCTTTCATCTAAAACATCCTTTCTGTTGTCAGTTTTTCAGTCCTGCTGCGGCAGAGTCAGAGAACTTCATAATGGACTCGTACAGAGTGCCTGTACTGCTCATTCGTGCAATATAGCTTTCCACGCTGTCGGTAGCGGAAGTTACCACATTGCCGTCGGCATCCTTCACCGTAATGGACACAGGCTGTCTGCCATCGGCCACCACCAATGCATCCACTGTGACAGAATAACAAGCCTCACCCTTGTAGGTCACAGGCGTAAACTCGCTGCCAGAAACAGTGTAACTCTTGGCATTGCCATAGTGATCGTTAAAGCTGACTTCTGCCGTCATAGTCTGATCAACGCCGCCAAACAGCATCACCAGTTTGATATTACTTTCCAGGATTACCGACGAAGCTCGGTATCCGCTGTCTGCTTCCAAATTGTTATCGCAGGATACCATCTGCGTAGCCTGTGCAAGTTGCTCTGCAGTCAGCTGGGAGATAGCCAGATCCTCAATGGCATAGTTATTAAACTGTTTCTGGGCTTCTGCACCGTAAACCAGCATATCCACAAACATGGTGGTTTTGACACCTTGATTGATCATGCGCATGGCATAATCCCGAAGGCTATCTGTGTAGACTTCACTGATGGGTTCGCCGACTGCATTGAAAATCTGCACCTGAACCTCATCGGTCATTTCCTTGGCAGCCACACCGTCAAAGGAGATGGCGTAGTAGTTCTTGCCGCCGATGACGATGGGATCACCCCACGCAGACTGCTCGAAACGCTCCACCCGGTCTGCCGTACCGTCGGCGTAACTTTTGGTGATCACGGCATAGTTACCTGTACCGGCGATGTCATCTGCCGTGAACGCAAACATAATGGACAGGTCATTGCCCAGAACCATACTGGTCTTTTCTACGGATGCGGATATTTCTGCAGTCGGTGTATAGACTTCCACATAAGTAGTGGATTGATCGTTGAATTCGTTCCATTCTGTTGCGTTCGGTGTAACTGTTGCAGTCAGCAGACCAGCCTGCGCACCACCCAACAAATCAGAGGTTACTTCTATTCTGTAGAGGCTGAATTCGCCAGGTTCCAGAGCGTCAACCGTGACTGTTTTGGGATCACCGGATTCTGAGGTCACACTTAAAGTACCATCGGCAGAAACGGCTCCCTCATTCGCCACCTTGACCAACATAGTGCGGTTCTCGCCAGCCTGCAAGAACTCCGTATATACCGCCAAATCGCTGTGTCCGATGGTGACTGTAGAAGTATCATTGGTGTCATCACCGTCATTTTCAGCAATGACCGTGACGGTATAATCCGTAGTAGTCACCGTCTTGCCCAAAGGCAGAACCAGTTCCACCGTGGCTTCCTCACCGGGAGCCAGTGCGGTGCTGATAGTTTCGCTGACCTCTGTTCCAATGGTCACGGTGTACTCGGAAATGGTAGTATCACCCAAGTTTGCAACATCCACATATACAGGGACTTCTGCACTTGGGGCTTCTGCACTGTAATCCACATCTACAGCAGTGATGGCAGCATCGGTACGGCCGGACAGGACTGCCCAGGACAGAGTGCAGGTCTCGTCCACACTGTCGGCTGTGATGTCGACCACTGCCTGTGCAGCAGCAAGATAGGTCTGTCCACCAATTTCTGCGGCTGCATAGGACTGCAGATACTGCTCCTGTACGGTCACATGGACAGGTACAGACCAAGTCCCGTTGTCATAGATCTGTGCAAACAAATTGGACTTATCCTCTCCATCTGCACCGTTGTAAATGACCCGGTCAGACAAAACCGTGAAGCCACCGGCCAGAGCAGAATTCTCGAAGACTGCTCCTGTATCGTGTGCTATGAGGCTGCTGCCGTTACTCCACAGAAGGTCGGAGACCTGTGCACTGGGGAGCTGGGCATAGGTCACGGCAGAAATGCTGCCGTTGGCAATCTCCTGAGCCTGTCCCAAGCCGTCATAGAGCCACAGAGTGCGGTCTTCGGTGGTAGACAGGTCGTTGTCACCATCGGTGATCACAGAGGCAGAGAGAACACCATTGTGGTTTCCAATGGCGGTTTCTGTTACGGCATTGAGTCCGGAAGCTAAAACCTTTGCCTCGCCCCATGTGCCGTTTTCATACTGAGCATAGCACAGAGTGTTGGTAGTGTTTTCGCCGAAGTAGCTGTTGTCGGAGTTGGACACCCACAGCGCGGTGGTGACACCGTCCACCTCGGTTATAACCGGTGTGCGGCCGAAGATACCGGGTTCAGACAAGGTCACAAAGTCTGTAAAGCCGCCGGTGATCGCATCAAACCTAGCAACCCGGATGGTCTGGTTGGCTGCAAAGTCACTGAGATCTGCAGTATTATACCCTTCCGCAGTATCCTGATAGACCAACCAAAGGGTGCCGTCAGCTGCTGTATACAGTGCATGTGCGGAATCCAGTGTATCATTATCATCCACAGGCATGGGTTCCTGCCATGCGCCGTATTGGTACACGGAGTAAACCAACTGCGGATAATTGTAGTCACCACGGTCCGTGTTGGCTGTGACCCAGACCATAACAGGCGTTTCACCAGCCGCACCGATGACCGGCTGCATATTGCGATAGGTTCCGATCTGAAGAGGGGTCAGTTCATTGGCCGTGGCGGTATCAGAGGTGACGGAGAACAGGGAAATTCCACCACCATAGCCCAGCCATTCGGACTGATCCTCCAGATAGCTTAAATCGTCCAGATAGTATTGGCTCTCATCCGTTAAATCAACAGTCGCCGGTGCTGCCCGCAGCATCATGGGTGTCTGCTTGCTGTAACCGGTTCTGGTGTATAGGTGCCAGGTATTGTAGAAGTAGGGCTTCTCATAGACTAACGGTCCGAGGTACGCCTTCAATCCAAGCTCTCCGGTAAGGTCTACATAGTTCAATCCCGGCTTGATGGAGGTTCCTATGAGCTGAAGCTCAAAAGGCATTTTCGCAGAACCATAGGCACCTGCTCCGACGGCTTTTCCGATACCGACACCACCAAAGGCTTTCAATCCTGGCGTTATCGTCAGAGACAGATCACCGTTGGTTGTTTGCGTATTCAAATCATAAGAAAATTCTGTAGTAAGTTCGCCTTTTGCGGAAAGATTCACAGAATATGTCACGGGTGCTATTACGACCCAGACCGTGGGCCCTTGCAGTGTGTTGCTGGCTTCGCCTATCAGGCAAAAATGCACCTTGACTTCGGCCCAACCGTTTTCATCGAACTTTCCTTCTCCATAGCCAATAAAGCTCAGAGACGTATCCAATCCTCCCCACTGGGCCTTTTTATTCTTGTCTTGCATCAAATAGTTGATTTGTTTCTGCCTGGATTTGAAATTTCTTCCCTCCGTGCTCATGGCCCTATTAAACAGTTTGTTTACTTCCTTGATCTTCTGTGTGCGAGCATCGTGATCCTCACCAGATAGATCCATATTAACTCCAATATGAATCGTATCGTCCGAAATATAAGTATCCACCGGCATATAGGGCATCGCAAACTCCAGCGTTTGGCCGCCGACAAAAGGAATATCGTTTCCAAGGGTAAACTTAACTTTCTCGCCGCCCAGCTGAATGCCGGTAGCTTTGATTGGCTTATCTGCGACAAATTGCAGATTGATCGGCGTTTCTGTTTCTGCTCCGGCGGCATTCACAACCACCACACTGACAGGCAGTGTTGCCTGAAAACGATCGATCGTGAAGTTTTCAAAGTTGCCGTCGGCAGCTTCTGCGATTTTTTCATTTCCTTGCTTCAAGATATAATTTGTTATATCGCCGGCAGGTGCCTTGGTATACAAAGAGAACCTCTCTCTTTTGTTGCTCATGGACAGTCGTTTTGTGCCTTTCAGTACATCCGTGGGAATACCAAGGTAGTTTTTGAATGTAGCACTTGACAGGCGATATTCACCTTCATCTTTGGAATAAAGTGTAATGATATCGTACCCTTTTTCACTTTTTGCATAGTTGGTGCCTTCGGTGCTGTAAGAAATATAGTTCGCCTTGGATGCCGTGATGACCGGCTCTCCCGCCGAAGTTTTATCAAAGTATACCACGCCGTCTTTTGAGGTCACTTCTTTTTCCGTGGTTCCAAAATTCTCCCACGACACCTCAACCCCTTCCAAGGAGTTGCCTTGACTGTCCTGCACTATGATGGCATATTTACTCGTCGGTGCATTCGTTACCTGCTGAAGCGCAGGACTCCATGTCGCAAGCTTATAACCGTTCCATGTGCCGGCAGCGGCATTATAGGCATCACTATCCGTCCAGCCAGAAGTACCGGGAATATAATAGATAGTGGCACCGGAAGAGAATATGTCGCTTCCTATACTTGTAGGTGCATTGCCCTTAAAGTACACAGAGGTCAGCTTGGTGCATCCATTGAACGCAGCGTTACCAATGGTCGTCACGCTGTCGGGGATGGTCACAGTGGTCAGACTTTCGCAGCCATAGAACGCAGTATTACCGATAGTTGTCACGCTATTGGGAATTGTCATGGTGGTCAGGCTAACACAACGACAAAATGCCCCCATTCCGATAGATGTCACGGTATTGGGAAGCGTCACAGTTGTCAGTTTCCAGCAGCCATAAAACGCATCATTACCGATAGTTGTCACGCTATTGGGAATTGTCATGGTGGTCAGGCTAACACAATCATAAAATGCCCCCATTCCGATAGATGTCACGGTATTGGGGAGCGTCACAGTTGTTAGTTGTCTGCAACTATAAAACGCATATTCCCCAATGGAGGTCACGCCATCGGGAATAATCACAGTTGTTAGGCTGTTGCTAGGAGAAAACGCACGATTTCCGATGGTAGTAACGCCGTCCGGAATAATATATGTTGTATCACCTCTGCCGTCAGGAAAACAAAGAATTTCTGTTTTTGCGTAATTTAATAATACACCATCCAAGTCTGCATAGTGCCGGTTACCTTCCGCAACAACAATTCCTTGCAACTTGCTACAATTAGAAAATGCTCCATCACCGATGGTAGTCACGCTGTTAGGAATGGTCACAGTAGTCAGGCTACACCGGGAAAACGCATGATCTCCGATAGTAGCAACGCTATTAGGAATGGTCACAGTGGTCAGGTTGCACTGAGAAAACGCACGATCTCCGATAGTAGTCACGCTGTTAGGGATGGTCACGGATTTCAGGCTGCTGCAAGTACAAAATGCGGCTTCACCGATGATGGTCACGCTGTTGGGGATGGTTACAGTGGTCAGTCTATAGCAGCCATAAAACGCATAATTACCGATAATGGTCACGCTGCTGGGGATAGTCACAGTGGTCAGGCTGCTGCAATAATAAAATGCATAATCACCAATAAGCGTCACTCCATCGTCGATGATAACACTTTTGATAGAATTCGAAAAACGCCACGGCGTAGTATCGTAATCATAATCCTCCATGGCACCGGTGCCGGAGATGGTCAGGGTACCATCATCGGTCAATTCCCAAGTCAGATTGATTCCATCGCCCTCGCCGCCGCAGTAGCCGGAGGCCACCACAGTAGCTGCAAATGCAGATGTTGGCAGTATGCTCAGCAACAAAACTACAACCAACAACATACTGATTGTTCTCTTTATCCGTTTCATTATCTACCTCTTTTCTTTTCCGGCCGTGAGAGTTGCAATCTCCCACGGCCGGAAATTGTTTTCTCTTAGCCCCAGGGGGTCTGGTTGGGCTTGTTGGGCGTATCGGTACTACTGGTGGTAATGATATCTTCCACGGTAAAGACCATAACCTCAACGGTGGGTTCTGTAAAAACTTTCAAATTAAACATCCTTTCTGTTGTTAGTTTTTCAGTCCTGCTGCGGCAGAGTCGGAGAACTTCATAATGGCCTCGTACAGAGTGCCTGTATTGCTCATTCGTGCAATATAGCTTTCTACGCTGTCGGTAGCGGAAGTTACCACATTGCCGTCGGTATCCTTCACCGTAACGGTTACAGGCTGCCTTGCATCGGCCATGACCAGTTCATCGACTGTGATAGAATAGCAAGCCTCACCTTTATAAGTCACAGGTTCAAACTCGCTGCCAGCAACGGTGCAATTCTTATCCTCACCATAGTGATCGGTGAAGCTGATCTCAGCCGTCATGGTCTGATCAATACCACCAAAGAGTACTGCAAGCTGAATATTGCTCTCCAGGATCAGCGAAGATGCCCGATAGCCGTCATCTGCGACCAGTTTGTTCTCAAAGGACACGGTCTGGGTGGCTTGTGCCAGCTGTTCAGCAGTCAACTGAGAAGTCGCCAAGTCGTTGATGCCGTAGCTCTCAAACTGCTTCTGAGCCTCGGCACCATACACCAGCATATCCACGAACATCTGTACACTCGTTCCGTTTTCGATCATACGCATGGCATAATCGCGAATGGAATCTGTATATACCTCGCTGATAGGCTCACCGGCTACATTGAAGATCTGCACCTGTACTTCATCGGTCATTTCCTTAGCAGCCACACCGTCAAAGGAAATGGCATAGTAGTTCTTGCCGCCAATGACGATGGGATTGCCCCACGCAGACTGCTCGATACGCTCCAACCGGTCTGCCGTGCCGTCAGCATAAGACTTGGTAATGGTAGCATAGTTGTCCGTACCGGCAATATCATCTGCTGTGAATGCGAACATGATGGACAAATCATTGCCCAGAAGCATGCTGGTCTTTTCGACGGTAGTCAAAACCTCAGCCGCTGTTTGTTTGTAGACTTCCACATAAGAAGTGGATCGATCATTGAGTTTATTCCATTCTGTGGCATTTGGTATAACCGTTGCAGTAAGCAGGCCGGCCTGCGCACCGCCCAACAGATCAGAAGTCACTTCCACCCGATAGAGGCTGAATTCGCCCGGTTCCAGAGTATCAACCGTGACTGTTTTTGGTTCGCCAGCTTCCGAGATCACACTTAAAGTACCATCGGCAGAAACGGCTCCTTCATTCGCCACCTTGACCAACATAGTGCGGTTCTCACCAGCCTGCAAGAACTCCGTATATACCGCCAAATCGCAGTGTCCGATGGTGACTGTAGAAGTATCGTTTGTGTCATCTCCGTCATTTTCGGTGGTGACTTTGACCGTATACTCCGTGGTGGTCACCGTCTCACCCAGAGGGAACAACAGTTCAACTGTTGCTGTCTCACCGGGAGCCAATGCTGTCATGACAGTTTCGCTGACCTCTGTTCCAATGGTCACAGTATACTCGGGAATGGTAGTATCACCCAGGTTTGCAACATCCACATATACGGGAACCTCTGCACCGGGGGCTTCTGCACTGTAATCCACATCTACAGCGGTAATGGCGGCGTCAGTACGACCGGACAAAACTGCCCAGGACAGGGTGCAGGTCTCATCCACGCTGTCAGCGGTGATGTCGACCACTGCCTGCGCAGCAGCGAGATAAGTCTGGTCACCGATCTGTGCAGCTGCATAAGACTGCAGATACTGCTCCTGCACAGTCACATGAACAGGAGCCGTCCATGTACCATTATCATAGATCTGGGCGAACAAATTGGATTTATCCTCTCCATCTGCACCGTTGTAAATGACCCGGTCAGACATAACCGTGAAGCCATTGGCCAGAGCAGAATTCTCAAGGACTGCTCCTGTGTCGTGTGTCATGAGGCTGCTGCCGTCACTCCACAGCAGGTCAAATGTTTGTGCATTGGGGAGTTTTGCAAAAGTCACGGCAGAGATACTACCGCTGGCAATCTCCTGAGCCTGTCCCAAGCCGTCATAGAGCCACAGAGTGCGGTCATCGGTGGTGGACAGATCATTGTCACCATCGGTGATTACGGCGGCAGACAGAACTCCGTTGTGGTTTCCAATGGCAGTTTCCGTTATGGCATTCAGACCGGAAACCAGAACCTGTGCTTCACCCCATGTACCATTTTCGTACTGGGCATAACATAAGGTGTTGGTGTTATTTTCACCAAAATAGCTGTTGTCGGTGTTTGCTACCCACATGACAGTAACTTCGCCGTTCTGTTCGGTAATAACAGGGGTACGGCTGAACACACCGGGTTCGGATATGGTTACGAAGTCTGTAAAGCTACCGGTGGTTTCGTCAAATCTGGCAACCCTAATCGTTTGACTGGAAGCAAAGTCGCTGAGGTCCGCAGTATTATAGCCTTCTGCAGTATCCTGATAGACCAGCCAAAGGGTGCCATTTTCTGCGGTATACAGGGTGTGTGCAGAATCCAGTGTATCATTATCGTCTACCGGCATGGGTTCCTGCCATGCGCCGTATTGGTACACGGAGTAAACCAACTGAGGATAATTGTAGTCACCTCGGTCCGTATTGGCTGTGACCCAGACCATAACAGGGGTCTCCCCTGCTGCACCGATGACCGGCTGCATATTGCGATAGGTTCCGATCTGAAGAGGCGTCAATTTGTTGGCTGTGGTGGTGTCGGAGGTGACGGAGAACAGGGAAATACCGCCGCCGTAGCCCAGCCATTCGGATTGATCTTCCAGATAGCTCAAGTCATCTAGATAATATTGGCTTTCATTGGTCAGATCGACAACCGCCGGTGCTGACCGCAGCATCATGGGCGTCTGCTTGCTGTAACCGGTTCTGGTATACAGATGCCAAGTGTTATACTTCCAAGGCTTTTCATAAGTCCAAGGTCCCAGATATGCTTTTAATCCTAGTTCACCGGTGAGGTCCACATAATTAAGCCCCGGCGTAATCGTAGTTCCCATAAGCTGTATCTCAAACGGCAGTTTTGCGGACCCATAAGCGCCTGCTCCTACATATTTTCCAATCCCCACACCACCAAAGGCTTTCAATCCCGGTGTTACCTTGAATGCCAGATCACCATGGGCTGTGCTGGTCCCCATGTCATATGTAAATTCATAACCAAATTCCCCCTCAGCAGAGAACTTGATAGAGTATGTTACAGGAACAACAATGACCACTATGGTCGGTCCCTGTAAAGTGGTGTCAACCGAACCGCTCAGGCACAGATACGCGTTGATCTCAGCCAGACCGTTTTCGTCCAGTTTCCCTTCACCATAACCGATAAAATTCCAGTCTACATCCATCGGTCCCCATTTGGCCTTATTATTTTTGTCTTTCATAAGGAAGTTGAGTTCACTTTGCAAAGTGTTGCCAATAGAATGACCACTGGATGATTCGACTGCATTCATATATTGGGCTGTATTTAGTAATCGCTTTACATCCTGTCTTTTTTTCTCAAAAGCACTCTTGTCATCCGTTGGAAATTCTATGTTAATTCCCACATGCACAGTATCTTCTGCAAAGTAAAAATCAAGTGGCAACGGTGGTATATCGAAAGTAAACTTTCCGCCTCCCACAAAGGGAACATCCTCGCCAACGGTAAATTCAAGTTTATCTCCGCCAAGTTTCAGTGTGTCCCCTTGGCCTGATTCATCCTTTACAAATTGTAGGTTGATTGGTGTTCTTACCTCGTCTCCATTCGGCGTTATAACTTCAACATAGACTTGCTCTTTTTCGAAGAAATTTCCCACTGACAGATTTTCAAACTGACCATTGGAAGATTGCGCAATGGTCCTGTTCCCCTGAATGATTTTATACCCCTCGGCAGACCCGCCTGCAACTTTACATAGCAATCCAAAGGTACTGCTGCTGTTACGCAAGGACAACCGTTTTGTGCCGGTCAAAATATCATGTGTTCGGCCATCCTGTATATATTGCGCCGAGGACAACCGATACTCCCCCTCTGCTTCTGTGTAGAGCATGATAATATCATAGTCCTTATCATTTTTATGATAATTTGTACCTTCATTAGTATAAGGAATATAGTCGTCTTTGGTTGCTGTAATCAGCGGCTCTCCGAAGGTGTTCTTGTCGAAATAAACAATGCCGTCTTCTGGCGTTGCTGCAGTTTCCTCATTCCATGTGACGGAAACACCATCCAAAGGCACACCCTGGCTGTCCTGCACCATAACAGCATACTTGCCTGCTAGAATTCGGACACCATTAAGATCAGGATCCCACATCTTCAATTTGTACCCTTTCCAAGTGCCGGTAGCAGCATCGTAATCAGCACTATCCGTCCACCCTGTGGTGCCAGGGACATAATGTATTGTAGTGCCGGAAGGAAATGTATGTACTGGTGGAAATGCACTAATTATCGAATACACTTCTGGAACATTACCTTCAAAAAACACATCTGTTAAAGCAGAGCAACCAAAAAATACTCTTGCTCCAAAGTGTGTCACACTTGCGGGAATTGTCACTGCGCCAAGACCGTAGCAGTAGTAAAATGCACCTCCACCAATATCCGTTACACTATCTGGAATGGATATCGAAGACAAGAAAAACCCAAATTCAAACGCATTATGTCCAATAGTTGTTACGCCATCCTCAATTATGACCTTATGTATGTTCAGGTTTTTCCACGGGGGACTGTAGTATGAGTAATTTGTCATAGGCCCAGTTCCAGAAATAGTAAGTGTTCTATCACTGTCAAAGGTCCATGTCAAATTCGGTCCACAGGAACCTGACTTCTGCACAGTGGCCGCAGCTGCATACACAGGCAATAGGGTTACAAGCATAATACACACAAGTAATAAGCTGATAATTTTTCTCATTATTTGCCTCCGTCCTTTCTCTGTTTCTTGATCTTTAAGGGACAATCTTGTCTCATACAAGATTGCTTCATTTGGCATTTCTTAAACACTTTTGCTTGTATCCTTTGTTTTTTCTTTTTCGGCAGCCTGCTAATTCCGGTGAGGGGACACATATCCTTTTCCCGGATCACATGGCGGATATACATCTGTGCCAGTTCGCTCTCCAGCAGAGTTTTATAGCCGTTAATCACTGTGTTCTTAAACACAGTACGGTAATCTTCCTCCCGAAGAGGCTTGTCATCTTCGCACAGCTTCTTTCCGTAGGTCGTGATCGTCAGCATGGCTTTGACCAAAACAAGCTCCGGTGTATCGTTTTTGATGTTGAGGCTTAGGCCAACAATAGAACCGTTCTCTCCATACTCGTGATCTTTTCCCGATGGGCGATAATACCGACTGTCAACGGTTTTGTCGTTCCGGAATACAAAATTCTCTTTTTCCAATAGAGCGTAGAACGATTCTCCATCTTCCAAAAAGTCGTGAATTTTAGCGTTGGTGCAGGAAGTGTCACCGCTGGTAATCACTCTCCATTTTGGGGAGTGTTTTTTCTCTACCGGCAAATTCCCCTTATATTCTTCATCCGGATAACAATACACCAAATCT
>JAZRRS010000066.1:0-14592 GCA_045651005.1 Faecousia sp.
TGGTGGGGGATGGTGGATTCGAACCACCGAAGGCATAGCCAGCAGATTTACAGTCTGTCCCCTTTGGCCACTCGGGAAATCCCCCATATTCAATTCTTGCTTGAAGCCTGTATGGAGCCGGTAGACGGACTCGAACCCCCGACCTGCTGATTACAAATCAGCTGCTCTACCAACTGAGCTATACCGGCAGCTCAAACAGAACACGCTTATTATAGCGATGTGGTGCAGAATTGTCAAGCATTTTTTTCGCTTTTTAAAAAGATATTTTTGTACTGCCCGTGCAGGACGGGCAGTACAAAAATGAAACAACATCTTATGGAAGTCCTTAGAAGCGGCACTTCTCCTCGATATATGCCTTCAGCCCAGAAATAGGAATACGAACCTGCTCCATAGTATCACGGTCACGAACAGTGACACAGTTGTCAGCCTCGGTATTTTCATCGCCTACAGTCTGGAAGTCCACAGTGATGCACAAAGGTGTGCCGATTTCGTCCTCACGGCGGTAACGCTTACCGATGGATCCGGCATCATCAAAGTCCACCATAAAGTCCTTGCGCAGCTCAGCATAGATTTCTTCAGCCTTGGGGCTTAGCTTCTTGCTCAGAGGCAGCACTGCAGCCTTAAAGGGCGCCAGTGCAGGATGCAGGCGCAGAACGGTACGCACATCATCGTTACCCTTCTTATCTTGACCCACCACTTCCTCGTCATAAGCTTCACACAGGAATGCCAATGCCACACGATCGCAGCCCAGAGAAGGCTCGATAACATAGGGGATGTAGTGCTCGTTTGCTTCCTGATCGTAATAGTCCAGTGCCTTGCCGGATGCCTCCTGATGGCGACCCAGGTCATAGTCAGTACGGTCAGCAATGCCCCACAGCTCACCCCAACCGGAGCCGAAGGGGAACTGATATTCGATATCGGTGGTAGCACGGGAATAGAATGCCAGCTCTGCAGGCTCATGGTCACGCAGGCGCAGGCTCTCTTCCTTGATGCCCAGAGAGATCAGCCAATTCTTGCAGAAGTCCTTCCAGTAAGCAAACCACTCCAGGTCAGTACCGGGCTTGCAGAAGAACTCACACTCCATCTGTTCAAACTCACGGGTACGGAAAGTAAAGTTACCGGGGGTGATCTCATTACGGAACGCTTTACCCACCTGGCAGACACCGAAGGGCAGCTTCTTACGGGTGGTACGCTGAATATTAGCAAAGTTGACAAAGATGCCCTGCGCCGTCTCGGGACGCAGATAAGCAATGTTGGAGGAATCCTCCGTAACACCGATCTTGGTCTGGAACATCAGATTGAAGTTACGGATAGAGGTAAAGTGATGCTTTCCACAGTTGGGGCAGACCACATCCTCGTGCTCTGCGATAAACTCGCTCATTTCGGTGCTGCTCATAGCATCCACATTGACGCCCTTACCGGACTCAGACTCTTCAATCACCTTGTCAGCACGGTGACGTGCGCCACAGCCCTTGCAGTCCACCAGAGGATCAGAGAAGGAACCCACGTGACCGGTGGTAACCCAAGTGGTGGGATTCATAATGATCGCAGCATCCAGGCCCACATTGTAGGGAGATTCCTGCACAAATTTCTTCATCCACGCCTTCTTCACATTGTTCTTGAACTCCACACCCAAAGGACCGTAGTCCCAGGAGTTTGCAAGACCACCGTAGATCTCGGAGCCTGCGTATACAAAGCCTCTGTTTTTACAGAGGTTTACAATCATATCCAGTGTTTTTTCGCTGTTTTTCATTTTTCTGCCTCCAAATATTGGTGATTGCACCTATTATAGCCGTTACTTCCCTATAAATCAAGTGTTGTTTCACATTTCAAATCAAAAAAGGTGCTGCCTCTGAATAAGGCAGCACCCAGAACATATTATTTCTTCTTGGTCAGTATGCGCTGAATAAACTTTACAATTTCGACAACAGGAACGACCAAAATTGCCAAGCCCATAGCAACAGCATACTCAAGCCAGCCGATGGTGGTAAAGCCGAAGGCGTTTGCAATGAAGGGCACTTCGATGACCAAGGTTGTCAGCACTAAACTGCCCAGCATAGCTGCCCACAGGACCTTGTTCTGACCCTTGAGGCTGAACACGCTCTTGCGCTGAGAACGCATATTAAAGGAGTGGAAGATCTCACACATAGACATAGCAAGGAATGCCATAGTCATACCGTGACCGGATTCACCGGCAGCAGTCAGCTGTGCAAACCAGCCGGCACCAAACTCCATTGCAGCACCCACAAGATAAGCAGCAATGGTGATCAGCGTAACCAAAACACCCTGATAAACCACATCAAATCCCAGGCCACCGGCAAAAATGCCGTCCTTGGAATCACGGGGAGGTCTGTTCATTGTATCCGGCTCAGCCTTTTCCATACCCAGTGCCAATGCAGGGAAGCAGTCGGTAACCAGGTTGATAAACAGCAGATGCACGGGATTCAGCAGAGTGAAGCCGATAACAGCAGCACCGAAGACGCCCAGCACCTCACTCATATTGGAAGCCAACAGGAACTGGATCGCCTTACGGATATTGTCATAGATCCGGCGGCCCTCGCCAACAGCTGCCACGATGGTGGCAAAGTTATCGTCTGCCAGCACCATATCCGCAACATTCTTGGTAACATCCGTACCGGTAATACCCATACCCACGCCGATGTCCGCAGACTTGATGGAAGGTGCATCGTTAACACCGTCACCGGTCATAGCCGTGATGCAGCCATTCTTCTTCCAAGCAGTAACAATACGGGTCTTATGCTCCGGCTGCACACGGGCATACACGCCGTACTTCTTCACTACCTCGCAGATATTATCGTCAGAAACGTCATCCAGCTCTGCGCCGGTGATTGCCTGGGAAGCATCGGTGATAATACCCAGCTCCTTAGCAATAGCAACCGCAGTGTCCTTATGGTCACCGGTGATCATCACAGGACGGATGCCGGCAGCACGGCACTCTTCAATCGCCGCCTTCACCTCAGGACGAACCGGATCGATCATACCGGTTAGACCCACAAAGATCAGTTCCTGCTCCAGATACTCGGGGGTATTTTCAGCAGGCTTTTCATCCCAATAGCGCATAGCAGCTGCCAGCACACGCAGTGCCTTATCTGCCATTGCCTTATTGGCAGCCATGATCTCGTCGATCTTTTCCTGGGTCATAGGAACAGTCTTACCGTTCTCCCAGTAGTAGGTGCATCGAGCCAGCACCACATCCGGACCACCCTTGGTATACTGAACATAGTTGCCATTCACCAAATGGATGGTAGACATCATCTTTCTGCCGGAATCAAAGGGAGCCTCATCCACGCGGGGAGTCGCCTTCTCCAGATCCTGCTTCTTCAGACCCAGCTTGCAGGCAAAGTTTACCAACGCACACTCCGTGGGCTCACCCTCAGCCTGGTCCTCGTCGTTCAGGTTGGCATCAGAGCACAGCGCCATAGCGGTAGCCACCAGTTCTCCATCGCCCAGATGCTCCACGACCGTCATCTTATTTTGAGTCAGAGTACCTGTCTTGTCAGAGCAAATAACCTGCGTACAACCCAGGGTCTCCACAGCAGTCAGACGACGAATAACCGCGTTGCGCTTACTCATATTGGTAACGCCGATGGACAGCACCACCGTAACCACCGTTGCCAAACCCTCGGGAATCGCCGCAACCGCCAGAGAAACCGCCACCATAAAGGTGTCCAAAATTGCCTCAAGTCCAAAATCGTGACCCTTGAACAGGTTATAGCAGAAAATAAACACACAGATGCCCAGCACCAGCCAGCTGAGGATCTTGCCCAGCTGATCCAACTTGCGCTGCAAAGGTGTCTGCTCTTCCTCGGTGGCAGCCAGAACGCCTGCGATCTTACCCATTTCGGTGTTCATACCGGTACGGGTGATCACAGCCTTGCCACGGCCGTAAACCACAGTAGAGCCCATATAGCACATATTCTTACGGTCACCCAGAGGCACTTCTGTCTCCTCGTTGCCGCCTAGCAGTTCAATGAACTTATTGACAGGAACGCTCTCACCGGTCAAAGCTGCTTCTTCGATCTTCAAAGACGCACTCTCCAGCAGTCGTCCGTCAGCAGGCACAGCATCACCGGCTTCCAACAGCACCACATCGCCGGGTACCAGCTCATCGGAATGAAGCACAACCATCTTGCCGTCACGCAACACCTTACAGGTAGCTGCAGTCATAGTCTGCAATGCTTCAATGGCAGCTTCAGCCTTGCTCTCCTGAATGACGCCCAGAATAGCGTTAAGCAGCACAACGATCACAATGATGCCCACTTCTACCAGACCCTCGGTCAGGTCGTGCAGCATTTTATCCTGCAGGTAAGTCATCACGGTGGTGCCTGCAGATACCAGTGCCGCAATCATCAGAATGATCAGCATAGGATCCTTCAGCTGCGCCATAAACTTCTGCAGCCAAGTAGCTTTTTCTGCTTCCTTCAGCTTGTTGTGTCCGTACTTTTCCAAGCGCTCTGCAGCCTGCTGAGAGGTAAGACCGTTTTCAGTTGTCTCCAACTCCTTGAGAACCGCCTCCGAGGAAAGTCTGTACTCTGCGTCCATAACATTTCTCCTTCATTTTAATTTGAGGAAGCACAAAAAACAAAAAACCCATACGCCAAGACCTGTTTAGGTACGCGTATGAGTCTCATTCCTTAGAGGCCCTCCGGGCATTGCTGCCGTTATGACGAAAGGCCCAGCACCAAAAATGCCGAATTACTCCCTCAATATTTACGAGTTAATTCTATGGCAGCTTTCCCCTTTTGTCAAGTAAAATTTCATTGCTTTTTTCTGCTTAATGTTTATAATAATAGAGAAATATGTAACAGAAGGTGATTTTATGTACGAACTGATCATAAAAAATGCTACCGTCATTGACGGAACAGGCGCTGCTGCTGTTATAACCGATGTTGCTGTGGAAGGCGGAAAAATCCGGTACATCGGCTCTTGCAATGAACCAGCTGACAAAATCATTGATGCCCAAGGTCTGACGCTGACTCCCGGTTTTATCGACTCCCACAGTCACGGTGATTTTTCCATTTTTAATCCCGACCACCCGGAAAACGCAGAGCAAGGCATTACTTTTTCTGTAAGCGGTCACTGTGGAAGTTCCATCGCCCCCTCGATCCGTGAGGGAACGCTTTTCACCATGGCGGATCTTGTGAAAAAGATGCAAGATGTATCCTGCAGCGGTCATTATGGTATTCTGGCCGGTCACGGTACGCTCCGCACCCTTGTTGCCGGCAAGGAGAACAGACCCGTTACAAAACAGGAACTGGCACAGATGTGCCAGCTTTTGGAAGACAGTATGGATGCAGGCGGTATGGGTCTTTCATTGGGACTCACCTACACCCCCGGCAGCTATGCTGACCGGGAAGAGCTTATGGCGCTTGCCCGTGTGGTAGGCAGAAAAGGCGGCATCGTGACTGCCCACATCCGCAACGAAAGTGACGATCTGATCCCCTCTGCCGAGGAATTTATTGCCATATGCCGGGAAGGCAAATGCCGGGGCGTGCTCTCTCACCTAAAAGCCGCAGATGCCAAAAACCACGGCAAAGTCAAGGACGTACTTGCTATGCTTGAAAAAGCACAAGCAGAGGGTGTTGAGATTTTTGCAGACGCTTACCCCTATTGCGCTTCCGCCACCATTCTCAGCTCCCGATTTATTCCCCGTCAGTTCCACCCTCCGGGAACTACCGACCCCATCGCCCTGCTGGATGATCCCCAGATCCGCAAAGAGATCAAGGCATGGGCAACAGAAAAATGGGGCACTGACCTTTCCTGGGTGCTGATAACCGGTTGTCCGGACCACCCGGAATACCGGGGCAAAACTATGAACGAGGTCGCAGAAGCAATGGGCATTGAAGATCGGTATGAAGCCGTCTTCACGCTTTTGCAGGATGCACGGCGTGTAAATTGCTGCTTTACTATGATGGCACCCGAAGACGTAGCTACTGTTCTTTCTCATCCTCTTGTAATGGTAGGTTGCGATTCCAATGCCGGAAATGGTTCCTCCTTCTTCCACCCCCGTCGGCGCACATCCTTCCCCCGCATATTAGGCAAGTATGTCCGTGAAGAGAAGATCACCTCCTTGCCGGAGATGATCCGTAAGATGACTTTCCTGCCCGCTTCCGTATACCGGCTTCCCGGAAAGGGTCGCATTGCAGAGGGTTACGATGCAGATATTTGTATTTTTAACGCAGATGAGATTCGGGAGACTGCAGACTACGTCAATGTCTTCGCCCCAAACTTGGGCATAAAATACGTTCTGGTAAACGGCAAGATCGTTGTGGAAGACGGCAAATACAACGGCACCAGGGCAGGCAAGCTGTATTTGCAGAAATAATACCGTCAACATTGGGGGATCCTAACATTTCAATTCCCCTGCACTCTGATTTTATCCTGTGGTCGCACTAAAATCCCGGGGACTAATGCCATATTCGGATTTAAACGCCCGGTAAAAGCTGGTATAGTCTGAGAAACCACAGTTGCGGCACACCTGACCTGCCGGCTCACGGTCAGCCAGCAGCTGCCGTGCCAGCAGCAGCCGACGGAGCACGATATATCGGTATACACTGACACCCACCTCTGCGGAAAATGCGTGAGACAAGTGGTATTTGCTGACAAACAGCTGCCCAGCGATCTCCTCCAGAGAAAGCGGTGCGCTGATATTCTCGCTGATATATTGCATTGCCCCCTGCACCAACACAGAAAGCTCCTCTGCCTCCCGAAAGCCTTCCGCTCTTCGGGACAGTCGGTTCAGCTGCACCATCAGCTGCAAAAACACCCCCTGCGCACTGATGTCGCTGCCCAGATCCTTGCTGTAGCATTCCTGCACCAGCTCACCTAACCGTGCTGCCAGTACCGCCCGTTCCGAAGCAGTAGGACGAATGTGGTGCCGGTGGTCGGATCTGTCTGTATCAAAGCAGGCAGTCATCGAAAACTGGGGTACAGACAAGCCTTCCAGATATTCCTTATTGATCCACAACACAAATCGCTCGCACACCGGTTCTTCCGGATCCGGCAGAGGGCGGTGTAATTCCATAGGATTGATAAACAAAAGGTCTCCCGGGGTCATATGAACGATCCTGCCGTCCACCCAGTACGCCACCTTTCCCCCAAGGAGGAAATAGACCTCATAAAAATCGTGATGGTGCACCTCCACATGGCCGGGACGGGGATCCCGATAGTGAAAAACCTCAAAACAGTCCTTCTGCATGACCTGTCTGGGGTCAAAATTTTGGGAACGTTCGCGCATTGTGATCACCTCCCCCATACTATACAGCAAGATTTGCAATAATTCAAGCAAATAACACAATTTATATTGCAATTTTTTAATGGTAAACTATGTATATCACAAAAAAGAATTTTGAATGGAGGAACAGCCATGCCTATGCAAATGGGTTTCCGTTGGTACGGTGAGGGCAACGATAAGATCAAGCTCTCCGACATCAAGCAGATCCCCGGTGTCACCAGCATTGTCTGGGCACTTCACCACAAAATGCCCGGTGAAATTTGGGAGGAAGCAGAGATCGCAGAGGTCAAAGCACAGTGCGACAAGTACGGCTTCAACATCGATGTGGTAGAATCCGTCAATGTCCACGACGATATCAAGATCGGTCTGCCCACCAGAGACCAATACATTGAAAACTACAAGATCACTATGCGTAATCTTGCCAAGTACGGTGTCAAGGTCATCTGCTATAACTTTATGCCCATCTTCGACTGGACTCGTTCCAACCTCTTCCACGAGGTAGGTGACGGCTCTACTGCCCTGTTCTACGAAAAGGGTATGATCCAGGACGACTACAACGCTATGGCAAAATATATTCTGGACTTCACTGAGAAGTACAATATGTCTTTCCCCGGCTGGGAGCCTGAGCGTATGGCAAAGCTGGACGAGCTGTTCAAGGCCTACAAAGATGTGGATCACGAGACTCTGTGGAGCAATCTTCAGTACTTCCTGGAAGCACTGATGCCCACCTGCGAGGAAACCGGCATCAAGATGGCCATCCATATGGACGATCCCCCCTCGGATATTTTCGGTCTGCCCAGATTGCTGATCAACGAAGAGAACATCGACCGTTTCCTGAAGATGGTGGACAATCCCTACAACTGCCTCACTCTTTGCTCCGGCTCTTTGAATGCCGATCCTAACAACGATGTGGCAGCTATTGTCCGCAAGCACTGCGACCGCATTGCCTTTGCCCATATCCGCAACGTGAAGCATTTCCCCAACGGGGACTTCTCTGAAGCTTCCCACCGTGACTGCGACGGCGACACCCGGATCCTGGACATTTTGAAGGCTTACCATGACTGCGGCTTTGAAGGCTACATCCGCCCCGACCACGGCCGCCATCTGTGGGATGAGGGTCCCGGTAATGTTCGTCCCGGTTATGGTTTGTATGACCGCGCATTGGGCATTATGTATATGCTGGGTGCGTGGGATCTGATGGATAAAACAAAATAATTTGGAGGTAATAAATTATGAATCTTCCCTTGAACATTGATTACAGCGGCAAAGTCGTTGTTGTTACCGGTGCCGGCGGTCTGATCTGCGGTGCCATGGCCCGTGCCTTTGCGCAGTCCGGTGCAAAGGTTGCTTGCTTGGATCTGAACGAAGATGCTGTAAAGAAGCTGGCTGAAGAGCTGAAAGCAGAAGGATACATTGCAGAAGGCTATAAGGCAAACGTACTGGAGCCCGAAGCACTGGAGGAAGTCCACCAGGCTGTACTGAAGGATCTGGGTCCCTGTGACATTCTTGTCAACGGTGCAGGCGGCAACAATCCCCGTGCTACTACCGACAACGAGTATCAGCACGAGGCCAAGGAGGGCGGCAAGTCCTTCTTTGATCTGGACGCCGGCGGTGTGGACTTCGTGTTCAAGCTGAACTTCCAGGGCACTCTGCTTCCCACCCAGGCATTTGCCAAGGATATGGTGGAAAAGAAGAGCGGTGTGATCCTGAACATCTCTTCTATGAATGCCTACACACCTCTGACCAAGATCCCTGCTTATTCCGCTGCCAAGGCTGGTATTTCCAACTTCACCCAGTGGCTGGCTACCCACTTCGCCGGCACCGGCATCCGTTGCAACGCCATTGCCCCCGGCTTCCTGGTCTCTGCTCAGAACAAAGCACTGCTGTTCAACGAGGATGGTACTCCCACTGCTCGTTCCGCCAAGATCCTCAACGGCACTCCCACCTCCCGCTTTGTGGATGCTGAGGAGCTGATCGGCGCCACCCTGTTCCTTTGCGACAACAAGTCCGCTTCCGCTATAACCGGTGTGGTTCTGCCCATTGACTGTGGCTTTGCTGCATACTCCGGTGTATAAGGAGAAATTCGTTATGGCTAAGATTATTACCTTTGGCGAGCTGATGCTCCGGCTGCAGCCTTATAATTACGAGCGTTTCGTACAGTGCGATCATGTGGAATTTACCTTTGGCGGCGGTGAAGCCAATGTAGCAGTCTCCCTTGCCAACTACGGTTTGGATGTGGCTTATGTAACCAAGCTTCCCACCCACGCCATCGGTCAGTCCGCTGTCAATTCCCTGCGTCGCTACGGTGTGGATACCTCCAAGATCGTCCGCGGTGGCGACCGTGTGGGCATCTACTTTAATGAAAAGGGCGCTTCCCAGCGTGGCTCTGTGTGCATTTATGACCGTGCCAACTCTGCCATTGCACAGGCTGTTCCCTCTGATTTCGACTGGGAAGAAATTTTTGACGGTGCCGAGTGGTTCCACTTCACCGGCATTACCCCCGCACTGGGCGGCAATCTGGTGCAGATCTGCAAGGAAGCCTGCCGTGCTGCCAAGGCTCGTGGCATCAAGATCTCCTGCGATCTGAACTACCGTGGCAAGCTATGGACCCGTGCTGAGGCTCGTGAAGCAATGACCGAGCTTTGCCAGTATGTGGATGTGTGCATCTCCAACGAAGAAGATGCCAAGGATGTATTCGGCATTGAAGCCGAGGCTACTGACATCTATGCCGGTGAGCTGAATCACGAGGGCTACAAATCCGTTGCCAAGCAGCTTTCTGACAAGTTTGGCTTCGAGATGGTTGCCATCACTCTCCGTGAGAGCCACAGTGCCTTTGATAACGGCTGGAGCGCAATGCTCTACAATGTAGCAAAGGACGAGTACTGCTTCTCCAAGAAGTATGACCTGCACATTATTGACCGTGTGGGTGGCGGCGACTCCTTCGGCGGTGGTCTGATCTACAGCATACTCACCGGCAAGGACACTCAGGCAGCTGTTGAATTTGCAGTTGCGGCCTCCGCTTTGAAGCATTCCATTGAGGGTGACTACAATATGGTCACCGTTGCAGAAGTGGAAAAGCTGGCAGGCGGCGACGGCTCCGGCAGAATCCGAAGATAATCTACAGGCGGCATTCCATCCGGAATGCCGCTCAGAGTGTCAAAGAACCCACAAACCGTCAAAACACAAGTTTTGATAATTTGTGGGTTTCTTCCTTTATTTTAGGTTTGCATAACATCATATGCGTACTTACATACAGCCGGAAACGCTCGCTACGCAAGGTGTTTTGACATTACTGCGCAACTCTCCCCTCTCGAGTATCCACATACACTTCGGGGTCGAGTTGCTTGTCTTTGCGACTTCTTTGTCCTCTGTCAGAGTGTCAAAGAACCCACAAACCGTCAAAACACAAGTTTTGATAATTTGTGGGTTGCTCTCTTATATATAGGTTTACATAACGTGTTAAATATTCAAAATCCTTGGAAAATACTTGCTGCGCAAGGTGTTTTGACTTACTGCACAACTCGACCCTCTCGGGTATCCCCATACACTTCGGGGTCGAGTTGTTTGTCTTTGCGGCTTCTTTGTCCTCTGCAGTCTGTCATTCTGAGGGCCGAAGGGGACGAAGAATCCCCCCATAATTTACTATGGAGATCCTTCGTCTTCGCTTCGCTCTGCTCAAGATGACAGTTTGATAAACTATCAATTTGAACGATTCGTAAATTTCCTGCGGGTGCACTTGTCTTTTGCCAAAAACAGGCTATAATAAAGACAGGTGATTTTATGAAAAAACTTCTCTTTGTTATGAATCCCAATGCCGGCACCCGAAAAGCCAACAAACTTCTGACCGATATTCTCTCGATATTTTCCAAAGAAGGTTTTGATGTACATATCCATATTACCCGTGAGCAGGATGACGGAAGACGAGTCGTTGCAAAGCGCGCTAAGGATATGGACCTTGTGGTTTGCTGCGGTGGTGACGGTACTTTTAATGAAACCATCGCCGGTCTTATGGATGGCGGTGCTAAATGTCCTGTAGGCTACATTCCTGCCGGCTCTACCAATGATTTTGCCAACAGTCTGGGGCTTCCTACCGACCCATTAAAAGCTGCTGCCAAAATCGCCACCGGTACACCAACAGCTTACGATGCCGGCAGCTTTAACGGCAGATACTTTACCTACGTGGCTTCCTTCGGTGCTTTTACAAAGACCAGCTATACCACACCCCAAAACATCAAAAACGCACTGGGGCATACCGCCTACCTTCTTAGCGGAATCCAGGAGATCTCTCAGATCCGGGCGGTGCATGGCAAGTTTACTTTAGACGGTGAAGTGATCGAAGATGATTTCCTCTTCGGTGCCATCTGTAACTCCAACAGTTTGGGTGGCATCGTTACTCTGGATCCCAAGCAGGTAGATATGCGTGACGGCAAGTTTGAACTACTGCTGGTCCGGGCACCCAAAGATCTTATCGAACTGGGCGAATGCATTCAAGCGGTGCAAAAACAGGTGTATAACTGCAAAATGATCACATTCCTCAGTGCCTCCCAAATTCAAATTAAAATTGAACCTCTTTCCTGGTCTCTGGACGGTGAACACCAGGAAGGTAAAGAAGAAATATTGGTGGAGAACATCCACCACGCCTTTAAGCTGGTACAATAACTATGATCAACACAACCCTTTGCTACATCACCCGTGGAGACGACGTGCTGATGCTCCACCGGATCAAAAAAGATAGCGACATCAACAAGGATAAGTGGATCGGCATCGGCGGAAAATTTGAAGAAAACGAATCGCCGGATGAATGCCTATTGAGAGAAGCTAAAGAAGAGACCGGTCTGACCTTGACCTCCTGGCGTTGCCGGGGCATTGTCACCTTTCTTAACGACTGCTATCCAGGAGAGTTTATGTACCTGTTCACTGCCGACAGCTACGAAGGTGAATTAAAGGTCTGCGACGAAGGGGACCTTCAATGGGTCAGCCGTGATTTTTTGGATGAACTGCCAAAATGGGAAGGTGACAAGATCTTTTTGGATCTGCTGTGGCAGGATGCGCCTTTCTTTCTGCTGACATTGCGTTATCACGGCGATGCGCTAAAAGAGGCTGTTTTAAACGGCAACGTAATCCTCTCAAAATAAAAAACAGCTGCCTGCGGTCAACACGACCGCAGGCAGCCTTTTTATACGGTAAATTGGTTGAAATAGTTGTACAGTGGAATCAGTTTGCGAAGAAACTCGCAGGCACGCTTTCCCAGTTCCGGTCCAAACAGCTCCTCCCCTACCTCTTCCGTAACTGCGCAGCTGATGTTGCCGCGCCAGCTGTAAAATGGTGCAAGTGCTTCTGTAGGTGCATCCTTGGGCCTTTTATACAGTTCCGCAGTCACAGGTACACCGGTGGCTTTTTCCGTATCCCGGATCAGCTTAAGAAACGCATCCGGTTTTTCTGCCCAACGCTTTCGCATTTCCTCCATAGCAGAAGGTCTGGGCCGCCACAGGCAAAAGCCATAGGTCACGCCCTCCGGCCGTATTTCAAAATACAGGCAGGGATTCTCTGCCCACCAATCCACATCTTTTCGCACACAGATCCAAAGACTCTCCTTGTAAGGCAGCGGATGATGCATACGGGCATCTCGATAAATACGACTGACCTTTACAAGATCTCCCGTACTGTTTTCAAACAAGCGAAAAATATCCTTTCCCAGTGCTTTCATCGGCTCATACAGATAGTTTACATAATCTTTCTTATGTGCCAAAAACCAGTCCCGTTCATTGTTCATCCGGATGCCCCAGAGGAAGTCCACCGTTTCCGGAGAAAACCCTTCAAAGAAAGCACCCTCCTGCGGCAAAGTATTCTGTTTCTTTTTCATATTACCGCCCCCCTTGGCTTCATTATACCACAGGCAGCAAATTTTTCAATGTATCAAAAACAGCAAGCAACAGTCCTGTTCTGTACAATGATCAACCTACCATCAGCGAATTTTCCAGTATGCGACTACTGCGCACAACCAACGCAAACACCAGGAGTAATGCTCTTTTCATTTTTTATCTCCTCAATCAATTTATTTCACATCAACGGTTGTATCGTTGCTATACTTCCGCCAAGCAACTTTCTTTTGTCTATTTAACAAACAATCGTTATCCAAGGTATATTTTACTATTGCCTCACCACCGAAAGCACCGATAGAATGCCTAACTAAATAATCACCCTCTACTTCCCAGGTAAAGGAATTATAATGATAACCACCGGGACGATACAAGTCCCCCGTTCCATCCTCGTAAATATACATATATTCGTATCTGTCCTCAATTTTCCAAACGCCAACATACTTGTCATTGGTGCTACAAGCCGTCAAACTTGCACACAAGCCAAGACACAGTACAAGAGTCAGAATCAAGGATAATGCTTTTTTCATTTCTTTCTACCTCCGAAAAACAAAACGTATGTAGCACATTCATAGTATCACATTCACCGTATAAGTGCAAGGGATTTCCAACTCTGTCCTTTTCTGTCGGTATGCTATAATATGATTAACAATAACCAGCTAATGTGGGCATCGACCTGTTTATCCCAAAAAGGAAAACGCATGAAAGCCATTGGCTTTCAAGGGTTTGGTGGACACATACTAGTTAAATTCGAACTTAAAATAGATTCAATTTCTTGCAGGGTTAGGGTCTCTGTGCCGTCCTTATAGTTGTAGGTGAGGACCAATTTATCGTCATATACGAAGACGGAATTTACGAAAGTATCAATGATTTCCTTTCTGTAATCAAGATCGTTGATATTGCCGTACTTATATTTACTGATCCATTCCACGATCTCTTCCTTGGTAAACTTACGGCGCTCCAACTGCAGCTGCAGGATACTGGCCTTTAGGGAATCTCGCTGGGTTTCCAAATCCTCCAGGCACTCCTTAGTAGTTTCAGTAATGATGCCTTGGCGGATCGCCTTCATCACATTTCGGATTTCTGCTTCGCACTGTTGCAGCTGTTGTTTCAGTACTGGTGTCATGGTATCACCCTGTTCCTGCATGACCAGTATGGCATCTGCGATGCGGTCGATTGCTTCATCGGTCAGCACCTTGGAGACGGTCAGCTTTACAACCGTTTCCTCTATCCAGTGCTTCTTGATGGCTTTCTTCTTGCACCCAAGCCGCCGCTTAGCTCCGCTGCACTTGTAGTAATGGTAGACGATTCCTTTGCAGCCTTTGCCGCTTTCACCGGCCATCAGCCGCCCACAGTCGCCACAATATAGCTTTGTTGTAAGCAAGTATTCCTCTTCCGCTTTTGCCCGTGCCGGGGCCTTCTTGTTTGCTGCCATACGCATTTGCACCCTTTCAAATA
>JAZRRS010000067.1:0-28095 GCA_045651005.1 Faecousia sp.
TGCACACTGCGGAAGAAATCGTTACAAAAAATGCTCGGTAACGGAGAAATATAACGATATCGAGCAATAAATGTTACGAAAACAAACGCACTATGCACGAGGAGGGGTGAAGCGCCCTTGCGCTCCAAATTGAAATTTGAAGTTCGCGAAATGTGCCGTTACCGAGTAATTTGTGTAACGACAATCACCGAACCGTGCACGAGATGCCCGCGGGCGCTTGCCCGCTAAATTGGAATTTGAAGAAGAGGAACTGTATGCAAATAACAACTTACGACTGCATTGTGGTTGGAACCGGTGCGGCAGGCTACAATGCTGCATGCCGGTTAAAGGAACAGGGAAAGAATGTGGCAATAATCACCGAAGGGGTCAACGTCGGCACATCCCGGAACACCGGCTCTGACAAGCAGACCTATTATAAGCTGACCCTTTGCGGCAATACAGAGGACAGTGTTTCCAAAATGGCGGAAAATCTGTTTTCCGGTGGCAGTATGGACGGAGACAATGCCCTGTGCGAAGCGGCATTGTCTGTACGTTGCTTTATGCACCTGTGTGAGTTGGGCGTGCCCTTTCCTGTAAATCGCTTTGGGGAATACGTAGGTTATAAGACGGATCACGACCCCTACCAAAGAGCGACTTCCGCAGGCCCGCTTACCTCCAAATTTATGACTGAGGCACTGCAAAAGAAAGCGGAAAGACTGGAAATTCCTGTGCTGGATAAAATGCTGGCGTTGGAAATATTAAAAGATGGCGACCGTGTTTGCGGTATTTTGTGCTTGGATAAGCGGCAGGAAAGTCCGGTGGTGTACCGCTGCGCTGATGTGGTGCTTTGCACCGGCGGCCCGGGAGGTATCTATGCCGACTCTGTGTACCCTGTGGGTCATACAGGTACGACGAGCCTTGCGTTGCTGGCAGGTGCGTCAGCACAAAATCTGACCTTGTGGCAATTCGGTCTTGCTTCGGTGAAACCACGGTGGAATGTGTCCGGAAGCTATATGCAGGTGCTGCCTCGTTTTGTGTCCGTGGATGCGGAGGGAAGAGAGTACGAATTCCTTTCAGAATATTTCGCTTCTGCGGAGGATGCCCTTTCTATGGTGTTTTTGAAGGGATATCAGTGGCCTTTTGATTCTCAAAAGGCACTGAGCGGATCTTCGGTGATCGATCTTTTGGTGTACCGGGAACAGGTGCTGCGGCACAGACGGGTGTATCTTGATTTTACAAAAAATCCTTTCCACGGGGAGATCCCCTACGAAAAGTTATCCACTGAAGCTAGAGTTTACCTTGAAAAAGCAGGTGTCTGTTTTGGTACACCCATAGAACGCCTTGCAAAAATGAATGCGCCTGCCATTGAACTTTACAGAAGCAAGGGCGTGGATCTTGAAAAAGAATATTTGCAGATCGCCTTGTGCGCACAGCATTGTAACGGCGGTATTGCTGTGGATTGCTGGTGGCAGACGGCGGTAACGGGTTTGTTTGTGGCAGGAGAGGCGGCAGGTACCCACGGCATTGCCCGTCCCGGCGGCTCAGCTTTGAACAGCGGTCAGGTAGGCTCCCTTCGTGCCGCTACCTATATTGCACAAAAAGGAAATCCGCTGATAAGCGAAGCACGGTTTTTGTCAATTGCAGAAAAGGCAGTAGAGGCTTATAACCGGGAAGCGCAGCAGATACAGAGAAACGAAAACAATGTGGATGCGTCCATAGAAAATGCCCGACGGCGAATGAGTGATGCCGCCGGTGCGCTGCGTGTGCAGGAGTCGCTGGAAGCACTGTTGCAGGTGACCTGTGAGGAATTGGCCGACCTGCCCAAAAGGGTAGGTGTAGGCACACAGGATCGGTGTGATCGCTACTATAAGCTTCGGGATATGCTGGTGACGCAGTGTGCGGTGTTGACAGCGATGCTGGATTGGTGCAAACGTGTAGGCAGCACCTGCGGCTCTGCGCTTTATTATGATCCCAAGGGTGAAAAACCGGAAACGCTGGAGGAATGCTTCCGGTTTACGCCGGACAGCATCACTGTGGCGGATAAAACGCAGGAAGTGAAGCTGGTAGACGGCAGTTTCCAAAGTGCTTGGCGGCCGGTGCGCCCCATACCCAAAAACGATGATTTCTTTGAGAATATTTGGCGCAGCTACCGGGAAAACGGAAATGTTTTTTAAGAAATGGTGTTAAAATAAATGGAATGGCATAAATAAGAAAATTCCATTGACAGGGAATGCGGTTGCCTCCTATAATGAGGAAGGCTTTCCGCAGCGGCACGTATGCGTTGCTGTAGAAATTGTGTAAAAGGTTTTGCCGGAAACGCTTGGTTGGGAGTGTGTTGAATAATGCAATATGGAAATACTATCGGGATAAAGTTTTACCAGGATGGCAGTGTCCGTCAGTTTAAGGGAAACACCGTGGTGGCGGATGTTGTGCCCGGATCGGATGCCTATAATACTATGTGTCAACTGCGGCAGATGGTAATTGATGCCGGTTTGGATGACCATCTGATCCTGATGCCGGAGGATAGCTACCACATTACCTACATCAGCGGCTTTAACGACCAACAGCGTATTGATGGCTTTTGGCCGGAGGAGGAAGTTTTTTCCAGAAGCGCAACTATGGAGGCGGCGGATGATTTTGTTGCCGATGCAATTGATCGTGTAGGTATCCCCGGACCTGCCCGTATGAAGTTTGACAATGTGGGTTGGGGTGCAGGCTGCTGCATTATTCGTTTGAAACCTGCAGACGAAGCGGAGCACAAGCGGCTTTTTGATTTCCGTGACCGGGCAGCAGATGCCTTGGGCGTGCGTCGTCCTAACCATGAAAAATACCGGTTCCACATTACGTTGGGCTATACCCGTGTTGTCACCGAAGGTGAGGACGAGGTAAAAAAGAAAAACCTGGTGGAGAAAATGGAAAAACTTATGGCACAGCAGCCGGAATTTTTGACCACCCAAGCCTATATGGCATACTTCGACGACATGTATGCCTTCTCGCCCACCCGTATTCCACGCTAATTGGCGGCAGTGCCGCCTGACAATTCGTGCACACTGCGGAAGAAATCGTTACAAAAAATGCTCGGTAACGGAGAAATATAACGATATCGAGCAATAAATGTTACGAAAACAAACGCACTATGCACGAGGAGGGGTGAAGCGCCCTTGCGCTTCAAATTGAAATTTGAAATATTGCTTAAAAAGGTCTTTACTTTACTGCGGTGATGTGCTACAGTATGAAAGCACACTATTTTTAGGAGGCGTGATTATGCCGCAACTGGAATCTCCGGCTTTGGATCAGCTGTTTGATGTTATACTGGGTCTGGAGACCCGTGAAGAATGCTACCGCTTTTTCGAGGATCTTTGCACCGTGAAGGAGCTGCAGGATCTTTCTCAGCGAATGGAAGTGGCTCTGCTGCTCAGCCGGGGCGAAAATTACATTACCATCGGGCAGAAAGCCGGTGTCAGCACCGCTACCATCAGCCGTGTCAGCAGATGTCTGAATTACGGCACAGGCGGTTACCGCAATGCCATTGAAAAGCTGGAGGACAAGTAATATGAACACCCAAATGGAAACCCTATCTCAAACCTTAGGGCAGCTGTACCGCAGCTACGGCTACGAAGCCTACACCATGAGCAAGTTTGAAGAGTACGCCCTGTATCTGCGAAACAAGGATTTTTTGATTTCCGACCGGGTACTTACCTTTACGGATACCGACGGCAAGCTGATGGCACTGAAGCCGGACGTGACCCTTTCCATTATCAAAAACACCCGGCAGGCAGCCGGTGTGCAGAAGCTGTACTACCGGGAAACGGTTTACCGCCCCGGCAACTCCGGCTTCCGTGAGATCATGCAGGTGGGTCTGGAATGTATGGGCAGTGTGGACGACTACTGCATTCTGGAAGTGCTGGTGCTGGCAGTGAAGAGTTTGCGTGCCATTGGCAAAAACTATGTGCTGGACATCTCCCATATGGGTCTTCTGTCTATGCTTTTAGACCGTTACGACTTGCAGGATTCGCTGCGTCAGCAGATCACCGACGCCATTGGCGACAAAAACGCCCACACGGTGAAAAAGCTTTGCCAGGATGCCGGCATTCCCGAAGAAGCGCTTTGCGCCCTTACCAAGCTGGGGGGCAGGGCAGAGCAGGTACTGCCTGCACTGGATGCCATTTTTGGCGATGCCCCGGCACTTGCCCAATTAAAACGGCTGGTAGCGGCTCTGAATACCGCCGGCTGTGGGAATTGCGTAAACATTGATTTTTCCGTGGTCAACGATATGCGCTACTATAACGGCATTGTGTTCCGCGGCTTTGTGGAGGGTGTTCCCGACGGTGTGCTCTCCGGCGGTCAGTACGACGCTATGATGACAAAAATGGGCCGCAGCGACAAAGCCATCGGTTTTGCGGTGTATCCGGAGCTTCTGGATCGGCTGGCGCAGGAAAAAGCTGCCGATGCCGCCGAAGCGGTTCTGTTTTACGGCGCTGACTGTGATCTGGGTGCGCTGTGTCTTGGGGTGCAGTCCTTAATGGAAAAAGGCGTCACCGTAAAGGTGCTTCCGGAGGGCGCACCTGCCCAGAACTTCCAAAAATGCTACCGGATGGTAGGAAACGAGGTGAAGGAATATGCTTAATGTGGCACTGCCCAAGGGTCGTTTGGGTGAGACAGTGTATCAGCTGTTTGCAGATGCCGGTTTTCCCTGTCCTGCGCTTTTGGAAAAAAGCCGCAAGCTGACCTTCGAAAACCCGGATGCCGGTGTGCGGTATTTCTGGGTAAAGCCCTCGGATGTGGCTGTTTATGTTGCCCGTGGCGCTGCGGATATCGGTGTTGCCGGCAAGGATATTCTTTTGGAGTACGCTCCCGATGTGTATGAGCTGGCAGATCTGGATGTGGGCAAGTGCCGTATGGCAGTTGCCGGTTTCCCGGAAAACTATCCCCCGGCAGGACGGATGCTCCGGGTGGCTACCAAGTTCCCCAACATCGCCAAAACCTATTACGCCTCCCAAGGCCGTGACATCGACATCATCCACCTTAACGGCTCCATTGAGATCGCTCCCATTTTGGCGCTTTCCGATGTGATCGTGGACATTGTGGAGACCGGAAAGACCTTGAAGGAAAACGGGTTGGAGGTGCTGGAGGAGATCGTTCCCATCAGCGCACGGCTCATTGCCAACAAGGCAAGCTACAAATTCAAGACTGAGGCGATTCAGAAAATCACCGACAGTTTGGAAAGAGGAAAATAATATGATCCGAATTTTACCTTACAGCGACACCGCACCGGAAGATGTTTTCTCCCGGGTGGTACCGGAAATGGATGTCACCGGCACAGTCCGGGAGATCATCGACACGGTGATCCGGGATGGCGATAAGGCACTGTTTGCATATTGCCGCCGGTTTGACGGCGCAGAATTGACCGCTTTGGAGGTCACACAAACGGAGCTGGAGGCTGCCACTGCTTCCGTTTCCCCGGAGCTTCTGCGCATTTTGGAGGAAGCTGCCGCCAACATCCGCAAATTCCACAGCGCACAGGTGCGCAACGGCTTTATTCTCAACGACAATGCCGGTGTGGTGATGGGTCAGAAGGTGATTCCTATGGATGCGGTGGGTATCTATGTTCCCGGCGGCACTGCCGCTTACCCCTCCACCGTGCTGATGGACTGCATTCCTGCCAAGATCGCAGGCTGCCCTCAGGTGGTTATGGTGACCCCTCCCGGAAAAGACGGAAACGTGAATCCTGCCATTTTGGCAGCGGCAAAAATTGCCGGTGTGGACCGCATTTTCAAGGTAGGCGGCGCACAGGCGGTGGCGGCACTGGCTTACGGCACGGAAAGTGTGCCCCGGGTGGACAAGATCGTGGGTCCCGGCAACGCTTTTGTGGCAGAGGCCAAGCGGCAGGTATTCGGGCAGGTCGCCATTGATATGATCGCCGGCCCCAGCGAGATCCTGGTGGTGGCAGATGAAACCGCAAATCCCAAATTCGTTGCCGCTGACCTGCTTTCGCAAGCGGAACACGATCGTCTGGCAAGTGCCGTACTGGTTACCGATTCTATGGCTTTGGCAACAGCGGTACAGGAAGAAATCGAAAAGCAGCTTGCGGTGCTGCCCCGGCAGGAGATCGCCCGTACCTCCATCGAGAAAAACGGCAAGATCATTGTGGCAGACACCCTGGATGCTGCCATCGAGATCTCCAACGCCATTGCTCCGGAGCATTTGGAGCTTTGTGTGGACAACCCCTTTGACTACTTGGACAAGATCCGTCACGCCGGTTCGATCTTTATGGGCAAGTACTGTCCGGAAGCGCTGGGCGACTATTTGGCAGGCCCTAACCATACGCTCCCCACCAGCGGCACGGCACGGTTCTCCAGTCCTCTGTCTGTGGATGATTTTGTGAAAAAATCCCAGTACACCTACTACACCCCGGAGGCTCTGAAAAAGGTGGCAAAGGACATTGCCTTCTTTGCGGAAACCGAGGGTCTTTCCGCCCACGCCCGCAGTGCGCTGGTGCGTTTGGAGGAAGAAAAATGAGCCGGTTTTTCAGTTCCAAATATGATGCATTAACCCCTTATGTGCCCGGAGAACAGCCCCGGGGCAGAACCTACATTAAATTAAACACCAACGAATCGCCCTTCCCTCCGTCTCCCAAGGCGGTGCGCTATGCCGCAGAAGCCGCAAAAAATTTGCAGCTTTACTGCGACCCGGAGTGCACGGCACTTACGGAAAAACTGGCAGAAATGAAGGGTTTAAAGCCCTCACAGGTTTTATTTGGAAACGGCTCGGACGAGACTTTGTATCTTGCTTTTCTTGCCTACTGCGACAAGGACACCCCTGCCATTTTCCCGGACATCACCTATGGCTTTTACAAGGTCTTTGCCCAATCGCTGGGCATTCCCTACACCCAAGTGCCTCTGAAAGAGGATTTCTCCATCTGCGTTGAAGACTATCTGGGTGTGAACAAGACGGTTTTCATCGCCAATCCCAACGCCCCCACAGGGCAGCTGCTGTCTCTTGGAGACATTGAGCGCATTGCCAACAGCAATCCCGACAATGTGGTGCTCATTGACGAAGCCTACATTGATTTCGGTGGTGACAGTGCCATCACCCTTTTGGATCGGTGCGAAAATCTGCTGATAACTCAGACCTTCTCTAAATCCCGCAGCTTGGCAGGCGGCCGGCTGGGTATGATCTTCGGAAGTGCGGAAATGATCGCAGATTTGAAAACCATCAAATATTCCATCAACCCCTACAACGTAAACACCGTGACCCAGGCGGCTGGTTTGGGGGCGTTGGAGGACGAAGATTACACGCAGGAAAACTGCCAAAAGATTCGGGAAAACCGGGCGTTTACCACAGAAAGCCTGCGAAAGCTGGGCTTCCGGGTGGCAGAATCCTATGCCAACTTTGTTTTGGCTGCCCATCCGCAGGTGCCCGGCGGCATACTTTATGCCAAGCTGAAGGAAAAGGGCATTCTTGTCCGGTTCTTTGACACAGACCGGTTGCGCCCCTATGTGCGCATTACCATCGGCACAAAGCAGGAGATGGAAAGCCTGCTTGCTGCCGTATCCCAAATTTTGGAGGAAGTACAATGAGAACTGCGGTGATAGAGAGAAAAACAGCAGAGACTGACATTTCTCTGTCTTTGTCGCTGGATGGCAGCGGAAATTCCCAGATCGACACCGGCTGCGGTTTTTTGGATCATATGCTGACCCTGTTTGCCAAGCACGGCAGATTTGATCTGACGGCGCGCTGTCAAGGCGACACCTGGGTAGACGACCATCACACAGTAGAAGATGTGGGCATTGCGCTGGGTCAGGCCTTTTTTCAAGCCTTGGGCGACAAAAAGGGCATTTGCCGCTACGGTGACACCACCCTTGCCATGGACGAGTCTTTGATCCTCACGGCGGTGGACATCTCCGGCAGAGCCTGCTTGGGGTATGCCCTGAACATCCCCACCCAAAAGGTAGGCACTTTTGACACGGAGCTGACGGAAGAATTTTTCTTAGGCTTTGTGCGAAATTCCCATATGACCTTGCATCTGCGACAGCTGGCAGGCACCAATTCTCACCACATCATCGAAGGCACATTCAAGTCGGTGGCCCGCAGTCTGCGCAAGGCAGTTGCCATTGACCGTCAGTTTGCCAACGATGTGCCGTCTACAAAGGGAGTGCTGTAAATGATCGCAATTGTTGATTACGGCGTGGGAAATCTGTTTTCCCTGAAGCGTTCCTTTGCCGCCATCGGACAGGAGGCGGTGGTGACTGCTGACCCGAAGACGCTGGAAAAAGCAGACAAGCTCCTGCTTCCCGGTGTGGGCGCATTCGGGGATGCGGCACAAAAGCTGCGCAGCTCCGGTCTGGACAAGGTAGTGGTGGCGGAAGCCAAAAAGGGCAAGCCTTTAATGGGCATTTGCCTGGGTATGCAGCTGCTGTTTGAAGAAGGCTATGAGTACGGCATCCACAAGGGCTTGGGGCTCATCCCCGGCAAGGTGGTGGCTATGAAGGGAGTCATCCCCGAAGCGTTAAAAATTCCCCATATGGGTTGGAACGCTTTGGATTTTCAAAAGGAAAGTCCTCTGTTTTCCCACATTAAAGACAAAGACTGCGTGTATTTTGTGCACTCTTTCTACGCAACCGACTGTGAGGAAGCGGTGATCGCCACAGCCCAATACGGTGCGCCCTTAACGGCAGCGGTGCAAAAGGGCAACATCTTCGGTTGCCAGTTCCACCCGGAAAAAAGCGGTACGGTAGGTCTGAACATCCTCCGTGCCTTTGCAGAAATGGAGGGATAAAATGCTTATTTATCCTGCTATTGATCTTTTTGAGGGTAAGGCGGTACGCCTGTTCAAAGGCGACTATGCTCAAATGACGGTTTATAACGAAGATCCTGCTGCGGTGGCGGCGGATTTTAAAGCAAAAGGCGCACAGTGCATCCATATGGTAGACTTAGAGGGCGCAAAGCTTGGCACGACCCCCAATTTGGAGACTGTGTGCCGGGTCAAGGAACAGACCGGTCTGTTCTGCCAGGTGGGCGGCGGCATTCGCTCTATGGAAGTGGTCAGCCGCTATTTGGATGCCGGTCTTGACCGGGTGATCTTAGGCACGGCAGCGGTACGGGATCCCGGCTTTGCCAAGGAAGCGGTGGCTTCCTACGGCGAGAAGATCGCCATTGGCGTGGACATTAAAGACGGCTTTGTTGCGGTAAAAGGCTGGACGGAGAAGAGCTCTTTGGAAGCCTTTGCTTTCTGCCGGGATATGGAGAAAATCGGCATCAGGACTTTGATCTGCACCGATATTTCCAAAGATGGTGCGATGCAGGGCCCCAACGCTCAGCTCTACGCAAGACTCTCCCAGGAGCTGGGAATGCAGATCATCGCCTCCGGCGGTGTGTCCTCCATTGACGACATTAAAAACCTTTCCGCTATGGATCTGCACGGTGCCATTGTGGGCAAAGCCTACTACACCGGTGCAGTGGATCTGGCGGAAGCCATTGAGGTGGCAAAATGATCACAAAAAGAATCATCCCCTGTCTGGATGTAAAAAACGGCAGAGTGGTCAAGGGTGTGAATTTCCAAGGACTTTCCGATGTGTCTGACCCGGTGGCTCTGGCAGAATACTACTCCTCCGCCGGTGCGGATGAGCTGGTGTTTTACGACATCACCGCCTCCGCTGAAGGTCGGCAGCTGTTTACGGACATTCTGAGAAAAACCGCAGAGCGTGTGTTTATCCCTCTGACCGTAGGCGGCGGCATCAACACCGTGGGGGATTTCGACCGGGTGCTGAAATGCGGGGCGGACAAGGTCAGCGTCAATTCCGGTGCCATCCGTGATCCCCAGCTCATCGGCCAGGCGGCAAAGCGGTACGGTGACCAATGTGTGGTACTGTCTGTAGATGTGAAACGGGTGGACGGCAGCTTCCGTGTCTTTGCCCGGGGCGGCAGAGAGGACACCGGTATGGAAGCCATTTCCTGGATCAAGCAGTGCGTAGAAAACGGTGCAGGCGAAGTGGTGGTCAACTCCATCGACACCGACGGTGTCCGGGGCGGCTTTGACCTTCCTTTGCTGGAAGCGGTGTGCGATGCCGTTTCCGTGCCGGTGATCGCCTCCGGCGGTGCCGGTGGCATCGGTCACTTCGTGGAGCTTTTTAAGGCACTTCCCAAGGTGGATGCCGGTTTGGCGGCCTCCATTTTCCACTTCGGTGAAGTGAAAATTTCCGATCTTAAAAAACAAATGGCGGCGGAAAACATTCCCACCCGTCTGTAAGGAGTATGGTTATGAACATTGAAGAACTGAAATTTGACGAAAACGGTCTGGTCCCTGCCATTGTGGTGGATGCCGTCACAAAGCAGGTGCTGACGTTGGCTTATATGAACAAGGAAAGCTTGCAGATGTCCATGGAAAAGGAGCAAACGGTGTTCTACAGCCGTTCCCGGCAGGAACTGTGGCACAAGGGCGAGACCTCCGGCAATTTCCAGAACATCGTTTCCATCACCGCTGACTGCGACAAGGATGCCCTTGTGGTCATGGTTGAGCCGGAAGGCCCTGCCTGTCATTTGGGTACACATTCCTGCTTCAACCACACGGTTTTCCAAAGCGAAAACCGCCACGAATTTTCCTATGATGGTCTGATGAAGCTCATCGAGGGCAGAAAGACCGAGAAAAAAGAAGGCTCTTACACCACCTATCTTTTTGAAAAGGGCATCGACAAGATCCTGAAAAAAGTGGGCGAGGAGTGCACCGAGGTGATCATTGCCGGCAAGGCAGACGACAAGGCAGAGACGGTCTATGAGATCGCAGACCTTGCCTATCACGTGATGGTGCTTATGACCCAAATGGGCATTACCCTTGAGGACATCCACAAGGAGCTTGCCTCCCGGCACGTCATTGACCACAAGGTCAAGCAGGAGAAAATGACCGGGCAATAGCGCTTTGAAATGCTCTTCGTAGGGGCGAAGCTGCGATCCGCCCTTTTCTTTTTAGGGCGAGTCACAGCCTCGCCCCTACGATTTTAAGGGGTTTGTTTTTTACTTTGGGCTACTGCCAATTGGTCGCAGCGGTTATTTTTGGGATTTTCTGCGTGACCTTTGACCCAATGGTAGTGCAGTTGGTGCTTCATAGTCAGCTGCAAAAGGGTCTCCCACAAATCCGGGTTTAATGCCGGCTTCTTGTCAGACTTGGTCCAGCCTTTTTTCTTCCAGCCCCACGCCCAGCCTTTTTCCAATGCGTCAATGACATACTTGCTGTCAGAATACAATTCCACAATACAAGGCTCTTTCAATGCTTTTAAGCCTTCAATGACAGCGGTCAGCTCCATCCGGTTGTTAGTGGTGTTACTTTCACCCCCGGAGAGCTCCTTTTCAATACCGCCCCATTCCAAAATGGCACCCCAGCCACCGGGGCCGGGGTTGCCGGAACAGGCACCGTCAGTATACAGTGTTACTGTTTTCAAGCTTCTGTCTCCTCTTCGTTTTCCACGCGTTCCAGAGATACCAACTTGTTGCCTTCTTCGATGCGCATTACGATGACGCCCTGCACATCACGCTTATAAATATTGATGGAGCTTGCCGGCACACGGATGATAACACCGCCGTTTTCGATGAGCATTACGTCATCTGTCTCTTTCACCAGGCAGCAGCCTGCCACCTTGCCGGTTTTTGCTGTAATATTATAGTTCTTAAGACCCTTACCGCCACGGGACTGGGCAACCTTTTCACCACCCGGGCCGGTACGCAGGTACTCATTAAGCTCCGTGCGCTTGCCGTAACCATTTTCCGTCACGGTGAGAAGTGTTGTTCCCTCTTCCGCCTTCTGCGCACCGATGACAAAATCATCTCCGGTGAGCTGGATACCACGGACACCGGCTGCATCTCTGCCCATAGGACGCACATCTTTTTCGTTGAAGCAGATGGCCATACCGTTTGCTGTGGCAAGAATAATATTATCATCGCCACCGGTACGCATCACATTGATCAGCTGGTCGCCTTCCTCCAAAGTAATGGCACGGATGCCGGTGGTACGACGGGTATTCAACGCCATCAGCGGCAGACGCTTCACTGTGCCCTGACCGGTGACCATTACCAGGAATTCTTCCTCGTTGAAGTCCTTGGTGATCACCATAGCGGTGACCGTTTCGCCCAGCTCCAGAGGCAGAATGTTGATCATAGCCGTGCCACGGGCAGTACGACCTGCTTCGGGGATCTGATAACCCTTCCGGTGGTGTACCTTGCCCTTATCCGTAAAGAACAGAATATGATCGTGGGTAGAGGCAATATACAGACTCTTCACATAGTCCTCTTCCTTCAGATTCTGGGCATTGACACCTCGACCGCCACGGGACTGGGTACGGTAGATATCCACAGGCATACGCTTCACATAGCCCTGATTGGAAATGGTGAAGGCGCACTGTTCCTCTTCAATAAGATCCTCAATGTCGATCTCGTCCTCAATGTCCTGGATCTCCGTCTTGCGGTCATCTCCGAACTTATCCCGGATCTCCATCAGCTCTTCCCGGAGCACACCCTGCAATTTCACAGGGTCAGAGAGCAGTTCATTGTAGTAATTGATCTTCAGTTGCAGTTCGTTATACTCTTCCTGCAGCTTTTCCCGGTCAAGTCCCTGCAGTGCTTTCAGTCGCATATCCAAAATGGCCTGCGCCTGCACATCATCCAAACCAAACCGCTGACACAGCTTTTCTTTTGCATCGTCGTAGGCGGAACGGATAATGCGAATGACCTCGTCGATGTTATCTTGTGCGATCAGCAGACCTTCCAGCAAATGGGCACGCTCCTGTGCCTTTTTCAGATCATACTGGGTACGACGGGTCAGCACCTCCATCTGGAAGGAGAGATATTCGTCAATGATCTGCCGCAGGGACAAAATACGGGGCTGCTTCTGGTCGTCCACCAGCGCCAGCATAATGATGCCGAAGGAGGTCTGCAAAGCCGTCTGCTTAAACAGATTATTCAGCACCACCTGGGGATTGGCATCCTTTTTCAGCTCGATGACGATACGCATACCGTTGCGGTCTGTCTCGTCACGCAGGTCAGAAACACCTTCGATTTTGCGGTCTTTTACCTGCTCTGCGATCTTCTTGATCAGTTCCTTTTTATTCACCTGATAAGGCAGCTCAGAAACAATGATACGGGTACGGTCATTGGCAAAGGTCTCAAATTCCGTACGGGCACGGACCATCACCTTACCGCGGCCGGTGGCATAGGCAGCACGGATGCCGCTGCGACCCATAATAATACCGCCGGTGGGGAAATCCGGGCCGGAGATATGCTCCATCATATCCACCATGGTGATCTCCGGATCATCCAGCACAGCCACACAGGTATTGATGACCTCTGTTAGGTTGTGGGGGGGAATGTTGGTAGCCATACCAACTGCAATACCCGTAGAGCCGTTGACCAACAGGTTGGGGAAGCGGCTGGGCAGCACTCTGGGCTCTTCCCGGGATTCGTCAAAGTTAGGATCCCAGTTGACTGTATCCTTTTCAATATCCCGAAGCATCTGATTGCTGAGCTTGCTCATTCTGGCCTCAGTGTATCGGTAAGCAGCGGCAGGGTTGCCGTCCACGTCACCGAAGTTACCGTGACCGTCTACCAGTACGTAGCGCATAGAGAAATTCTGCGCCAGACGCACCATAGCATCATAAACAGAGCCGTCACCGTGGGGATGATACTTACCCAGCACATCACCCACACAGGTAGCAGACTTTTTGAAAGGCTTGTCCGAAGTCAGACCGCTTTCATACATCGTATAAAGAATACGACGGTGCACCGGCTTCAAGCCGTCACGAACGTCCGGCAATGCACGGCCAACAATGACACTCATTGCGTATTCAATATAGGATCTTTCCATTTCATCCACAAGATTGGATGTGGTGATCACCTGATCCGGGAATAAAATATCCTCCGGTTTGTAGTCACGATTATGTTTTGCCAATAAAAACACCTCCGGCAATAATTCCTTCCCCCGGGGGGAAGGTGGCCCGGCAAAGCCGGGTCGGATGAGGAACGGCGAAATCTACCGTTTTTATGCTTTTTCTGTTTTTTCGCACACAGTCATATGAATTTTATCACAGACTTCACGAAAAAATCTTTTCACTTCCAAATTTGTAAAACGCAAAACAGACAAACCAACAGATTCCAAATAATCGGTTCTTATTCTGTCTTTTTCTTCCATTAACGGCTCATAATGACCACTGCCATCCAGCTCTATCACAAGCTTTGCGCTGTGACAATAAAAGTCCACAATATAATTTCCGATCACATATTGTCTTCGAAATCTATGTGGATATTTTTTCAGAAAACAGTTCCAAAGAAGAGCCTCTTCTTTTGTTTGATTTTTTCTAAGATTTTGAGAAACAGCAGTAAGCTTACTATTTCTTTCCATAATTTACTCCCTCTGATCGCTTCTCCCGGGGAGAAGCTGGTATGCGTAAGCATACCTGAAGAGGAACGGCGAGATCTGACAATTTCCAAGGACTACGAATATACAGATCCTTTAACGACCGCCCGCATTCCTCTCCCGCCCCTTTGGGGCACCCTCCCCCCGGGGGAGGGTATCTCGTTAAATATCAATATTCACCGCGTATTTTGCGTTATGCTCGATCCATTCTTTACGGGGCTCTACCTGTTCACCCATAAGCACTGTGAAAATTTCATCGGCCCGTCGGGCATCCTCCAAGGTGATCCGACGCAGAGTACGGGTTTTGGGATCCATTGTGGTCTCCCAAAGCTCGTGGGGATCCATTTCACCAAGGCCCTTGAATCGGGAGATCTCCACCTTTGCGTTGCTCTCACCACGCAGCTCTGCGGAAACCACATCTCTCTGCTCATCGGAGTAAGCCACACGCTCGGTCTTGCCACGCTTCAGCTTATAAAGCGGCGGCACAGCAGAATAAATGAAACCATTTTCGATCAGCGGCCGCATATAGCGGAAGAAGAAGGTCAAAAGAAGCGTTCGGATATGGGCGCCGTCCACGTCCGCATCGGACATAATGACGATCTTATGATAGCGCAGCTTTTCAATATCGAAATCCTCTCCGATGCCACCGCCCAGAGCGATGATCAGAGGACTGAGCTTTTCATTGCTGTAGACCTTGTCCATTCTTGCCTTTTCCACATTGAGCATTTTACCCCACATAGCCAGAATCGCCTGAAAACGGGAGTCTCTGCCCTGGATGGCAGAGCCGGCAGCGGAGTCACCCTCGACGATGTACAGTTCGCACAGGGAGGGATCTTTTTCGTTGCAGTCCTGCAGCTTATCCGGCATACCGCCGGATTCCAAACCGGTCTTACGACGGGCATTTTCTCTTGCCTTCCGGGCGGCCTCTCTGGCACGGTTTGCCATCATTGCCTTTTCAAGAATGGTCTTGGCGGTGGAGGGATGCTCTTCAAAGTAGGTGGCCAGTTGATCGCCTACGATCTGTTCCACCATAGTACGGATATAGGCGTTACCCAGCTTTGCCTTTGTCTGTCCTTCAAACTGGGCATCCGTCAGCTTTACAGAGATAATAGCGGTGATACCTTCACGGCAATCTTCACCGGATACTTTATCATCACCCTTAATAATACCGACCTTAGAGCCGTAAGCATTCAAAACACGGGTCAATGCAGTCTTGAAACCGGTCTCGTGCATACCGCCTTCGGGAGTGCGCACATCGTTGGCAAAGGACTGCATAGATTCGCTGTAGCCGTCGTTGTACTGCAGTGCGATTTCTGCGGAAGCGTCACCCTTCTCACCGGACAGATAGATCACATCGCTGTGAATGGGGGTCTTGGTGCGGTTGGTCCAGGTGACAAATTCCCGGATACCACCCTCGTAGCACATAGTTTCCCCTACAGGCGTTGCTTCCCGGTTATCCGTAATGGTGATGGAAAGACCGGCATTTAGGAAGGCTTCCTCACGCATACGCTCGTGCAACGTCTCATAGGAATAAACAACCTCATCGAACATCTCCGGATCGGGTTGGAAGGTGACTTCCGTTCCGTTTTTGTCGGTGTTGCCTACGATCTTCATATCCTGGGTGATATGACCACGGGCAAATTTCATTTCGTGGATCTTGCCGTTTTTATGCACTCTAACTGTGAGCCATTCTGACAAGGCATTCACAACGGAAGCACCCACGCCGTGGAGACCGCCGGAGACCTTGTAACCGCCACCGCCGAATTTACCGCCGGCGTGGAGCACAGTAAACACAACCTCCAATGCCGGCTTGCCGGTCTGGGGTTGGATGTCCACAGGGATACCACGGCCGTCATCGGTGACGGTGATGGAATTACCCGGATTGATGGTGACGGTAATGTGCTTACAGTAACCTGCTAAGGCTTCATCAATAGAATTATCCACAATTTCATAGACCAGGTGATGCAGGCCCGACGCTGAGGTAGAGCCGATGTACATACCCGGACGCTTGCGAACTGCCTCCAGGCCTTCCAAAACCTGGATCTGTTCACCGCCATATTCCTGTGTTACTTTGGTTTCTTCTGCCATAATACATACTCCTCTTCCTGTCATTCTGAGGAGCAATGCGACGAAGAATCTCCTTCTTATGATGGGGATTCTTCGTAATCCTCAGAATGACCGTTTTTTCCTGTCATTCTGAGGAGCAACGCGACGAAGAATCTCCCTCTTATGATGGGGATTCTTCGTAATCCTCAGAATGACAGAAAAAGCTTCACTTATAATGTCAAGTAAATAAGCTCTTTACTTAAAATTATTGAATTATATATTCATATAAATCCTCCCATAAAGGATTCATATTTTCAATCAATTGAATTTTTCTATCTCTTCTCCAACCTTTGATCTGCTTTTCTCTAGCAATTGCAGATTCCACATTTGTGGTGTCTGCATAATACACAAGATATTCGCAATTATATTGATCTGTAAAACTACCCTTATCTAAATGATTTTTATGTTCAAACACTCTTCTGGGAAGATTATTGGTAACACCTGTATAGAGTACGGTTTTGTGTTTATTTGTCATTATATAAACATAATAATTCACACAATACCTCCCTTTTTTGTCATTTTTCTGTCATTCTGAGGAGCTTTGCGACGAAGAATCTCCTGCAAATACGATGGAGATTCTTCGCTTCGCTCAGAATGACCGAAGAATTTTATATCTCAATGGTCTTACCCAATTTGGTAAATCTGCCGGGTTCACAGCAGGTGATAAACACTTGACCACGGGTGATTTGATTGAGCACAAAATCCTGCCTGCCGGGGTCTAATTCTGAAAGCACATCATCTAGAAGCAGCACCGGCGTTTCTCCCGACTGCTTTTCCATCAGCGCTCTCTGGGCAAGCTTCAAACTGATGGCAGCCGTTCTTGTTTGGCCTTGTGAGCCAAACGCTTTGATATTTAAGCCATTTAAAGTCACATCAAAATCATCTTTATGTGGGCCGGTCAAACACTGGCCGCTTTCCAGCTCTGCCCGGTGGTGGCTTTCCAAATGCTCCAAAAGCTGTTGATAAATTTGCTCCGTAGGCGCAAACGCATCGTTCACAGTGGAAACGGTTTTGTATTCCAGAAAAAATTCCTCTTTGCCGCCGGAAAACTGTTGATGAAATTCTTTTGCGGCCTTTGCCAGTCCTTCATAAAACCGTGCTCTGTAGGAGATCAGCAGCGCACCCACTTGACAAAGTCTTGTGTTGTACTCCGGTAGAATCTCCAGCAAGGAGGGATTTTCATAACGGTCCTTTAATATTCTGCTTTTGTTTTCTAAAATGCGGTTATACTCATTCAGAGCCGCTTCATAATTGGGGCGCAGCTGACACAACGCTGTATCTCCCAGCTTTCGACGGGCGGCGGCACCGGCTTTCAGCACCAGCAGATCCTCCGGGCAGAAAAGGACGGTTTGCAGAACACCGGAAATATCCCCGGATGTGCGTTTTTTTACACCGTTTAAATAGATCTGCCGCTGTCTGCCGTTGGGAAACAGTACCCAGCGCAAGGTCTGATTTCTGTTTTGAGAAAAGACTGCACCTTCCACATCGCAAAATTCTGCACCAAGCTTTACCAGCTCTGCATTTTTTTGAGTACGGAAGCTTTTTCCGCTGCCTAAAAAAATCACAGATTCCAAAAGGTTGGTTTTTCCTCTTGCGTTGTAGCCCACAATGAGATTCACTCCGGGATCAAAAGAAAACTTGCTTTCCTCATAACTGCGCCAGCCCCGGAGCGCAATGCTGTCAAGCCTCATGGATACAAATCAAGTAGGTGATTCCCTGAAAGGTCACCTTGTCACCGGGGTACAGCTTTTTGCCGCGCATGGTGCAAATTTCACCGTTAACAGCTACTTCACCCTCCTGGATCACTGTTTTTGCCATACCGCCGGATTCTGCGGCATTGGCATATTTCAGTGCGGCTTCCAGCTTAATAAATTCCGTACCGATGACCACCGGCACAAAATTATCTTTTTTCTTAACGCTTACCTTCATTATCATTTCACCTTTTTTAAAAAACGCAACATTATTTGTAGGGGCGAGGCTGTGACTCGCCCACTTCAAAATGCAAATAATTAAGATGGGGATTCTTCGTAATCCTCAGAATGACCGTTCTTTTTGTCATTCTGAGGAGCTGTGCGACGAAGAATCTCCTGCAAATACGAAGGAGATTCTTCGCTTCGCTCAGAATGACATAAAACTACGCACGGAATGACTGAAATCAGGTGGAGATTCTCACAGGCAGCACCATATAGGCATAATCCTGCTTGTCATCTGCGGGAGACATTACAATAGGACTCAAACCGTTGGTCAGCTCCAATGTCACTTCCTCACTGGGAACTGCACGGAGAGCATCAATAAGATACCGGACATTAAAGCCAATTTCCAGCTCCTTACCGTCACCGGCAAAGCTGCAGCGATCCTCTGCCACACCAATGGTGGTGTTGGTCTTCAGCAGCAGCTGCTGATCCGAGAACAGGCAGCGCACAGGGCTCTTATATTTTTCAGAAACGATAAGACCCACACGCTCCAGAGAAGCGGTCAGCTCTGCCACATTGGCAACCAGCTGAATGGGGCAACCGGTGGGCACCACACGGCGCCAATCCAGAAAATCTCCTTCCAACAGACGGCAGATCAAAGTGGCATTGCCCATCTGGAATAGAATGTGCTTTTTGCCCAAGGTAAAAGCCACATCCTCTTCCCCTTCCTGCAGGATCTTTTCCACTTCCTTCAGACCCTGTGCAGGCACAACAAAGGAAAGGGTTCTGCCTGTAGGCTCCTCTGTGTGGTAGGTGCGGCGAGCAAGCCGGAAGCCGTCCACAGCAATGGCAGAAACACGATCATCCTCCACTTCGAATTTTACACCGGTATGGATGGGTCTGCCTTGATTTTCAGAAACGGAGAAGATGGTACCGCCAATGATCTCCTTCATCGCTGCCTGGGGAATGCGAATGGCTTTGCCGTCGATGACATCGGGCAGCTCAGGATAATCATCCGCACCTTCTGCACTGATGTTGAAAGAGGCGTAACCGGCACGGATCGCCACTTTATACTGATCGTCCACAACCACAGTCACAGGACCTTCCGGCAGTCTGCGAATAATATCACCGAAAAGCTTTGCAGGAAGAATGCATTCTCCCATATCAGAAACATCTGCCTCTATATCATAAGTAATGGCAGTTTCCATATTGTAACCGGTCAAGCTCAAACCGGTACCGGCTTTGCAGAGAATACCTTCAATGGCAGAAATAGAGCTTTTCTGAGCAACAGTTCTGCCGGTAATGTTCAGACCTGCCACCAGCATACTTTTTTCACAGGTAAAACGCATATTCAAAACTCCTTCTTTGTTAAGAATAATATATTTATATATATTATCATATATTAATGCAGTCGTTGTCGCAGTAGAGGATTTTTATGTGGAAAACCAGGTTTTTTCTTACAGCACCAAAGGATATTTTTCCACATCCTTTTTGTGGAAAAGTTTTTGTTTTCCACAGGGCATTTTTATGTGATTTTTTAAGACAGTTTTCCACAGGAAAGTTTTCCACATTCCACAGGGGCTGTGGAAAGCGGAGAGTCTCCGCGGACAATGGTATATCCTCGTTATCTGTTGAAAATTTAAAAATTCTCAACTGCTTTACAGGCTGGAATTGATATTGGCAATGATGTCCTTGGAGGCGTTGTTTAAGGTTTCGTCGCCGGCGGTGATGGAGGCTTCCACCTTTTTAATGGAGTGCAAAATGGTGGCGTGATCCCGATTGAATTCCTTGCCAATATCGGGCAGGCTGAGATTGGTCAGCTTGCGGATCAGATAAGCCGCCATCTGACGGGCTTCCACAATGCCCTTATTCCGCTGCGTGCCTCTGAGCATATGCTCGTCCACAGAGTAGAACTTGCACACCTGGCTGATGATCAGAGAAGGTGTGGGCAAAGAGTTGCCCTCGTTTTTGAACATATCGTCAATGGCAATGGCAACATTCTGAAGATCCAGAGGCATATTGTTCAGATCCCGGTAAGCCATAATTTTCTTCACGGTACCTTCGATCTGACGCACATTGTTGGTCACATTCACAGCAATGTAATTGCAGACATCGTCGGGCAGGGTCAGACCCAAAGAATTGGCTTTGTTTTTAATGATGGCCATACGCGTCTCGTAGTCCGGTGCTTCGATGCTTGCCTGTAAGCCCCACTCAAAACGGGTGCGCAGACGGTCTTCCAAGGTCAGCATATCGCCGGGCTTCCGGTCGGAGGTCATTACGATCTGCTTATGCTCCTCATAGACCTTGTTAAAGGTGTGCAAAAATTCCTCCTGGGTGGATTCCTTACCGGCGATGAACTGGATGTCATCAATAAGGAACAGGTCTGCTTCCCGGTACTTACTGCGGAACTCAATGTTTTTACCGCTTTGAATGGCGGCAATCAATTCGTTGGTAAACTGGTCGCCCTTGATGTACACAATGTTGGCGTCCGGCTGGATCTTGCGGATGCCGTTGGCAATGGCGTACAGCAGGTGGGTCTTGCCAACACCGGGAGGGCCGTAAATAAACAAAGGGTTATAGGTCTGTCCCGGCTGTTTGGTCACGGCAATGGCTGCACCGTGGGCGAAGCGGTTGGAGGGGCCGACCACGAAGTTGTCAAAGTTAAACTGGGGGTTGAAGTCCATGGTGGTTTTCTGCACGTCCTTGGACTTGTAAGCTTCCAGCTCCTCGTCACCAAAGACGATGAGTTTAGCATCGGAATTAAAAATTTCACGCAATGCGTCCTGGATATATTCTGTGCAGCGGCGGACGATGATCTCTCTGCGGAATTCGTTGGCGGAATAGAGGATCAGCTGCTGCTCATTCAGCTCTACCACGTCTGCGTCGTCAAACCAGGCAGACACGGTAACAGAGCCCAAACGCTCCTCCATCCAGCTTAAAACTTTAGCCCAGACATAGGCGGAAGAGTACATAATCTATATCTCCTTTTAAGCAAAAATCGTAGAAAAAACGGTCAAGTCGTGTTTCCGGAAGGTACTACTTCTTCACCGTAAATTTTAACACATTTTGCCTGAAAAAACAAGGGTAGAAACAGCTTAAAATAAGAATTTTAAAAAGTTTTCCACAGGCGGCGAGTCGCCGCAGACAATGCGTGCACAGTGCGGAAAAAATGTTGCCCGTAATTGCTCGGTGACGAGGTAGTTTTTTGTAGGGATAGGGCGGATCGCAGCTCCGCCCCTACAAAGGCACAATATAATTCGTAGGGGCGAGGCTGTGACTCGCCCTTATTGCCGAAGGCAATATTGCTGTGCCCCTCCCGAATTGCTGGTTGACAAAATGAAAAAAGCGGTGTATTCTAACTGTACTAGTACAGTTGTAAAAGAGGTGAGCCTTTTTGCTAAATTTGAATCATCGTTCGGGGATGCCCATTTACAGTCAGATCATTGCGCAGCTGCGAGGGCAGATCGCCACCGGGATATTGCAGCCGGGGGACAAGCTTCCCTCGGTACGGGAGCTGGCAGGCGTGATCGCCATCAATCCCAACACCATCCAGCGTGCCTACCGGGAGTTGGAGCAGCAAGGTGTCATTGAGACCGTGCCGGGAAAGGGCTGTTTTGTCAGTCAGCAGCCGCAGCCGGAGACCGCTACCCTGTGGAAGCAATTGATGGAAACGGTGCAGGCGTTAAAGGCGTTGGGTGTTACGGAAGAGGAACTGACCGCACGGATGAAAGGAGATCAAAATGGTTGAAGTAAGACAGCTGACCAAGACATTTGGTAAATTCAAAGCGTTGGACGGACTGGATATGACCATCCCCAAGGGTGCGGTATACGGTCTGGTTGGCCCCAACGGAGCCGGCAAGTCCACAGTGATCCGTCACATCACCGGCATTTACCGTGCTGACGGGGGAACGGTGACAGTAGACGGGGAACAGGTATATGAAAATCCCAAGGTGAAAGCAAAGATCGGCTACATTCCCGATGAAGTTTTCTATTTCCCCTCGGCAAATCTGGAGGAGATGCGGAAATTCTACAAGGGCATCTATGGAGGCTTTGACGATGCCCTGTTTGAAAAGCTTTACGATGTGTTTGCGCTTCCCAAAAAGGGGCAGATCCGCCGGTTTTCCAAGGGTATGCAGAAGCAGGCGGCGTTCCATTTGAGCCTTTGCACCCGTCCGGAGCTTTTGGTGCTGGACGAGCCTGTGGACGGATTGGATCCCGTTATGCGTCGCCAGGTGATGAGCCTTATTATGTCCGACGTGGCAAGCCAAGGCACCACGGTGCTGATCTCCTCCCACAATCTCCGGGAGCTGGAGGATGTGTGCGATCACGTGGGCATTATGAACGAGGGAAAAATGCTTTTGGAGAGAAGCCTTGCGGATATGCAGGGCAACACCGTGAAGCTGCAAACATCCGGCACCGTGCCGGAGGGTCTTGAAATTTTGCACCAGACAACCACCGGACGGCTGAAAACCCTGGTGATCCGTGGCACAGCGGAGGAAGTGACGGCACGTGTCCGGGAAACAGAGCCGGCATATTTTGATGTGCTGCCCCTGTCTTTGGAGGAAATTTTTATTTACGAGCTGGGCGGTGTCAACGAAAAGGTAAAGGATATCCTGTTGTAAATACCAATTTCGTGTGCTGTTGCGTCAGTTGACAATTGACAGTAGTGGTATTTTTCTTCAAAAAATGAGTTAAATCGTGGCCAAAGGTCACACCTTAACGATCAACTCCGGTTTATTGTTTCATTAAAACGATAAATTGCTACTTCAATGGGAGGGGTGTTTTATGAAAAAATATTTACATTTTTCTGTAGTGAAAAAAGATCTTACCCGATTTGCGCCTCTTTGGGGGCTTTACTCCGTGCTGATCCTCATTTTTCTGCTGTTGATGTGGGAGGATGGTCGCACCGGAGCCTATATGATGAATCTTGCTTCGGAAGTGATGGCGGTAATGTCATCGGTGAATCTGGTCTATGCGTTCCTTTGTGCCGTGGTGCTGCTGGGGGATCTGTTTCACCCCAGGCTTTGCAATATGCTCCACGCAATGCCTGTTTCCAGAGAGGGTTGGTTTGTGACCCATTTGGTTTCCGGCTTGTTGTTCTGTCTGATCCCATCGCTTTTGGGCTCGCTGGTGGCTGCCGCTATGCTGGGAAGCTATGCCTACGGCGCGTTTTTGTGGCTGGCGTTGACGGTGCTTCAGTTTTTGTTCTTCTTTGGTATTGGCGTATTTTCCGCAATGTGTGCCGGTACAAAACTGGGTGCGGCGGCAGTGTATGCACTGATCCACTTTTTCTCCGTGGTAATGGGATATTTTGCAAAGGTGCTGTTTGAGCCGCTGCTGTACGGTGTTACTGTGGATTTCCAGAAATTTACCCTGCTGTGTCCTGCGGTCACCTTGGTCAGCAACCCGTATATTGAAGTCCACTATGACAATATGAAGCAAATAACGGTGGTGGAGCGCATTCCCCTCGAAAGCTGGCTGTATCTGGGCATTGCAGCGGCTGTGGGCGTGGCGTTTTTGGTCTGCGCTTTGCTTTTGTATCGCAAGCGGCATATGGAAACTGCCGGGGATATGATCTCGTGGCGTCCGGTAGCTCCCGTATTTCTGACGGTATATGCTCTGTGCATCGGTGTGTTTCTTTACAGTCTGGGCGTGGAGCTGGGAGGCGGTATGTGGCTGCTGCTGTTTGCGGGTCTTGCCATCGGCTTCTTCACCGGCAGAATGCTGCTGGAAAAGCAGGTTAAGGTATTTTGTGCAAAAAATCTCCTTGGCTTCGGTGTGTTTGTGGTGTTGGTTGCCGCTGTGCTGTTTACAGTGAAGCTTGACCCGGTGGGCATCACCCGGTATGTGCCGGAAAAGGAGCAAGTGGAAAGCGTGATCGTGTCCCCCTACAGCACCCAGTATTCCCTCCGGCAGCAAAGCTGCACGCTGACAGAAAGCGAAGATGTGGAAATCATTTTGCAGCTGCATCGGGATGCCATAAACGATCCCCACCAAGGGAATCGGCCGGTGAATCTGCGCTACCGTCTGACGGATGGAAGGGTCATAAACCGCAGCTACTATGTGGGCTATAAGCCGAAGCTGCAAACATTCTACAGCCGCCCGGAGAGTGTGATGCAGGGGTATTCTTTGGAAGAGGTACTGGAAAGCGCAGTATTTTTGGAGGTATACCCTTATGATGAAGAGGGTCTGCCGTATGTGTATATCGGCAGTTCTGCTGATTTTCAGTATATTGACGATAAGATGGGTGACACCACAGTCTACAAAAAACAGACAGTAGGCGGCATTTCTCAGGAGCCGGTAGCGGCGGCACTGATCAAAGCCATTTATGACGACTGTGAAGCCGGAGGAATGTCCCAGTGGGGGAACGACCGGAAAGGCGTGGGACATCTCACCTTGAGCTTGCAGCTTCCCGACGGCTTCTACAGCGTGGACATTACCTTCTATGAGAGCAGTGAGCATATTTTGCAAGTGCTGAAAGCCATTTCGTAAGGGGCGGCGAGTCGCCGCAGACAATGCGTGCACAGTGCGTTTGGTTTCGTTAAACAAAGCACTCGGTGACGAAGGATCGTACGAAATGTGCGGCTGCTAAGGGCGGCAAGCGCCGCCGGGCAATGCGTGCACGGCTCGTTTGAAATCGTTACCAGCGAAGCTCGGTATCGTTAGAACAACTACTTTATAAATAAATTGAGGTGCAATTATGAAAAAACTTAACAACCTCTCCGAAGCCGGCTTTTTGAAAGCCTTCTTTGCGGTAGTGTCCTTGTGTTTCATCGCGGCTGCGTTTTGTATGCCAGATGTGAAGGGCATTTTTGTCGGTACGGAGATCCTTTGGAAGTACCCCTGTAAGGTTAGCAGCAACTATTTCTATATGGGCGGGTTTGCTGCCACCTTCCTGAATATGGGTCTTGTGGGTATTTTCTGCACGCTTTTGTGCCTGCTGCCCGGTGCAAAGCCCGGCAACGCCACCACATTGGGCTTCCTGCTCACCGTTGGCTTTGGCGCCTGGGGTATCAACCCCCTGAATATGATTCCCACAATTTTGGGCGTTTGTCTGTACTGCCTTGTAAAGAAGGAGACCTTGGGAAGCCAGGTCAATGCGATGATGTTCTCCACCGGTATTGCACCTATCATTTCGGAACTTCTATTCCGTTATCCCGGCACAGAATACATCGGCTTCAACTGGTTGGGCGCCGTTCTTGCTCTGCTGGTGGGTCTGATCATAGGTTTCTTCCTGCCTGCGGGACTGGGTCACGCACCCAATATCCACAAGGGCTACAACCACTATTCCGCAGCCGTGCCCATCGGCTTTACTGCATTCTTCCTCCGTGTGGTTCTCTACAAAGTGATGTTGGGCGTGGGCATCGGCGGAATGGGTGCTTATGAGGCATATACCGCTGCTGATGTGGAGTTCTTCTGGGGCTGCAACATTTTCTGTGTTGTTCTGTTTTCTCTTTGCATCGTGATGGCTCTGCTGATGGGCTGCAAGATAAAGGATTACTGGAATTTGATGAAGGATCCCGGACAGGGTGTCAGCTTCACTACCAAGTATGGCAACGCACCGTTCCTGATGAATGTGGGCGTGTACGGTCTGATGATCGTGGCATATTTTAACTTTGCCGCATTCCTGGACGGTGGTACTGCCCGTATGGCAACGGTTTGGACCGGTATGACCTTTGGCATCGTGTTTTGTATGCTGTGCACCTGTAATTCCGGTAGCCATCCCGGCAATGTATGGCCCATTATGCTGGGTTATGTAGTGACCTCTTATCTGTTCGGCTGGATCGCAGGTCTGTTTGGTGTGGAGAACTACGGTATGACCATTGCCAATCAGGGTATTCTCATCGGTCTGTGCTATGCCAACGGTCTTAGCCCCATTTCCGGCAAGTACGGTTGGGGGTATGGTGCGTTGGCAGGTGCGCTGCACTACCTGCTGGTTACGGCAGTACCGGATATGCACGGCGGCTTCTGCCTGTACAACGGCGGCTTCACCGCGGCACTGATCTGCCTGATGTTTGTGCCGCAGCTGGAGAAGTTCTGCAAGACAAAGGAAGAACGCAAGCTGGCAAAAGCCCAAAGCGCAAAATAAGAACAGGTGCTGTCTCGGGGATTTTGAGACAGCACCGTTTTTAGGTTTGATATTAAATGTTGAAAATATTTCAGAATAGCCACGGAATGTGCACAGAGCATACCCTGCCAGTATACAGCCGCGCAGAGCTGGACCTGCATTTTGCGCCTGTTTTTTTGACATAAAGCACTTGCACAGAGGAAAGGGTTCTGTTAGAATGGCGCTATTCAATTAAAAATGGAGGTATGTGTTATGAGCTATGTAGACGAGATCAAACAGCGGGTTGAGGATCAGAACCCCAGCCAACCTGAGTTTAACCAGGCAGTGGATGAGGTGCTGGAATCTATCCGTGCTGTTGTGGAAAGAAATGAAGAGCGTTACCGCCGTGAGGCTTTGCTGGAGCGACTGACTATGCCTGAACGTAACTTTACCTTCAGTGTGCCTTGGGTGGATGATAATGGTCAGGTCCACGTGAACCGTGGCTACCGCGTGCAGTTCAACGGCAATATTGGTCCCTACAAGGGCGGTCTGCGCTTCCATCCCACGGTCAACCTCAGTGTTGTGAAATTTTTGTCCTTCGAGCAGACCTTTAAGAACTCCTTGACCGGCCTGCCTATGGGTGGTGCAAAGGGGGGTGCCGACTTTGATCCCAAGGGCAAGTCTGACCGTGAAATTATGCGGTTTTGTCAGAGCTTTATGACCGAACTGCATCGCTATATCGGTGCTGATGAAGACGTTCCTGCCGGTGATATTGGCGTGGGCGCCCGTGAGATCGGCTATATGTTTGGCCAGTACCGCCGTATCCGCGGTGCTTACAAGGGCGGCGTTCTCACCGGTAAAGGCCTGAGCTATGGCGGCTCTCTTGCCCGCACCGAGGCTACCGGCTATGGCCTTTTGTATATCACAGAGGAGATCCTGAGGTGCAACGGTCACCAGCTGGCAGGTAAGACGGTGGCAGTTTCCGGTGCCGGTAACGTGGCAACTTACGCCATTGAGAAGGCTTGGGAGCTGGGCGCAAAGCCTGTGACCTGCTCCGATTCCACCGGCTGGATCTACGATCCCGACGGCATCGATGTGGCTACCCTCATCGAAGTCAAGCAGAAGATGCGCGCCCGTCTGACCGAGTATGCCGCCAAGCGTCCCAACGCTGTCTACCACGAAGGCAAGGGTGTCTGGACCACCCCGTGCGACGTGGCTCTGCCCTGCGCCACCCAGAACGAGCTGCTGCTGGGCGACGCCAAGGCGCTGGTAGCGGGCGGCTGCTTCGCCGCGGCCGAGGGCGCCAATATGCCCACCACCCTGGACGCCACCAAGTACCTGCAGGACAGCGGTGTTCTCTTCTGCCCCGGCAAGGCTTCCAACGCCGGCGGTGTGGCTACCTCCGCTCTGGAAATGACCCAGAACTCTGAGCGCCTCAGCTGGAGCATCGAGGAGGTTGACTCCAAGCTTCAGACCATCATGGTCAACATCTTCCACAACCTGGATGATGCCGCCAAGAAGTACGGCATGGAAGGCAACTACGTTGCCGGTGCCAACATCGCCGGCTTCCTGAAGGTGGCCGACGCCATGACCGCTCAGGGTATTGTCTGATCCATAGTAAAAACAAGGACTGCTGCAAGAAAATTTGCAGC
>JAZRRS010000068.1:0-17728 GCA_045651005.1 Faecousia sp.
GCAGCGATGGTTGCGGAGATCTGAGTTGCAACGTCGGTACCACCGGCGTACTCAACGATCTCGATGTTATAGCCGGTTTCCTTTTCCAGCCAGTAGGTCAGTTCATTTTCTTCCATGTCCAGGATCTTGGCACTGCTGCCCAGACCGATGGAAATCTTGACTTTACCCTGGGCATCCAGCTTCTGCTCAGTGACAGCCTTTTCGCCACACGCAGCCAGACCGACAACAGAAACCAGGACCAACAAAAGTGCAATTAAGCGCTTCATAGTATTCCTCCTATGTATTTTCCTAAATCAAAAGGACACAGATATGCTCTGTGCCCTTTTGCATTTCATAATTAACCCTTGACGGAACCCATCATAACGCCGCCCTTGAAGTACTTCTGCACAACGAAGTATGCAGCAATAACGGGAGCGGAGGAGATAACGATCAGAGCATAACGGACATTTTCCAAACCGGACTGTGCCTGCTCACGAGCAACCGCATTCATTCCGGAAGTATCCATCTGACCCATAGCAGTTGCAGCCTGCATAATGGGACGCAGCACCAGCTGCAGGGGATACAACTTCTGGTCACGCAGATACAGCATGGAGGTGAAGTATTCGTTCCACTGACCCACGATACAATACAGAATCAGAACAGACAGAGTAGCCTTCGCCAGAGGCAGTGCGATCTTGGTAACACACTTAAAGTGGTTTGCGCCGTCGATCATTGCAGAGTCAAACAGCTCACCGGGGATCGCAGTCTGGAAGCAGGTACGCAGGATAAGAATGTGAGAAACAGCGACAGAACCGGAGATCAGAACTGCCCAGATGTTATTAAACAAACCCAGATCACACTTCAGAATGAAGCCGGGGATCAAACCTGCGCTGACACGGGTGGACATATAGAAGATCATAGTGTAGACACTTCTACCCTGGAAGGATCTTCTGGACAGAGGATATGCAACCAAAATGGTCATAGTCATCTGCAGGAAAACGTCACAAACCGTGTAGAAAACAGAGTTACGGAAGCCAGTCCAAACAGCCTTGTATTGCATAACGAAGTTGTATGCTTCCAAGGAAATGGCAAACTTACCATTTACATCAACAGGCCACAGAACAACCATACCAGCAGACAGTGCGTCTGTCTTGGTGAAGGAACAGGAGATAACATAGATGATAGGATAACCGACAATAAGGATGATAGAAACCAGAACGACGGCAGTGATGAAATTCAGCACTTTATCGCCGTAAGACTCCTGGATCTTTGTGCTCTTAACTTTAGCCATATTATCTTCCTCCTTCCTTAGAACAGACCCAGTTCATTGTCAGACAGCCAGTTGGTAATGGCGTTGACAGTGAAAACAAGGACCATATTGATTGCAGAGTTCAGAAGACCAATGGCAGTACCGAAGGACATATTGTTCTGCTGAATACCCTTCTTGTACACATAGGTAGAAATGATTTCCGAAGTCTCCAGGTTCATATTGTTCTGCATCAGGTAAGCCTTCTGGTAGCCAACAGACATAATGCTACCGAAGCGCATAATCAGCATCAAGCAAATGGTAGGCAGAATGGTGGGCAGGTCCACGCTCCAAACACGGCGCAGACGGCTGGCACCATCCAGCTTTGCAGCCTCGTGCAGCTCATCAGGAACTGCAGACAAGGCGGAAATGTACATAATGGAACTCCAACCCATAGTCTGCCAAACGCCGGACCACACATACAGGTGACGGAACGCTTCCTTACTGCCACGGATATCATCTGCACCGATAACACCGAACAGCTTATAGATCTGTCCCAGGAAGCCAGTAACGGGGTTCAAAACGGTGTTCAGAATACCAATCATAACAACCAGGGAGATAAAGTGGGGAACGTAGGAAACATTCTGCGCAACCTTCTTCAACGCCGTACCGGTGTTGACGTGAATGATCAGCGCCAGAATAATGGGAATGGGGAAACCACAAATAATCTGATACAAAGAAATGGCAAGGGTATTGCCAACCAGGTTGGGCCAACGGTAGAAATCAAAGAACTTCTTAAAGTGCTTCAGACCTACCCAAGGGCTGTCCCAAATGCCCAAACGAGGGGAGTAATCCTTAAAGGCGATCTGAATACCATACAGAGGCACATAGCTAAAGAGGATCAGATAAGCCAAAGGAAAAATGATCATCAGATGCAGCTGCCAGTTCTTCTTGAACTTGATCCAGAACTTCTGCCAAGGAGTCTTGGCCAAGACACTGGGCGCAGCCACAGATGCGGGATTGCTCATTTGATTCATTCCTTTCTAAATTATTGACGCAAGCCGGGTGTCACCACCCGGCTGCGTTTTACGCTTTGGTCAGGTTATATATGCTTAAGGATCCGAATCAAAGATTACTTCTGACGATCGTAAGCAGTCTGTACGTACTTCTGGTACTCTGCCAAGCCCAGATCTTCCAGTTCCTTCAGGAATGCATTCCAGTCAGCATCGCTGTTAATGTCAGCACCAACGCCGGTAACGAACGCCATTTCCTTCTTCTTCGTCAGGTCGCCGATGTTGGTAGTGACAGCTTCAATAGCTTCCTGCTCCTCGGTGGAAGTCACCAGAGTGGGGCAGACTTCCTTGGGGTTATTAGCTTCCCGAGCAGCCTCGAAGATACGACGGGACTCAGCATGCATCTGGGACTTCTTAGCAGTCCACTCATCCATATCCTCAGAGATCTGAGCGGTTTCGCCTTCTGCATAGTGGTTGAAGCAGGAAGCGATGGTGCCCCAGTGAGCAGTATTCTGCTGGGTCAGAGGATCGTCGATCAGCTTGTAAACAGCATCCAAGCCCATATCGGACTTAGCGCCTTCGTCAGCATCGGTCCAGTTGACGCCATACTCGCCGTAACGGACACGCATAGAGCCTTCCCAGGAGAACAGGGTCATCATAACCTCGAATGCCTTCTCGGGGTATTCGCAGTTAGCAGAGATATAGGAGTTCAGGTTGCAGGACAGGTCGCCTTCAACAGCATAGCCCCACAGAGGCATGGGAACGTAGTCATACATAACCTCATTGCCCATGGTGCAGTGGATGGTCAAGTGACCAACAAAGATGCCGCACATTGCCTGCTTGGAAGCGGGGGTGGTGATCTGCTTCATTTCAGTACCGGAAGCGGTGTAGACCATGTTGGTCAGCAGCTCTTCCTTGTACAGCTTGTTGACGAACTTCATACCTTCACGGTAAGCTTCCTGAGTGTAAAGGAGCTCAAGCTGACCGTCGCCATTGTAGTCCTGCCAACGGTGGCTCTCATCGTAGTACAGGAACATATTCATGATCCAGTTGACAACCTGAGCGTTGCCGCCGGCCTGCTCGGAGCCGAACAGAGGAATCTCGTTGTCGGGGTTGCCATCGCCATCGGGATCCTGGGTGTTGAATGCAACCAGAACATTGTACAGCTCTTCAGTGTTCTGAGGCATAGACAGACCCAGCTTATCCAACCACTTCTGGTTGATCCAGGGCTGATAGTTTCTCTTATCGATAGTGGAAGTCTCGATGGTGGGCACGCCGTAGATCTTGCCGGTATCACCGTTGGTGATCTTACGGATAACAGTGTCCTGCTGCTCGGGAGTCAGAGACTCTTCGATACGAGACCAGAAATTCTTGGAAGCGCCTTCCTTATCCTCGTAGTAGGGAGTCAGGTCTACAAAGTAGCCGTCCTTACCGTAGGAAGTGATTGCACCTTCGTTCAGGCTGATGCCGTACAGAATGTCGGGCAGCTCCTGACGGGCAGCAACAGCAGTAGAGATCTGAGTAGCAACGTCAGTACCGCCTGCATACTCTTCAAACTTGATCTTGATGTTGCACTGCTCTTCGACCCATTGGGTCAGAGCATTCTTCTCAAGATCCATGATCTTTGCGTTGGTGGGAATACCGATGGTCATATTAATAGTACCATCAGCGTTCTTACCGCCGGACTGTTCCTTCTCGCCGCCACAAGCGCACAGGCCGAGAAGAAGAGTGAGTGCTAACAGGATTGCAATAAACTTTTTCACTTTTTTTCCTCCTCAAAATTGTTTATGCTTACGGGGTTCGTCCCCTTTAACATACAAACGGGCATACTATGCCTATCCGTTCGGTATAGATTTTATCATACTTTCTTAACAATTACAATCTGACGAAACGCACAAAAACAAGCACCAAAACTTGACATATTGCACAAAATTTATGGCACAATCCACAATTGCAGCTCCCCCGTCCACCGCACGCAGACATTTGTATAGCGAAGAGCCGAAAGCCGATTGGGATAACGCTATCTTCCGCAGCACTGTAACAGCGGATAAAGGCCGAATCTGCCCCGGAAATTAGCGATTGACTTAAGAGTGAAGATATGCTACACTCCCTTATATTATATAATAATGTATGGAGGCAACGCTATGCTGACAATCAAAAAAATGCGCGCAGACCACGTCATTGATTTTGCCGCTGAGGAGCTGAAGGAATACCTTCGTATGATGATGCCCCGCTGCGGTGAGATCGACATTTCCTATGAGCCCAATGCCACCGACGGCTTCCGTTTGGGCCTCTTGGAAGACTTCGGCATCGAAAACGAAGCCGAAGACCCTGTTCTGGACGATGTGATCCATGTGGACACCACCACCGAGGGCGGTATCCTGGCAGGCTCCAACAGCCGCAGCGTGCTGTTTGCCGTGTACCGTTTCCTGCGTCTCAACGGCTGCCGCTGGCTGTACCCCGGTGTAGACGGCGAGCATATCCCTATGCAGGACATCAAGCCTCAAAAGTACCACAAGAAGGCTGACCACCGCTTCCGCGGCCACTGCAACGAGGGAGCCGAGTTCCAGCAGTGTATGATCGAGACCATTGACTTCTATGCAAAGCAGGAACTCAATGTGTATATGATCGAGTTTGACAATCCCTACACCTATTACAGAGATTACTACCATCACAAGTACAATTCCACCAGCCGTCCCCCGGAGATGCTCCCCTACGACCAGGTGCTGCAGTGGAAGCGTCAGTGCGAGGCACATATTTCCAAGCGCGGTCTGATGTTCCACGATATGGGCCACGGCTGGACTGCTGAGCCCTTCGGTCTGGATTCCAAGGAGGGCTGGAAACAGCAGGAGGTAGAGCTCACCGAAGAGCAGAAGACCTGTGTTGCTGAATTGAATGGCGTCCGTGCCCTCCGCGGCGGTGTGGCACTGAACACCAACCCCTGTATGTCCAACCCCAAGGTCCGTACCACTATGGCAACCTACATTGCCGATTATGCACAGTCTGCCGCCAACGTGGATTACCTTCATATTTGGCTGGCTGACGGCAGCCGCAACCACTGTGAGTGCGAAGAGTGCCGCAAGATGCGTCCCTCCGACTACTATCTGATGATTATGAACGAGCTGGATGAGATCCTTACCGAAAGAGGTCTGGACACCCGCATCGTATTCATCTGCTATGTGGATACCATCTTTGCTCCCGAAAAGATCACCATCCAAAATCCCAAGCGCTTCTCCCTGCTGTACGCCCCCATCACCCGCAGCTACTGCGGCAGCGTGGAAGACGGCAGCATCATCCCCCAAACCCCGGAGTATGTGCGCAACAAATGGAAGTCTCCCATTTCCACACTGGACAACCTGTCCTATCTGCGCGACTGGCAGAAGATTTGGCCCGGCCCCGTATTCTCTTATGAATATCACTTCTGGCGTCATCAGTACGCAGATCCCAGCAACCTGTACATCGCACGCCGCATTTATGAGGACATCCGTTCCCTGCGTTTCCAGGGTGTGGACGGCTATGTAGAGGACGGCTCTCAGAGAAGCTTCTTCCCCAACGGTCTTGCCATCTACACCTACGCAGAGACTCTGATGAACCGAGATGTGAAGTTTGAGGATATTGTGGAAGATTACTTCTCCCACATCTACGGTGAAGACTGGAAGCAGGCACTTGCTTACTTTGAAAAGCTGGCTGACGCCTTTGATTTCGCATATATGGAAGGCGAAGGCTCTGTTGACAAGACCGTAGGCAACTACTACAACCCGGCAATGGCAGAAAAACTGCTTTCCGTCCGCGAGCTGGTGAAGGAAGGCGAAGCTCTGGGCAAGGCACACCTGCTGATGCCCACCCGTCCTCAGACCATTTCCTGGCGTCTGCTGCTGCGTCACTGCGAATACTGCATCGGCGTTGCTGAGACTATGGCAAAGCTGGCTGTGGGTGACGATGCTGCCGCTGACAAGTATGGCCGCAACTTCTGCGAGGAGTTGGGTGCTCACGAATTCGAGATGGAGCGTTACTATGACCACCATTTGGCAAGTCTGTGTCTGCTCCGCCGTGTAGACAGAACCAAGCTGCCCGCACAGGAAGGTCTGTAATTCAACATTAAAACCGACGTCCGGAAAATCCGGGCGGGGGGTTCGTTTAACCTTCAAATTTCAATTTGGCGGCGAGTCGCCGCAGACAATGCGTGCAGGGTGCAGAAAAAATTTTTGCCTGTAAAGCTCGGTAACGCAGCGCTTAGAATCTTCTAAATTCCAATTTGGCGGCGAGTCGCCGCAGACAACGCGTGCAGGGTGCAGAAAAAATTTTACCTGTAAAGCTCGGTAACGCAGCATTTAGAATCTTCTAAATTCCATTTTGCGGACAGTTATGTTGTCATTCTGAGGAGCTATGCGACGAAGAATCCTCTGCAAACACGAAGGAGATCCTTCGACTCCCCCTTCGACTTCGCTCAGGGTTCGCTCAGGATGACAGTTTGATAAACTGTCAATTTACACTCTTGCGTGGCCACGGCGGCAAATGGTATCCACCACATCGTCCACATATTTTTGACAGGCTTCCTCAGTGGAGGCCTCCACCATCACCCGGATCACCGGCTCTGTACCGGATTCCCGTACCAGGATCCTGCCGGTATCTCCCAGGGCATCTGCCACTGTCTGCACCGCCAGCTGCACCTCCGGATCATTCTGTGCCGCAGGCTTATCCATCACCCGCACATTTTTCAGCACTTGAGGATATATCTTCAGCTCCCGACAAAGCTCACCCAGCTTCTTCTTTTTCGCCATCATCACTTCCATCAGCTTCAGGCTGGTGAGAATGCCGTCTCCTGTGGTGGCATATTTGGAAATAATAATGTGTCCGCTCTGCTCACCGCCCAGACGGCAGCCGTTCTGTGCCATATATTCGTACACATACTTGTCGCCCACCTTGGTCTTTGCATAGCCGATGTCCGCTTTATCAAACGCTTTATAAAGTCCGAAGTTGGACATCACTGTGGTGACCACAGTGTTATTATCCAGCTGACCTCGTTCCTTCATATACATACCCAGCACAAACAGGATATGGTCTCCGGTGATCACATTTCCGTTTTCGTCCACACATAGGCAGCGATCTGCATCACCGTCGTAGGCAAAGCCCACGTCCAGTTCGTTCTCCAGCACAAATTTCTGCAAATGCTCAATATGGGTAGATCCGGCATTTTCGTTGATATTCGTGCCGTCGGGATCCGCATTCATCACATAGGTTTTCGCACCCAACGCATCAAACACGCTTTTAGCGATGTTCCAGGCAGAGCCGTTGGCACAGTCCAAACCCACCTTCATTCCCTTGAAGGAATACATTCCCAAAGAAATCAAGTAACCTATATAGCGGTTTCTTCCGGAGACATAGTCCACAGTTCTGCCGATGGCCGCCTGCTTGGCAAAGGGAATTTCCGCAAGCTTCACACCGAACATCTCCAGTTCCCCGTCCAGATAGGCCTCCACCAGAGCGATGGTCTGCTCATCCATTTTTTCACCCAAGCGATTCAGAAGCTTAATGCCGTTATCGTAGAAGGGGTTATGGCTGGCGGAGATCATAACACCGCAATCAAATTCATCCATCCGGGTTACATAAGCCACAGAGGGAGTGGTGGTTACGTGAAGCAGGTAGGCATCTGCACCGGAAGCGGTAATGCCTCCCGCCAACGCATACTCAAACATATATGAGGAGCGACGGGTATCCTTGCCGATGACGATCCGTGCTTCCTCCTTATTGCCGCTGCTACGTTTCAATTCTGTATAGTACCAACCCAAAAAACGGCCTACCTTATAAGCGTGATCCGCCGTCAGATTTACATTGGCCTCTCCACGGAAGCCGTCAGTTCCAAAATACTTGCCCATACATCGTCTCCTTACCGCTTCGCTACAATGCTATCATTCTTCTTATAAATGCTATTTTCGGGCACCACGCCACGGACACAGCTGGTAGGATACACATTGGAATTTCTGCCGATCACCGTGCCGGGATTCAACACGCTGTTGCAGCCTACCTCCACAAAGTCTCCCAGCATAGCCCCTACTTTTTTAATGCCCGTGGGAATCTCTTCACTCCCGTGGATCACCACAAGAGATTTGTCAGACTTCACATTGGAAGTCACAGAGCCTGCGCCCATATGGGCCTTATAGCCCAAAATACTGTCACCTACATAGTTATAGTGGGGCACCTGCACGCCGTCAAACAGGATCACATTTTTCAGTTCCGTGGAGTTGCCCACCACGCAGTCTTCCCCTACCAGAGCGCTTCCACGGATAAATGCGCAGTGGCGCACTTCCGTCCGTGCACCGATAATACACGGTGCACCCAAATACGCCGTAGGCGCAACAGTTGCTGTCTTATGCACCCACACCTGCGGTGCACGCTGCTCATACTCTTCACCCAGCTTTTCGCCCAGTGACAGGATCAGTTCTTTGATCCCTTTAAGTGCTTCCCACGGATACTGAAAAGACGACAAATATTCTCCTGCAAGGGTATGGGAAAGATCATACAGCGACGATATGCGATACATAGTAATCGTTCCTTTCTCATCCATTTCTGTATCAGTATATTATCACAAGCAGCAAAAATAATCAATTGGAGATTGCAGGCAAAAGGGTCTGTTGCTTCCATTTGCAGCAGACCCTTTTTATCTTATTTCACAAGGTTTGTCAGCTGCACCGGGAAATCCGTTAACATACCGGTCCAAAAACCTTTGAATTCTTAGTACTTCCGATAAGCTTTTTCTGCAAGATATTGATCTATCAATCTCTGCAAGCCACGCATATCGCTTTCAGAATTAAAAATTTCAATGAAGTTGGTCTTGGTATCAAAAAGATACTGCTTAGCCTTAAATGTTTCAAAATCAAAGCCGCTGTAGATCTCCTTGTTGCCACAGAAGCTATAGTCCTGACCCACAGCACTGGTACCGGTAAGCGCACAATAGGTCATCTGTGCGGTAATGTAACCTGCCAGCAGATTTTCGTGGAAACCGTCATCCATACTCTTGCTGATCACAAAGGAATTCTTATCGTAGGTCTGCGTTGCACCGGGAACTTCCGTAGTGCCTTCGATCACATCTGCAACCAGCGCACCCCAGTCCACCACAATCACACCCACAGCTTCCAGCTCTTTCAGCCCGGTCAAATAGCTATGGTCTTGCAAATGTGCCCAGTGGTGCACCAAAAACACGAACTTGGTGTCGGGGTTGACCTTCAGAAACAGATCCATCAAAAGGCGGCACTCACTTAAAATATCCGCTGAATCCTTACCGCCGCTTCCCTGCTGCAACACCACATAGTCATAATCCCGATCGGTCAGATACTCCAGGTGATTCAGTCCGTCGTGGCCACGACCTGCGGCGCATTTTCCGCTGTAGAAATCCTTCAGCTGATGACCACCGAAAGTAAAATTGGTAACCTTTACATCAAGGCCATTGGCTTTGCAAACTTGATAGAAATAACCCCGATCGTTGACTCGTTTTATCAGTCCCAATTCCGTCTGACCCTTATCCAGAACGCACTTGCCGTAATAGGTAAAGGAATTTCCGATGAAAATGATCTTATCTCCACTTTTCAAAACCGATTCCTCCTTAGCCAACACTTCTGTAGGTGCTGTTGTTTCTGTGGGCGCTACGCCACAACCGGCAAGCAGACCCATTACCAACGAAAGCAACAGCAGAACACTCACCAAACGCTTTTTCATAATTTCTCCTCTCACTTTTTCCCGTACAATACACCCTTATTCCTCAGGCGTCGGCCAGTCTTGGATGTCCGCTTGATGCTGGGCGTTATCGCCAGCTACCAGCACCGTTCCGTCAGTACACAAGCCAATAATGTGGCGAGCACCCACATCCACAGCCACCACCGATTCCCACTTGCCGGTATCACAGCCGTTTTGCTGCGTATTGCCTACTGTGACCACTCTGCCATCGCTGCGCAGTCCCACCGTCATAGTGGAATCGGCTGAGATCGCCACCATATCACACCATGTGGATGTGTTGCATTGACCAGAGGCATTGTTGCCCACGACCACCACCCGACCATCCTTACAAAGGCCGGCGATGTGCATAGATCCGCAAGCCACAGCTGTAATATCCGTCCAGCCTTTCACCTGATCCCGGTACCACTCATCGCCTGCTACCACTACCGTACCATCTTTTCTGACACCTGCCGTAAATTCCCAGCCTGCGTCAATGTCCACAATATCCGTCCACTCAGACACATCGCACTGTCCGTAGCCATTATAGCCGGTGGCAACCACAGTTCCATCCCTGCGAAGTCCCACAAGATGATCCATACCGGCACTGATTTTCGTGATTTTCTTCCAATCCGTGGTATCCATACTCTTTTTACCGCTGACCAGCTCCACTGTACCATTTTTCATAAGCCCGGCAGTATATGCATAGTTGCTGGCAACAGATTTCACGTTTTTCCACCTTGTTACCTTCCATTGGGCAGTCTGGTAGTCACCGGCATAGAGCACCGATCCATCCGTCATTACCGCCATGGAGACATGACCGCCGGCATTTACCTGAGAAATACGAGGCTCTTTATGAAAAATATAAATGCAAATTGCTACTGCTATGCCAACAAGCAGTGCGATTATCCCAATTCCCAAAAAGAGATATTTTGAACAACGCCTTTTCATAGCATCCGTCTCCCAAGCTTTTTATCACATATTGGCCTTGATGGTAGAGATCAGAATATCACCGGCAACGACCCGGTCTTCCGCAGCGAAGCCCTCAGCAAAGTTATCGGTATACAAAATCTGCGCATTGGGGGGAAACTCATCATCTCCCTCCCAAACGATGATCTGCATAGCGTAGCCGCTGACAAAATTAAACTGATAGCCGGCATCGCCGTGCTTCAAAGGTGCTGCACCCATTTTTTCACAGGCGGCTTTAAATGCTGCCACCCGTGTGCCAAAGGTGAATGCGGCACGGGTCAGCACTCTGCCGGTATAAGGCTTGATGTACATCTCACCCCAGGGCATTTCCCGGAAGGTCTTCCACTGCCCTGCCCACGCTACCGTTTTGCTTTCCAGCAGGTAACGCAGCAAAAATGTCTGACAAGGCAGCGGCGGAGCGCTGCCTCCGTCGGTGGCACGGATGTTGTACTCCGGGTGGGCAATGGCATATTCCCTGCCCAACAAGTTTACATAAAACTCTTTTCCATCCCACTTCACATCCGGCAGGCGGCTGCAAGCAGCCTCCGGGGAAAGTTCACGGAACTTCTCTTCGTAAAAGGAAAAAGGCACTTCTTGCTTGTTGTTCTCTATCACCATAGTTTCTCCTAAACTTCAAATATCAATTTGACACACCGTCAAAACCAGCGTGTCATCCTGAGCGGAGCATAGCGGATTCGAAGGATCCCCCTCAAATTCCAAGGATTTTTCTTCTTAAGTCGGGGATTCTTCGTCGCTGTGCTCCTCAGAATGACAGCGTATTCGGACGAATTTAATCTTCTTGTATACTACTTGGGAACAGCTTGGCGTCCGTATGGGGCAGGAAGCAAGCCGCCACGAAGCTATCCATATAACCAGGGTAGGTAGAAAGCTCCAGATAGGTCATATTCGCACCTACCTCGTGGCACTTGTCAATGGCTTGATCCCCCAGCACCATTGCATACGCACCGGTAAGGCTGGAATTGCCAATATACTTGTACTTCTCCAGCTCCACATCCGGCAGCATACCGATATTCACTGCATTTTTCATATTGATACCGGAGCCGATGCCGCCTGCCACCATTACACAGTCAATACAATCGGGCGTCATATCTACAGACTGCAAAAGGGTGTCGATACCGGAGTAGATCGCACCCTTGGCACGGATGAAATTATCGATGTCCACTTCGTTAATGGACACTTCCCTGCCAGTCTCACTTTCTTCCGCAGTTGCCAGCACATAACGGCCCATACCGTGCTGATCCCGCTTGACCCGGTCACCTTCCCGGACAAACAGGCCACGGGCATTGATGATACCGGTGCGGAACAGTTCGGAAATAATATCAATAATACCACTGCCGCAAATGCCCACGCATTTTTGCCCCTTCTCGCCCACAATGGTCATCGTGGGCTCCATAGTCGCCTTGTCGATGGTAACTGCTTCGATGGCACCGTCGGTGGCACGCATACCGCAGGAGATGTCACCGCCCTCAAAGGCAGGACCGGCAGAACAGGCACAGGACATCAAAAAGTCCCGGTTGCCGAAGACGATCTCACCATTGGTGCCCAGGTCGATAAACAAGGTCATTTCGTCTTTATCCCACATCATAGTTGCCAGCGCACCGGCGGTAATATCGCGGCCCACATAAGACCCGATGTTGGGAGCGATCACCACAGGGGCAATGGGATTTGCCGGCAGCTTCAGATCCTGTGCCTGTAGCCCCTTCCACGCAAAGAAGCTGGGGATGTAGGGATCCATACGCACAGGGTCTGCATCCACGCCCACCAAAAGGTGGTTCATAGTGGTATTTGCACCAATGCACAGCCGTAAAATGGAGGTTGCCTTAATGCCGGCAGTTTTGCACAGATTTGCAATAATGGGGGTAAGGGTCTCCTTAACAATGGCATCCTGGAGCTTTTTCTTGCCGCCGGGACGGGTAGATTCAATAATGCGGTTGATCACATCTGCACCGTAGCGAATCTGTCCGTTGCCGGAAGATCCCTTGGCAAGCAACGCACCGGTTTTCATATCCACCAGCACCATAGACACCGTAGTAGTGCCAATATCAATGGCGCAGCCTACCAGCTTGGTATCCTCATAAGCGCAGATATCCATACAGGTGAATCGGTCACCTTCCAGCTGTCCCTTGACACAAACACGGAAATCATTTTCCCGAAGGGTCGCTGCCAGCTTTGCCATCACCACATAGGGAATGTGGATCTGCGGATCATCCACGCCCAGCGCCTCCTGCAATCCCCAGATCAGCCGCTCGTTATCCGGCATCGTGTCATCCTCTGTGGGCGCAGACAGCTCCAACTGAATGGCTTCAAAACCATTGTCAAAGGAAAGTCCGGAATCCATCATTTCCTTTTTGGCGTTTTCAAAAATAGCCACCTCCTCCGGAGAGGACAGATCCGCAGTTTTCATACGGCTCTGATAGGCACTGGCAATATCCGGAACAAACACTGTGCAGTCACTGATGACCTTGGTGTTGCAGGAAAGCCGCCAGCCGGCTTCATATTCCTCGCCGGTAATATGACGGGAAGGGATGGTCTCCACCTCTCCCTCCAAAAGCTTCACACGGCACTTGCCGCAGGAGCCGTTACCGGAACAGGGAGCATCAATAGCCACATTGGCACGACGTGCCAGTTCCAGCAAATTATCACCGGCGTTACATTCAATTTGAACGGGGCTTCCGCCCTCAATTTGGAAGGTTACTTTCATTTTTCTAATTCCTTTTCAACGGCAGGGGCTATGCATTTTCGACCCCCACATTTTACAGGCAGGGGCCGAAGTTTCCTTCGACCCCTGCGCAAAAGCATTATAACAGGGATTCCATACCCAGGACAGGGTGGTTCTTTTCGGTAAGCCAGTTCAGCAGCTCCTCACCGTCAGTGGTGACGGTCTCATCTGCGATCAGATCGGCGAAGTTCTCGATGCCATACAGTTCAAAAGCAGTCTTGTTCAGACGCTCTGCCACATCGTCCTTCAGTTCCTTGGGCATCCAAACGATACGCTCAATGCCGCCTTCTGCGGAGATAAACTTCTTGGAGGCAATGAAGTGTCTGCCGTGACCCATATAACCGGGAGTCTGAACACCACCGCCGGTGCAAGAAGCCAATTCGCCGAAGGTCATACCTGCAGGAGTCATACCGGCAAATTCACGGTTGACCACGATAAAGCCGCCGCTCATCGGCTCGATGCCGCAGATACACTCGAAGCAACCGCAGGAAGTCATAGGATCTTCCAGAATAGAGTACAGGGTAACAGATTCCACCGCACCGTGGGTAGCGTTGTAGATGGCCTTGTCAACAGACTCGAAACGGCCGGTACGCTCGTCGGTGCAGCCTTCCTTGAAAATGGGCTGGCAAGGACCGTTGGGATCCAGCTCGTTGGTCGCCTTGGCATCCAGCCAGGACACAGCACCACACAGTCCCAAACGCTCGGGGGTGACCACGCAGCAATGGGCAGGTGCAAAGGACTGGCACAGGATACAGGTATAGTAACGATCCACAGCCTCATCGGTCATAGATGCCAGACGGTCATCACGCTGTGCATAACGGGGCATTGCCACCTCGTCACGGAACTTGGCTGCCTGAACAGGCTCAGTGATCAAGGTCACCTGGCACTTATCAACAACGGCATCAAATTCGTCCATGATCATTACATACAGGACTTCTGCAAAATCCTTCATACGAAGACCCTTGGCAAATGCATCCTTGGAGACACGAACACGCACCTGGTTACGCTGACCGGTGTGCATCACGCCTTCCATATAGTTGAACCATGCGTGGAACTTACGCTCGATAACGGACTCAAAATCCTCCTGCATACGCTTGCCGGCAACCTCCACATAGGTAGCCAACGCAAACTCTGTGCCTGCATCCAGATCCGGGCCAATGACTGTGATCTTATGGTCCTCGATCTCGTTCATTTCCCGCATCATCACCAGCTCAGCAGTGGGATTTTTGCCGGAGTAGAATTCTGCCTGCATATCGCTCTTACGGATGATCTCACCCTCAAAAGCGGCAGCAAAAGCAACCGGGATCGGCAGCTCCTTGATCTTGATTTTGATCTCACGCAGCTCCAGAGACTTCTTTACTGTCTCTGCGTGATCGCAAACAGATTCCAGCGCACCGGGCACTTGATTTTCGCCCAGATCGATGTCCACGATTACAGGGAAGCCCAATGCGATAGCGCCTGCACCGGCAGAGACCACCACTTCATTCAAAGCACCGAAGGTGTTGACGAAAGCGGGAACACGCTCCTTGGTGTAAGTAAGAAGACCTGCAAGGTCGCCGGGCTGTACATTACCAAAAATCAGAGCAGCACGGATGGCAACGGTAACCACGTGAATAACGGAAGTAACATCGTGACCCAGAGGAATAACGCGCAGTTCCAGACCCATCTTTACGCCGCCCTCGGCACACTGTTCAATCACATCGCCTACCAGGAAGGTCACAATACCCTTGGACTGGTAATCCTTAACCACATTAACAACATCCTCTGCGTTGTCGGCTTTGCCCAACACAACCGCCACACCGGGAATATCACCGGTAACCAGAGGAACACCCAGAGAACGGATAATGGGATCCGGAACAAAGCCGATGCCGGCTTCATTTTCGTAGGGATTGCCACCCTCTACATACTTCAGACCCTCAATGATCTCAGCACCTACCGCAGTGGCAAGACCGGCATTCAAAGCCTGTCCCAGATCCTCCTGGTTGGTGATGAGGCTTTTCAGCACGCCAACGCAAGGCACAAGATCACCCAGTGTCTTGACCTTCACACCGGTAGCAGCATAAATAGTGGGGAAATAATAGGCAGTATCGGGAAATGCGAGTTCCTTGTCAGCGCCATACTTGGCGATGGCATCGTTCACAGCACCCTCGGTCAAGCCCGCCACAGCATTGCTGCCGCCATAGATCAGATCAGTCAATACGCTCATAATAAATTCCTCCTGATAAATATTATATAAAGCCACATATGGCTGGATATACAAAGTTATTGTTCTTCATACTTATTGTAAGCAGGTAATCCACAATAAGTACGCAAGCAGGATTTTGTATCTTCCCGGTATTCGATATGGATCTTCTTACTGCCGAAATGCAGGCAAAAACGAGGTTTGTATTTATATTTCTTTCCGAAAAGCCCCCGTTCCTGATACTGCACCCGTTCAACGCCGTATTGGGATACCTCATCCCAGAGGTAGATTTTTGTAGCGAAGGGATTTTTTACCGTCAGACCGTTTTTGTCCAAACGCTGTACCGTCAAACCCCGGAGCAAAAAGTAGCCATCACAGAGCACTTCGAGAATAACCAAAGCAACCAGCAGCATGCGACTGTTCTCCACAAAGTTTTCTCGCAAGTAATAAAAGAGGAAACCTTGAAAAACAGTACCTGCAAACATGATGATCGCAGTTTTGATATATTGCTTATAGGTTACTACCACAGACTGTTCCATTCCATCCACCTCGAACAAATAGCACACCTGCAAACCAATCACAGGCTAAACCGAATTTTTAACGATAAAATGAGCGAAACGGCAAGGAGGGAGTTACCCTCCCTGCCGTTTGTTGCGGGGATTAACTTAGGGGGTGCATTGCACGCAGCCCTATTCTTCGATTACATATCCAGGTAAGAATCGGAGTACAGAACGTGGTTCTTGAAGATGTCACAAGACTTGATGGTCTCCATCAGACGCAGGTCGTTGGGGTTCACGATAGCGGAGGTCAGACCCTGCATCATACACATAGCGACCAGAGCGGAGTCCATAATGGGACGGACGTTCTTGGGAGCGCCGTTGGAGTTGTTGGACAGACCGCCGGTGGACTTCAGACCCTTCTCGGAGAACATCTTGATAGCCTCCAGGACTTCCATCTGCTTGTCCTGCATACCCTTAACAACCAGGAACAAGGGGTCAAACCACAGGTCGGTGGCATCCATACCCAGCTGCAGGCCACGCTCCAGCATATTGTCACAGTGCATCATACGCTCTTCGTTGTCCTTGGCGATACCGTCAGCGGAACACAGAGCGATACAGATTGCATCGTTGGCAGCAGCCAGGTCGATGTAGCCGATACGGGAGCCTGCGTCAGCAGAGTTGACGATGGGCTTACCGTTGGTACGGTTGTAGACCTTGATACCAGCCTCGATAGCCTTCATATTAGCAGTATCCAGTGCCAGAGGAACATTGTTGAAGTTCTCCTGCAGCAGCTTGACTGCCCACATCATACGCTCGGGACCGTCCTTCTCAGCAGGTCCGATGTTGACGTCCAGATAAGTAGCACCGGCCTTGATCTGCTCGTATGCACGCTGCAGGATGGGCTCGGGATCACGCTCGTCCATAGCCTTACGGATGGAAGGAGCAATACAGTGGATACGCTCGCCGATGGTAACGAAGGTGGAGGACTCGGGGTTGTAGCCCTTGTACTGGGTATCCCAGGTCTTGACCTCAATTGCAGGAACCTTGGTAGCCAGCAGCTCGTCGAAGGACAGCTCCTTAACTTCCTCGGTAGCACCGGCAGCAACCTTAGCAGCATTCTCAGCAGCAGCGGCAGCAGCAGCGCCTTCGTACTCCTTGTCCTTCAGGTACTTGGGCAGCTGAACAGCTTCCAGAGGACCAACGACAACGTTCCAGTTGGGCAGCTTCTCCTGAATCTCGCCCTTCATAACAGCAACCTTGCCGGGGATGATCAGAGTACGGTTCTTGATCTTGTTCTCCAGATCCAACTCATCGAAGGTCTTCTTGATGGTGGTGGAGGAGAACTTACCGGCTGCCCAGGCAGTCAGAACAGACATACCGGAAGCATCGGAG
>JAZRRS010000069.1:0-4826 GCA_045651005.1 Faecousia sp.
ATGGTGGTGTTGAACCACTTCCAGATCTTACGGTACTGCCACTTGTAGGAGACGACCTCGCCTTCCACTTCTACGTGGAACACAGCCTTCTCGCCGGAGTTAACTGTAATAGCCTCGGGCTGCTTCACGATGGCAGCCTCCACAGAGGGAGGAGCGATCTCGGTGGCAGTGTAAGTAGCGGTGTACTCAGCATTGCCGGCAACAGTAGCAACGACCTCGGGAGTCCAGCCTGCGAACTCGTAGGTGTACTTGTCGTCAGCTGCCTTAGCAGGTGCCTCGGGAACAACAACGGTATCACCGTAGTGATAGGTAGCGGTGCTGATCTCGGTGCCGTCCTCGTTCAGGAACTTAACGGTGTAGTCAATGTAGGTCTCAGTGTAGGTAGCGGTGTAAGTAGCGTTACCTGCGCAAGCAACAACTTCCTTGTCCCAACCTGCGAACTTGTAGGTAAAGGTCTCGGTAGCAGCCTTAGCAGGAGCCTCGGGAGCAACAACAGCATCACCGTAGTGATAGGTAGCGGTGCTGATCTCGGTGCCGTCCTCGTTCAGGAACTTAACGGTGTAGTCAATGTAGATCTCAGTGTAGGTTGCAGTATAAACAGCGTTACCGGCGCAAGGAACAACATCCTTGTTCCAGCCAGCGAACTCGTAGGTGTAGGTCTCGTCAGCTGCCTTGGTGGGAGCTGCGGGAGCAACGACCTCATCGCCGTAGTTGTAGTTCTGCATAGACAGAACAGTGCCGTCTGCGTCCTTAAAAACAACAGTGTAGACAGCAGGAGCGTTGGGTGTGCTGGGAATGGTGATAGAAATATCGCCGTCTTCAGGGGTCACGCCTTCGCCCTGTGCAGCCATAGCCTGCAGGGGCAGCATTACCAACAGCATTGCCAGCAGTAATGCGAATAACAAACTAGTCCTTTTCATAATTTTACCTCCGTTTTACGCTTTTTGTAAAGCATCCTACATTAGAATACCATTTAGTTGCCAATCGGTCAAGTGTTTTTTTGTTTTTTTTGCATCATATTTTACTATAATAGGGTATATTTTTTTACATCCCTGTTAAAAATATTTTTTTGCTTTATTTTTATAACAAACTTTCCTGTAAATTCCACCTTGTTTTGGTCTGCCTTCTTTGTTATAATAACGATAACAAGCCCATTTTTCAAGGAGTTTTTGCGTATGAGAACCCAGTTATTGTTAGACGGAAACTGGCAATTTACTCACCCTGACGGCACAGTGACCGATGTCACCATCCCCCACACCTGGAACGCCACAGACGGCCAGGACGGAGGCAACAATTATGCACGGGGTACCGGTGTTTATAAGACCACCTTCCCCTGCCCCGATTTTGACCCTGAAACACAATGTGTTTATCTGGAATTTCGGGGTGTCAACGCCTCGGCAAAGGTGCTTCTCAACGGTGTGGAGGTTTTGAGCCACCATGGAGGATACTCCACCTTCCGGGGAGATATCACCGCTGTTCTGAAACCGGAAAACACCCTTGTGGTGGAGGCAGATAACAGTGCAAACCGTACCGTATACCCGCAAAAAGCCGATTTTACTTTTTATGGCGGTATTTACCGGGATGCTCTGCTGGTGGTGCTGAACAAAAACCACTTTGATATGGATTATTACGGCGGTACCGGTCTTGCCGTGAATCCCACCGTCAGCGGTGTGGACGGAAAGATTCACGTCCGCACCTGGCATAACGCAGATCACGGGCAGGTCACCGTCCGGCTGTTGGATCACACCGACACAGAAATCGTCTGCGGAACCGGCACAGATATAACACTGACCATCCCCGATGTGCACCGCTGGAACGGCATCCACGACCCCTATCTCTATCACTGCGAAGCCACCCTTTCGGTAAATGGCACGGTATGCGACACCGTCATTGCCCCCTTTGGCGTGCGCACCTTCCGTATGGACCCAAAACGCGGCTTCTACCTTAACGGAAAACCCTATCCCTTGCACGGTGTTTCCCGTCACCAGGACCGAAAAGACATCGGCAACGCCTTGTCAAAGGCCCACCACGAAGAGGATATGGCTCTGATCCGGGAGATCGGTGCCAACACCATCCGTCTTGCCCATTATCAGCACGATCAGTATTTCTACGATCTGTGCGACCGGTACGGTATGGTGGTATGGGCAGAGATCCCTTATATCTCAGAGCATATGCCGGAGGGTCGGGAAAATACCGTTTCCCAGATGAAGGAACTGATCGTTCAGAACTATAACCACCCTTCCGTTGTCACCTGGGGTCTTTCCAACGAGATCACCATTTCCACGAGAAACACCGGAGATATGCTGAAAAACCACCATCTTCTCAACGACCTGGTGCACACCATGGATCCGGGAAGACCTACGGTGCTTGCCTGCTATGCCGTTTGCGGACCGTTCAACAAAGTTGCGCACATCTCCGATCTTGTCAGCTGGAATCTGTATCTTGGCTGGTATGTCCCCGGTCTGTTCCTCAACAATCTTTGGATTGACTTTTTCCACAAGTGCTTTCCCAACCGCTGCCTTGGCTTTTCTGAATACGGCTGCGAAGGTATGCCAAACCTCCACACCTCCCATCCCCGGCGGGGTGACCACTCAGAGGAATACCAAGCGGTATATCACGAATATATGCTGGAATGCTTCCGCAAAAGACCCTTTATGTGGGCAAACCACGTGTGGAATATGTTTGATTTTGCCGCTGACGCCAGAGATCAGGGCGGTGAGCCGGGTATGAACCACAAGGGACTTGTAACCTTTGACCGGAAGACCAAGAAGGACAGCTTCTATCTGTACAAGGCATACTGGAATCCGGAGCCTATGGTGCATATTGCCGGAAAACGTTATGTAAACCGCAACGAGAAAGTAACCACGGTAAAGGTGTACAGCAATCAGAGATCTGTCACCCTGTATGCAAACGGAAAAGAGATTGGAGCAAAGCGGGAAGGCAGGATTTTCACCTTCCGGGTACCAATGGAAGAAACCGTGGTTTTGGAGGCAGTCAGCGGAGAACTTCGGGACACAGCAGAACTGCATTATGTAAACAAACCGGATCTCGCCTACAGGCTAAGCAAAAAGAAAGCCGGCGGAGGAAATTGGACGTAAGGAGTGATATTTTTGAACGAGAACAGCGGTATGAACCGCGCAAAGTTTTATCAGCTGGCTCTGTTTCCTATGAACAACGGTGCCACCAATGTTTACTTTGTGCTGATCCTTTCCTACGTCGCCACCTTTGGCGAAAACATTCTGGGTCTTGTGGGCTTTGCCTCTATTATGGTTACGGTAATGCGGCTTTTTGATGCCATTACCGATCCCATTATCGGCTCACTGATGGATAAGACCAGCACACGCTTTGGCAAATTCCGTCCTTTTATGGTCATAGGCAACATCATTATGGCGCTTTCTGTGATCGCCCTGTATATTCTGACCCCTATGATCCCCGGAGCTATGAAGTGGGCACGGTACACCGCTTTCACAGTGCTGTATGCCGTGTGGGTCATCGGCTACACCTTCCAAACCTCTGTGACCCGTGCGGCACAGGCAGTATTGACCAACGATCCCAAGCAGCGTCCCCTGTTCACCATTTTCAACACCATCGGCTCTCTTGCCGGTATGGGTGTGATGCAGTTTATCGGCCCCATTCTGGCAGGCGACGGTTTTCTTGGTGACTACAATGCCTCCTGGTTTGCGGTAATGACCCCCATTGGAATCGTGATGTCCATACTTCTCACCCTGCTTGCCATCATCGGCATTTGGGAAAAGGACAACGAAAAGTATTTTGGACTGGGCGGCAAACAGGAAAAGGTAAAACTCGCCGACTATGTGCAGATCGTAAAGACAAACAAACCCCTGCAGCGACTGATGATCGCCGGCGGCGGCTGCAAGCTGGCCTTGGCGATCGCCACCAACGTCACCGTGCTTTGTATGCTCTACGGCTCTATGATGGGCAATTATGACAGCCTCTACCTTCCTATGATGGTGCTGGGCTATGTGTTCTCCGCACCGTTTTTCCTGTTGACCGTACGCACCTCCCAAAAGCACGGACAGAAGCGCAGCCTTATGACCTATGTGGCTGTGGCGCTGGTGTGCTACATCGGTGTGCTGGCACTGCTGCTTCTGTGGCGACAGGGGGATCCAGCCTGGAATCTTGCCTTTATGACAGACGGCAAACTGAGCATCAATCTCTACACAGTCCTGTTCCTTCTCTTCTTCGGCGTGGGCTATGGTGCGTACTACTCCACCGCCGATATGCCCATTCCTATGGTAGCTGACTGTGCAGATTACGAGACCTACCGCTCCGGCAAGTTTATCCCCGGCATTATGGGCACATTGTTCTCCCTTGTGGACAAGCTGGTATCCAGCCTTGCCGCTACGGTGGTATCCATTGCCGTAGGCTTTATCGGCTACCACGGTCTCCCCACCAAAACCACCCCCTATATGGAGGGTATGAATTGGGTAGTCATTGCTCTGTTCTGCCTTGTGCCCATGGCAGCGTGGCTGATCACGCTGATCGCTATGGGTGGCTACGAACTGGATGGCAAGCGTGTCAAAACCATTCAAGCAGTAAATGCTGCAAGAAAACAAGCCATTGCCGGCGGTATGCGCCAGCAGGAGGCGATGGAGACCATCACCGACGAGACGGTATAAATTCGTATTTATCGCTCAGTTAAAAACAAACTGCGTAGGGGCGGGGCTTTTGTCAAGAGCAACATGGTTTACAAATTGTGCAACAACATGGTTTACACATTTGCCCTTGGATCGCCCTCTAAAAGATATGCTTTTCTGAGTGTATAGACCCGGTTGTCGAGATCGATACGCCCTATTTTGAATTGC
>JAZRRS010000070.1:0-9006 GCA_045651005.1 Faecousia sp.
TGGGCTGACCAGGATGGCAACATTGCCCCCATCACCTACGAGGCTGGCTTTGCTCATTCCATGATCAAGTACTTCTACTACCAGATCGACGAGGATCTGCGTATGCCCATGGAAAATGTGCATTTCCCCACCAATGCCAACATCAATGACTACTCCAAGATCATCAACGACATCTCCGAGGGTGGCGCTGACATCGCTTCCACTTCTCCCGGTTGGGCTGGCCATATGGCTTTCGTTGATCCCATCCCCGAGTTCATTGGCTCCGGCGACATCGAAGAGTGGCTGAACCAGCCTGCTCAGATCGTTGAGCTGCACCCCATGACCATTATGCAGAACTCTCTGAATGGTACCTTCGGTCAGTCCGGCGACATCGCTAACGTGCCTCCCAAGGCTGCTACCATCGGCCCTCTGGACGTTATGCGTGCTAAGGAGCGTATCGAGGTTCATGCTCTGGCTACCTGCGGTACCTTCTCTTCCTGGCAGAGAATGATCTCCCGTCTCTGCACTCACGGCCCCATCACTCCCTACCTGCCCTCCACCATGCTGCAGACCAAGAAGACTCAGGTCTACATCAGCGAGGAGCTGGCTGCTCCCTTCGAGTGCTGGGAGAAGGTTGGCTACTAATAAGTTGCCATCTTAAAGCAATAGTAAAATCCCAGAGGCTTCGGCCTCTGGGATTTTGTTGTTATATTGGCCCGGAAGTGTTTTGGTTGTTCGGGCATTTTCGTTCGCTTGCTTGACCGAAAAAAGGATATGGTCTATAATGTCTACAATAAGGTTAAAACTGCAAGGAGGTGTCACTATGGAAGTAACAAGAGAATATGCCGATGGTGGCAACTATGATGTTGTGATTTGTGGCGGCGGTCCTGCCGGTGTGGCTGCGGCTGTTTCTGCAGGTCGAAGAGGTGCAAAAACATTGCTGGTGGAACGGGGCGGTTGCCTTGGCGGATTATGGACACAGGGACTGCTGACTTGGGTTATTGATGCATTGGACCAGGAGGGGCTTTTGCAGGAGGTTATGGATCGGCTTGAGAAGGAGGCGGAAGGAAAACGTGTTCCTACGCCCAAACGGTTTATTGCGGATACAGAAAAGACAAAGCTTGTTTTTGAACGCCTGTGCCGGGAGGCAAAGGTTGAGATCCTGTATCACACGGTTCTTTGTGGTGTAGTTGCTTCACAAGGTCATATCACGCACATTCTTACGGAGTCTAAGAGTGGTGGTGTTGCTTATGGTGGAAAAATCTTTGTTGATACCACGGGCGACGGTGATCTGGGTGCTTTTTCTGGATCAGAATTTGACTTGGGAAATGACGACGGAATGACGCAACCGATGTCGCTGATTTGTCAACTCAGTGGTATTGGTTATGAGGATATGAAGCCCTTTGACAGCCAACGGTCAAAGAATACAAAACCGGCTATGCTTCAGGAGTTGGATAAGTTAGGGATCACACCTTCTTATCGAGCACCGCTGCTGGCGGTGTTGAATGACGGTGCTTATGCGCTTATGATCAATCATATCCACAAAAATGGCACTTCCGCCCGTGAAATTACGGCGGCTACCTTGGATAGCCGGGAGGAGCTGCACCGTGTTGTGGATGCGCTGCGCAGTTCCGGTGGCATTTGGGAAAATGTACGCATTTCAAGTACTGCTGAGTCAATTGGCGTCCGGGAGGGAAGACGGCTTCGGGGATTGTATACGGTTACGGCGGAGGATGTGTATGCAGGAAAACAGTTTCCGGATGGTATTTGCACTGTTAGCGGCAACACAGATATTCATGGCGTCAGACCGGGAAATGCCGGCTATGATGACTATCTAAAAGGCAATAAACACCCTCCATACCAGATACCCTTGAGATGTCTTATTAATAAGACTATAGAAAATCTTTTGATGGGCGGCAGGTGCATCAGCGGTGACTTTGTTGCGCATGGCAGCTATCGTGTAGGCGGTCCTGCCTTCCGTACCGGAGAGATAAGCGGCCTGTTGGCGGCACATTGTGCTATGAGCGGTATATTGCCCCGTATGGTGAAGGATCCGCAGTTGCTTTATTGATGAAAATATGGGGAGAAGCTGGAAGTTCCAGCTTCTCCCCATCAATAATTTAAGATAAATTTATTGATTCACTTCAGGAAGGGAAGTGCGTGCCCGATTCACATAAGCTTCTGCATCTTCGTGGATATAATCGATTTGAGCCTGCGTCAAGGGTTTGACCACGGTAGCGGGGTTGCCCAGGATCAGAGAGCCGGCAGGAGCGTTCATTTTGCCGGTAACCACAGCACCTGCGCCTACCAGACAATGGTCGCCCAGTACAGCACCATTGAGCACGATAGCACCCATACCCACGATGCAGTGATCCCCAACGGTACAGCCGTGGACGATGGCACCGTGACCGATGGTGCAGCCTTTGCCCACAACAGTGTCCTCGTGGAGCACTGCCAGATCTTGAATATTGGTGCCCTCTGCCACACGGATCGCACCGGCATCGCCCCGGAGGACAGCACCGTACCATACATTCACATCTTTTTCCAGTACCACATCACCGATAACAGTAGCGGTGGGTGCGATAAATGCGCCTTTTATAATGGGTTGTTCCATAATGCATACCATCCTTTTTGTTGATAAGACAATGGTACAAAATGTGGCACTTGTTGTCAATGTGTATTTTAAAGGGCGTATATATAAATTGCAAGAAACTGGAGCAGACTTCCCAATACCACAAATATATGAAACACTGAGTGCATCCACTGCAGTTTTGTGCCCAGCCCGAAAAGAATGGCGCCTATGGTATAGGCGATGCCTCCGGCTAGAAGGAAACCAAAACCCGGGACAGTCATTACGGTGATGCACTGGGGTAGGAAGAAAATGATGCCCCAGCCGGCTGCAATGTAGCAGATCATAGAAAATACCCGGAAGGCTTTCAAATCAATGGCGGTCAATGTGGCAGCTGTAAGACACAGTGCCCACTCGGACACAAGCAATCCCCAGGCGACCCCGGGATATACGGGAAGAAAGGCAGAGAGCATAATAGGCGTGTAAGTACCGGCAATGAGAAAATAGATGGTGCAGTGGTCAATGATCTGCATTACCTTTTTGCCGGTGTTTCGCGGAAGTCCGTGATATACACCGGAGACAGTGTATAGTACGATCATAGTGATGCTGTAGATTAAAGTACCAATCAACGCTGCCGGTCCATCTGCCTTAAAAAGGCACAGGACCAATACCACAAGTCCCAATCCAGCGCCCACAATGTGAGTCACCATATTCATAATTTCTTCACCCTTTGTATAGGTAGGAAGGCATCGGTCGCATAGCTTCGTTCGTTTCATGTTGTATTCTCCTTTCGTGATGATAACAGTATACCACTGCGAATAAAAAAGTCTCCCTACCGTAGTGTTTTTGCAATCTGCAACGGGGAGAGGGGGTGCCGTTATGTGGTAGAGTGTTCTCTACTTACAGGAGATTGTGCATCCTGCACAAAAACGGGGTTGCATTTTTGGCACGTTCACAAGCTGTTTACAGTAAGTTTTTATCCATTTCGGCGGATTTTATGATATAATATTACTGACCGGACAATGTTGATGCGGTTGCGTAAAGGAGCGATTATGGATAATATCTTATTCTTTCTTACACCGAAGGCGCTGTGCGACTTTGTGTACGATGATTATACGGTGCGGCAGGCTTTGGAGAAAATGGAGGTAGCGGGTTATTCGTCGCTTCCCATTCTCAACAAGCGTGGGGAGTACCGAGGTTCTATCACAGAAGGCGATGTGCTGTGGGCATTGAAAAATATGTGTTATATGGATATGCGGCAGGCGGAAGCCAGACGCATTATGGAAATCGAACGGCGTAAGGATAACATACCTGTCAGAGTGACAACTTCTATGCACGAACTGGTGCAGCGGGCAAGTGCACAGAATTTTGTGCCGGTTGTGGATGATAAGGATGCGTTTATAGGCTTGATCACAAGAAGCGCAATTATCCGTTATTGCCAGCAGGAACTCTTTGAACAAGAATAGACAAGGGAGGCATAGCCTCCCTTGTCTATTCTTCTAAGTACCCACATACGGAGGCTACTTGCAATTTCGTTAAAAATCTGCTAAAATGTATGTAGCTTTACCCCCTTGGAGGAAAATTATGGATGACGAAAAGTTAAAAAAGCAGATCGGTGCCAATATCGTCTCCTACCGGAAACGGCAGGGACTGACCCAGGCAGGTCTTGCGGAAAAACTCAATTATTCAGATAAAGCGGTTTCCAAATGGGAACGTGGAGAATCTGCACCGGACGTGCTGACGTTGATGCAGATTGCAGAGCTTTTTGATATTACGGTGAATGAACTGCTGGTTGACCCCAATGCACTGCCGGAGAATCCCGGAGCAATGGAGCGTGTAATGGGCAAGGCGGTGGAAAAAACCTTGAAGCGCAAAGCGGACAAGCGCATCATACTGGGTTTGTCTTCGGTGTTGGTGTGGTTTGTGGCACTTTTGCTGTTTGTTGTGATCTCTTCTATCGGTATCGGCAAAAGCTGGCTGTGGTTTATCTACGCTGTTCCTGCCAATGCTATTGTGCTGCTGAGCCTTCGTTCCGCGTGGAAGGATTTCCGCAGCAACAAAATTTTGATCTCAGCGATTATGTGGGGCGGTGTACTCAGTTTGTATATGTCCCTTTTGGTATTTCTGCACGTGAATATCTGGAAACTGTTTTTGCTGGGCATTCCCGGACAGCTGGCGATCCTTTTGTGGTTCCGCCTTTATCGGAAAAACCCTAAGGAGGCAAATGATGGACAAAACAGCGCTTCGTAAGGAAATCAAAGAGAAAAAAAGAGCGATGACTGAGGAGCAGATCGTTGCTGCCGGTGAAAAGCTGGGAGAGCTGTTTGCACAGTCTCAAGCATATAAAAACGCAAGGACCATATATGGTTATCTGCCCTATAATCAAGAAGTGCGCACTGTGCCGATGCTGGAGCGTGCCATTCGGGATGGTAAGCGGGTAGCTGTACCCAAGGTCTATGGCGATGAAATGAAGTTTATTTATATTTCAGATCTGACTGCGGTGGAGAAAGGCTATGCCGGCATTCCTGAGCCTGTGGCAGATGCGCCTGTAGCAGATGATCCCACGGCACTGGTACTGATGCCCGGTCTTGCGTTTGATCCTGCCGGTCACCGTATCGGCTACGGCGGTGGCTTCTATGACCGCTTTCTGGCTTCTGAGCCCAACCATCCTACAGTGGCATTGTGCTATGATTTTCAGGTATTTCCGGAACTGGAAACGGAAGAGTTTGATATTCCTGTAGATTGCGTTATCTGGGGGTGATGGTATGCATATACCCAAGGGAACCACGGCATCGCTGGAACTGGTGACCTTTCAGCAGGCACTGGAGGCAGCCAATACTCCAAGTGCGGAATACGACATAGACAAGTGGCTTTATGCACCCAATTTCTACTCGGAGTATCGATACATACTGGGAACACGAGGGAAAAATCCTCTGATCTGTATCGGCATCAATCCGTCTACCGCAAAGCCGGATGATTTGGACAACACGCTGAAATCCGTGGAACGGATCGCATTGGCAAACGGATTTGACAGCTTCATTATGTTCAATGTGTATGCACAGCGTGCCACAGATCCCGATGCGATGGAAAAGACCTGTAATATCCAGCTCCACAAGGAAAATCTGGAAGCTTTTCGCTATGTGCTTTCTATTTCGGAGAATCCTTCTGTATGGGGCGCGTGGGGCACGATTATTGAAAAAAGACCGTATCTTCCTGACTGCCTGCGGGATATGCTGGCTGTGGGGGAGGCCTATGGCGCAAAATGGTATTGCGCCGGTGCGGTAAGCAGAAAAGGACATCCTCACCATCCTTTATATCTTCGCAAGGATGAACAGTTGAAACCTTTTGATGTCCATCAGTATTTAGGAGTATTATATGACCGCCTGTGAATGTGAGACCTGCTGGTACTACGACTACGATGAGGAGTACGAGGAGTATTATTGTATGATGGATCTGGACGAGGATGAGGTCTACCGGCTTTATACCACGCCCAACGCCCGCTGTCCTTATTACCGACAGGGCGATGATTACACATTGGCAAGGAGACAGTAATATGAAAAAACTGCTGAGCTTGCTCTTCCTTCTGCTGCTGCTTTTGTCAGCATGTGCCGGGGGAGAGACAGAAACCACAGCACCGACCACAGAGATTTTGGAGACCACTCCGTTGGGGCTTTACGTTCCCGGAAGTGAAGCGGAGGTGGTAACCCAGGGTGCTGTGCGGCAATATGCGCTGGAACAAGACGGCTCTTGGGGCCTCTGTGCATTTCAGGAGCGTGTGGTGCTTTTTTCGGGAGAGGAACAGACAGTGCTTTCCGTGCTCAACGGAGAGGATTGTATTCCCGGAGCCACAACTGTTTTGCCGTTGGATGTGCGACAGGGCGGCTTCAGTCTAATCAATGGCGGCGTTGCTTATTATGACAAAAATCAAAACCGTGCAGTCTATCTGGATGGGGATCTTCAATGTTTCCGCACTATGGAGCTGCCGGACGATATACAAGGTCTTCCGGCCTTTTCCTATGATGGCGGAGAGGTGTTTGTTTGTATCGGACAGGAGATCCGGGGAATGGATACCCAGAGAGGTTTGTCCCGTCTTATCAAATCCCATAATATCAAGAGCCAAAGCTTGACGGGGGCGGCTTTTGATGGAAGGCTTGTAGTCTGCGCTGTGGAGACAGAGGATGGCATAAAAGAAACACGGTATATCTCCACAGAAAATGGTGCGACCCTTAGTACCGACTATGGTGTTGAAAGGATTGTTACCGACAAGGAGCGTTTCTTTGTAAGCCGTATGGATGGCACTGTTGCGCAATCTATCTACGGCACAAATGGACAGGATATGTTCTTGCTTGGTGCTCCGGAAGGTCAGATTATCCCTGCGCTGGAACTGGGAGCCGCTGTGGGTGTTGGAGTCAATGACACAGGCTTGGCTCTGCGGCTCTATGATTTGGATACCGGTTGTGTGACTTCTGCTGTTACCATTCCCGGTGAAGCCACAGTTGTTTCTGCGTGTGCAGATAGTCGCAGTGGTTGCCTGTGGGTGCTGACTGACGCAGAAAATCTTTATCGTTGGGATGTGAAAGCTACGCCGGTCACAGAGGATGTGTCCTATGCAGGCACGGTCTTCACCCGGCGGACACCGGATGAGGAAGGCTTGAAGGCATTGCAGACTCGTGTGGATGACCTGAATAGAACACACGGCACGGCTATCCGCATTTGGGATGCAGCGGCAAATGTGACAGGCGGTCATACACTGGTTTCGGAGTATCAGACGGCTGCGATTCAGAAAAGCCTGGATGATCTGGAAGCGGCAATGGGGAAATTCCCCGAAAGCTTCCTGCGCAAAAGTGTGAACACCAAAATTCGTATCTGTATTGTTCGCAGTGTAGACAGTGACACGAAAATGGTGTGGTTCTGGAACGGTGGAGATGCTTACATATTGCTTCCCTGCGGTGTCAATGTGGAGCAGGAACTGATCCGGGCGATGGGATATATAGTAGACATCCATAGTTTGGGTAACAGTCCTATGCTGGATGAGTGGGATAAGCTGAATCCCGAGGGATTTGTTTACGGAGAAAGTGAAGATGCCAAGCTGGCAGAGGGGGAGGGAAGCGCCTTCGCAGATACAGAGTCTATGGTTTCTGTGTCTGAGGAACGGGCAAGACTTTTCTACTATGCTATGACTCCGGAGGGGGCAGAGTTTTTTAAGTCCCCGGTGCTGCAGAAAAAGCTGCTTCTGATGTGTCAGGCTATCCGTGATGCCTGGCGATTGGAAAAGAAAGCCGAAACCTATTTGTGGGAGCAATATCTTACAGAATCTATTGCGTATCAGAAATAAAATTACATAGAAAAGACGCTGTCTCGGATTTGGTTGAGACAGCGTCTTTGTACTTATTTTGCGGACAAGTCTACGGCTCTGCGGAGAATGGTGTATGCCGGAACTTGGCGAGGCAGTTGCAGGTAGAATTTCATTTGAGGCGTCCGGGGCTCGGTTAAGGGAGTGCCTTCCGTGTCCTCCATAGCGCCTGCCGTAAAGGCTTCTGGTTTGGTGTCCGGACCTACCAGTTCCAGCGCATCACCTGTGGCAAATTTATTTCGCAGACTGCACAGGGCAAGTCCGTTTTCGTCACAGCTTTCCACAATGGCACACACCTGCCATTGGCGGATGTAACGGGAGTTTTCTGTGTATTGACCCGGTTGACCGTAGTAGAAACCGGTGGAGTAAATACGGTGGGAAACGTGCTCGACTTCATCCCGCCATATGGGGTCGATGGGGTTTCCGGCTGCGATATCATCCACACAGTGACGGTAAGCCCCGGTAACGATAGCGGCGTAGTAGGCGGACTTTGCACGGCCTTCGATCTTGATACAGTCCACACCTGCATCCTGCAGATCCTGTAAATGATCGATCATACACATATCCCGGGAGTTGAGAATGTAAGTTCCTTTTTCATCCTCGTAAACGGGGAAATATTCTCCGGGACGTTTTTCTTCAACCAGCGCATAGCTATAACGACAGGGTTGGGCGCAAGCACCACGGTTGGAGTCACGACCTGTCATATAGTTGCTGAGCAAACACCGTCCGGAATAACTGACACACATAGCACCATGGCAGAAGGTCTCAATTTCCAGTTCCGGCGAAACCTTTTCCCGGATTTCCCGGATCTCCGGCAGGGACAGCTCCCGAGCCAGCACCACCCGCTGCGCGCCCAGATCGTACCAGGCATTGGCGCAGGCATAGTTGGCGATGGATTGCTGGGTGGAGATATGCCGGGCGCAATGGGGGGCGTACTTTCCTGCCAGGGTAAATGCGCCCATATCTGCAAGGATCAGTGCGTCCACACCGGCATCGTCCAGCCGTTCCAGGTAAGGCGGCAGGGCATCCACTTCTTCGTTGCGGGGCATGGTATTGACCGTCACATGAACCTTTACGCCGTGGCTGTGGGGAAATTCCACAGCTT
>JAZRRS010000071.1:0-19487 GCA_045651005.1 Faecousia sp.
GCGGTAACGCGGCAGACGGTCAGGATCGTGCCTTCCGCCGGGCGCATAACGGCCTTGTACGCGGACTCAACACCGCTGCCGAGAGCTGCGGCAAAGAGCGCGCCGTCCGCTTCCTTCAAGCCCTTGAAAACCTCGGAAAAACCGCGGAAGAGCAGAGAAGTGATGACGCCGGAGTTTCCTCTTGCGCCGCGCAGAAGCGCGCCGGACGTGATCTTGGCAGCTTCCGAAAGATCGGGGTCGGCTGCCTTGAGAAGATCGTTTGCCGCCATATTCAGCGTCATGCTCATGTTTGTGCCCGTGTCGCCGTCGGGGACAGGGAAAACGTTCAATTCGTTAACGTAGCGTTTTTTGTTTTCAATCATTGCCGCGGCGCTCAGCACCATACGCTTAAATGCGCCGCCATCAATCGTTGCTCTCAAAGGAACACCTCCGAACGTTCTATCTATCAGTCCGGGGAGACGGAATCAACAAACACGTTGACCGTTTTGACTTCCGTTCCGGTTGCTTTTGTGACATTGTAACGTACTTCGCTGACGATCGACTCGCCGATAGCGTGGATATTCACGCCCTGATCGACCATAATGTGCAGATCAATATCAATGGAATCATCATCGTTGAACGATACGCGCACGCCCTTGCTCATAGCCTCGCGGCGCAGCAGATGCACAAGACCGTCCGTAACGGAGCGGACAGCCATGCCCTTGACGCCGAAGCAGTTCGTTGCGGCGTAGCCTGCGATATTGTCGTATACTTCACGTTCTACACAGATGAGACCCGTGTCGGTTTTCTGGCAGATCATTGCTAGACCTCCTTCGGGATATTTTACCTGAATCATAATCATTTTACCCGATTTTCAAGGAAAACACAAGTACCATTTGCACGCAGAGAAAAACACGGCTCTCCCGATGGGGAACCGTGTTTTCTGTTTTGATCAGATCATGCTTTCCATCCAGCTGGAATGGGGCTCGAGACCGAGCATTTTTACGATCGTGGGAGCAACGTTGGCAAGACCGTACTCACCGGGGATGATCTTCCAGTTGTTGTCCTTGTCGTAAATGATGAAGGGAACGGGATTCAGAGAGTGGGCAGTTCTTACAGAGGTCTTGCCCTTCTTGGTCTCAGTCATCTGATCGGCATTGCCGTGGTCAGCGGTGATCAGCACGGTGTAGCCGTACTTGTCAGCAGCTTCCAGAATGGCCTTCAAAGAAGCGTCCACACATTCCATAGCATACACAACGGCATCCATAGCGCCGGTGTGACCCACCATATCACCGTTGGGATAGTTGCAGCGCAGGAAGCGGAACTTCTTGCTTGCCATTGCTTCCAGCATAGCCTCGGTGATCTCTTTGGACTTCATAGCAGGTGCCTGCTCGAAGGGGATCACATCGGAGGGGATCTCCAAATACTCCTCCAGTGCTTCATCCACCTTGCCGGAGCGATTGCCGTTCCAGAAATAGGTGACGTGACCGTACTTCTGTGTTTCAGATACACCAAACTCGGGAATGCCGGCTGCGCACAGCACTTCGGTGAGGGTGTTGGTAATGACGGGAGGCTTCACCAGATAGTTCTCGGGGATGTTCAGGTCACCGTCATACTGCAGCATACCGGCAAACTTGACACCGGTGTAATCGCCACGGTCGAATTTGTCGAAGTCCTTGCGGTCGAAGGCAAGGGAGATCTCCTGCGCACGGTCGCCACGGAAGTTGAACAGGATCACGCTGTCACCGTTCTCGATCTTGGCAACGGGAGCACCGTTTCTTGCCACCACAAAGGCGGGCAGATCCTGGTCGATGCAGCCGGTCTCGGCACGGTAGGTCTCGATGGCCTCCTTGGCGGAAGCAAACTGCCGGCCAATGGCCTGTACGTGGGTGCGCCAGCCGGTCTCTACCATATTCCAGTTGGCTTCGTAGCGGTCCATAGTGACCACCATTCTGCCACCGCCGGAAGCGATAGCGTAGTCGCAGCCCTCGGTGTTCAGTTCATTCAGCACATTTTCCAGCTGCTCCACATATTCCAGAGCAGAGGTGGCAGGCACATCACGGCCGTCCAGCAGGATGTGGCAGTATGCCTTCTTAACACCGGCAGCCTTAGCAGCCTTCAAAAGAGCAATAAGGTGAGAAATGTTGGAATGCACGTTGCCGTCGGAAAGAAGGCCCAGGAAGTGCATAGCCTTACCGGTCTTTGCGTTGTCCACCAGCTCCTGCCAAGTGTCAGATGCAAACAGAGCACCGTTTTCGATGGACTCGCCCACCAGCTTTGCGCCCTGAGAATAGACCTGGCCGCAGCCAAGGGCATTGTGACCAACCTCAGAGTTGCCCATATCCTCATCAGAGGGCAGGCCGACAGCAGTGCCGTGGGCCTTCAGGTAAGTATTGGGGCAGGTAGCCAAAAGGGTATCCAGTGTGGGGGTCTTTGCAACAGCTACAGCATCACCGCTGCCGCCGTCACCCTTGCCGACGCCGTCCATAACGATCAATACAATGGGTTTTTCCATGTGTAATCCTCCAAGTATAGAAAAATGCATTTTATAAGCCATACTATTTTACATCATTTTTAGCAAACTTACAACCTCTTTTTGAAAATTTTCATCATACATTATTTATATATATAAAAAACAGCCTAAAATTTTTTAAACTTTCCTGTTGACAAATGAAAAAGCCTGTGTTATACTCTAGATGTAAATAAGAATCATTCGCAAATAGAAAGCAGAGGTGAGCATATGGAGGTAGGTAAAAAGCGCTTTCGCAAGCGGGATGCCATTTTGCAAGAGCTGCGTGGCACAAAAGAGCACCCTTCCGCAGAGATGCTTTTTCAGATGCTAAAGCCGGTGATCCCGGATCTATCCATGGGCACGGTGTACCGAAACCTGAATCTTTTTAAAGAGCAGGGGCTGGCCATCAGTGTGGCGACGGTGAAGGGTGTGGAGCGGTTCGACGGAAACACAGCCCCCCATATCCACTTTATCTGTGATGGCTGCGGCGCAGTCATCGACCTGGAAGCTATGGAGATCCCCGGAACACTGGCCCAGACAGCAGGTGCTTGCTGCGGCGGTGAGGTTACAGGGTGCAGCCTGAGCTTCAACGGAAAATGCCGGGTATGTCTCGGCGCAGGAAACTAAAAAATAAATTTAAAATTAAATTTTTGGAGGAAATCATTATGAAGAAGTTTGTTTGCAGTGTTTGTGGTTACGTTCACACCGCCGAGGAGCTGGATGCCGAATTCCGTTGCCCCGTGTGTAAGGTTCCCGCTTCCAAGTTTGTGGAGCAGGCAGGCGATATGAAGCTGGCTGCTGTCCATGAGTACGGCGTTTACGCACAGACCGTCAAGAACAACCCCGACATCAGCGAAGAGGACAAGAAGTACATCTTCGACCAGCTGATGCCAAACTTCCAGGGCGAGTGCAGCGAAGTGGGTATGTACCTGTGCATGGCTCGTATTGCGCACCGTGAGGGCTATCCCGAGGTTGGTCTGTACTGGGAGAAGGCAGCATACGAAGAGGCTGAGCACGCAGCTAAGTTTGCACAACTGCTGGGCGAGGATCTGGAGCCCAATATGAAGGCGACCACCAAGGATAACCTGGCTTGGCGTGTGGACTGCGAGTTTGGCGCAACCCAGGGTAAGTTCGACCTGGCAACCTGTGCTAAGAAGAACGGTCTGGATGCGATCCACGACACCGTTCACGAAATGGCTCGTGACGAGGCTCGCCACGGCGTAGCTCTGAAGGGTCTGCTGGAGAGATATTTTAAGTAATCTTATACCGACGATGTTACTACCGCCGGTCCCCAAACCGGGGACCGGCGGTTTGCTATATCATAAAAAAGGAGTGTATGTTATGAAAATTCGTATTGATAAAGATATTGTGGAATTTATCCCTGAACACGCTGCGGAAAAAGCGGAACTGGAAGCGCTGTGGATCAAGATGGGCAATTGCATTGGTGGCAATAAAGCATTGCAGCCTATCGGCACCTATCAACCTGCCGAGGATCATTCCGCCACCTTCCATATTGCGGGACTTAGTGAGCAGGAGGCTAAGGCTGTCCCTGAGATTCGCGCGCCCTACGATACGGATGTGTACTGCGTTACCTGTAATAAGACAGTTCACGTAAAAGCCGGTGAGGTTGTGCCTTTCTGCTGCGGTCGCCTGATGGAAATTCTGGACTAATCAAATTTGGAGGCGGTAATATGGTAAATTATATGATCTGTAACTGTAAACAAGTCAGTCGGTTTGATGTAGAGGAAGCGCTGGAAAAGTGCCAAAAGTTTGAGGATGTGGAACAGACTTTCAAAGAGGTTCAGGAGATTACCCATTGCTCCACCGGTTGCGGTGGCTGCCACGATAAGATTTTGGATACCATCTCTGAGATCATGGGTCGATAATTATGGAACGCAAAGAAGGTCTGTTGCCGGTGGTGCGGGCAGAAAAAGACTGCGATGTTTACTGCAACATTTGCCACAAGCTTTTGCACATTAAAGCCGGCGAAGTGATCCCCCGCTGCTGCGGAAAGGTGATGGAACAGCAATAACCCACCGTCTACAAGTACAAAGCCCTTTTGAAAGCATAAAGATACCGGGAGCAGTTCAGTTTGCTCCCGGTTGATTTGCTAAATTTGAATTTGTATTGCATTTCAGCGCTGTTCGTGCTAAGCTTATAAGGCAAAGGAGGCGTTCTTATGAACACGGATTATTTGGTTTTGGTAAACGGTGAACACCGGCTGCCGGAGGGCTATGAAAACACGGTGGAGCTGGTAACGGTGAAAAATTCTGCCGGAAGTGAATATCGGGTGGAGAAAAAGACCTATGAGGCATTTATGCGCCTGCGGGAGGACCTTCTGCAAAACGACGGCATTCAAACCGAACTGATCTCCTCTTACCGCACCATTGCCCAACAGCAAGGCTCTTTTGATAATTATTTAAACAAGTTCGGCTTGGAATATGCCAACAAGTATGTGGCAAAGCCGGGACATTCTGAGCACCACACGGGACTTGCCATCGATGTGGGCATTTTGCAGGACGGAAAGATCCTTTACACCATCGAAGATTTGGTGGCGGTTGACTATTTGTTTCAGATCATCCACGAAAAGCTTCCGCAATACGGTTTCCTTCTAAGATACCCCAAGGACAAGAAGGACATTACAAAGATCGGCTACGAGCCCTGGCATTTCCGCTACATAGATTCCCCGGAGATCGCAAAAGAAATTGCCGAAAAGGGTCTTTGTTTTGAGGAGTACCATCAAAAGAGTTTATAAGCGTGTGGGGGTAGGAGTATGCGTATTGCCATTGGCGGTTTTTGCCACGAGACAAATTTCTTTAGTTATGTAACGGTAAGCCGGGAGGAGATGAACAAATCCACCCTGGAGCGTACGGGACTGATCAAAGGATATACCGGTACGCACACGTATTTGGGTGGTTTCATTGATGAAGCCGAGGCGCAAAATGTGGAAGTGGTGGGCACATATTATCTGGGCAGAAAGCCTTCCGGCCCTTGCGACCCGGAGGGTGTCGCCTATGCGCACCAAAGACTTCCGGAGCTTCTTTGGGAGGAATATCAGAAACAGCCTTACGACGGCATCGCTCTGTTTATGCACGGTGGCGGTTCTGCGGAGGGTTTCCCGGATCTTGAGGGTACGCTTCTGGAGGCGATCCGGGAAAAAATGGGAAAGGATATTCCCATTGGTGTGGTGCTTGACTTGCACGGTAATGTGACCGATAAAATGGTAGCAAACAGCAACCTGCTTATGGGCTGTAAGCACTATCCTCACATTGACGAATACGACGAGGGCAGAACTATGTTCCGCCTGTTGACGGAAAAGATCCGCAGTGGCGATCCCACATACCAAAGATTGGTGCAGCTGCCGTGGTTGATGGTGCCGGCGGAGGGTGTAACCATATCCGGACCTGCCCACGATGTGCAGCAAATGTGTATGAAACGGGAACAGGAAGATCCCGAACTTTTGCAGGCAAGCTTTTTCCAGGGATTCCCGTATGCCGATGTGCCGGATTGTTGTGTCAGCATCATCACTGTGGCAAAATCACAGGAGGTAGCAGACCGACACGCTTTTGAGATCGCCCGGTATACCTGGGATCACCGTGAGGATTTCACTGTTCCTAAGTATTCTGCAGAGCAGGCGGTGGATCTTGCACTTGCTATGGGAGAAGGGCCGATTCTTATTAACGAAAGCTCAGACAATCCCGGCAGCGGTACGCCCGGTGACGGCACCTATCTTCTTCGTGAACTGCTCTCCCGAAATGAGATATCTGCCTTTGGCTTTATCTACGATCCCGAGGTGGTGCAGCAGGCGGTGAAAGCAGGCGTGGGAGCCAGGATCTCCTGCTGCCTGGGCGGTAAGACCGATAATCTCCACGGTGAACCCATTGTGCTGGAAAATGCTTTGGTACACTGCGTCAGTGACGGCGGCTTTGTCCGTCAGTCCTTGATGGGACTCGGAGCCCATGATTGCCTGGGCACTACCGTGTGTTTGAAGGTGGGGAATGTGGAGATCGCCGTAGGCTCTGTACGCACCCAGACCTTTGATGAAGGCCCCTTTGTCACAGCCGGCATCACCTGGCGAAACAAGCGGCTCATTGCACTGAAATCCGCCCAGCATTTTAAAGGCTGGTGGGCGGACAAAGTAAAGGGGATCGTTACCTGTGATTCCCCCGGTGTGGGAAGTGCAGATCTGACGACCTTTAAATTCAAACTGGCAAATACCAATTATTACCCACTAAAAGATGCCCAATGGAATGAATAAAAATCGTCCTCCCCTTGACCAAAGGGAGGACGATTTTTATTGTTTATTTTGTTCCAGCCAAATGAGAAGGACAGCGATGTCTGAGGGGCTGACACCGGAAATTCTGCCGGCCTGTCCAATGGAAACAGGACGGATGGCTTCCAACTTTTCCCGTGCCTCCAGACGCAGACCGTGGATGGTGCTGTAATCTATGTCGGCAGGAAGTAAGGTTTCTTCTTCTTTGCGGAACACCTCTACCTGTTTTTCCTGGCGGGCAAGGTAACCGGCATATTTTACTTGTATTTCCACCTCGTCCGTCACGGCTTTGGAGAGGGGAGGACGGTCGGGGTCAAAAGGTGCAATGTCATCATAGGTCACCTGAGGGCGACGAAGAAGATCCGCAAGGCGGGCGGAATTTGCCACCGGTGCGGAATCCCGTAATGCCAGCATCTCATTCAGCGCCGGGGAGGTGGGAACACCGCAGCTTTCCAAACGGGCGATCTCCCGACGGACAGAGGCATATTTTTCCTCCACCTGTGCAAGCCTTTCGGGACTTACCAAGCCTACGGCAGCACCCATTGCGGTGAGCCGCTGGTCGGCATTGTCCTGTCGGTGCAGCAGCCGATATTCGCTGCGGCTTGTCATAATGCGGTAAGGCTCTTCTGTACCCTTGGTCACAAGGTCGTCGATCAGCGTGCCGATGTAGCTGGTGTCACGGGTCAGTACCATAGGTGCCTTCCCTTGGATTTTCAGCGCTGCGTTAATGCCTGCTACAAGACCCTGTACCGCGGCTTCTTCATAACCGGAGCTGCCGTTAAACTGACCTGCACCGTAAAGACCGGAAACGGATTTTGTTTCCAGTGTGGGAAGCAGATGGGTGGGGTCTACGCATTCATACTCAATGGCGTAAGCAGGACGCATCATTTCCGCATTTTCCAGGCCGGGAATGGTGCGCAGCATTGCCAGCTGTACATCCTCCGGAAGACTGCTGGAAAAACCTTGAATATACATCTCTTCCGTGTCCAGTCCGCAGGGCTCTACAAACAGCTGATGCCGCTGCTTCTCTGCAAAGCGCACTACCTTGGTCTCGATGCTGGGGCAGTACCGGGGGCCTACACCGGAAATAGTACCATCGTAAATGGGACTGCGGTGAAGATTTTCCTGAATGATCCGATGGGTCTCGGCATTGGTATAGGTGAGGTAGCACACGGCACTGTTTTCCGGTTTGTGTTCCGTGCGGAAGGAGAACGGCTCCGGGGTCTCATCGCCGGGCTGAAGCTCCATTTTGGAAAAATCAATGGAGCGTCGGTTGACTCTGGGGGGTGTGCCGGTTTTGAAGCGGCGAAGAGGAAGACCAAGCTGCCGCAGATCATCCGCTAGACCCAAAGAAGCGTGCATTCCGTCCGGACCGGAAGAAACGATAGATTCACCGATGACAATGGTGCTGTCCAAAAACGTGCCGGTGGCAATGATCACTGCCTTTGCACCGTACTCTGCGCCCAACTGTGTTCTGATACCGGTGACGGCACCGTTTTCTGTGAGGATACCGGTGATCTGAGCCTGCTTCAGTTCCAGATTTTTCTGCATTTCCAGCGTGTGCTTCATTACCTGCTGGTATTTGCGGCGATCCGCCTGAGCACGCAAGGAGTGGACTGCAGGCCCTTTGCCACGGTTCAGCATCCGGTATTGGATACAGGCTTTGTCAGCGGCAACGCCCATTTCACCACCCAGAGCATCCAGCTCACGCACAAGGTGTCCTTTTCCGGTGCCGCCGATGGCAGGGTTGCAGGGCATATTGCCCACAGCGTCCATATTGATGGTAAACAGAATGGTGTGCAGCCCCAAACGGGCAGCAGCCAACGCAGCTTCAATGCCTGCGTGACCGGCACCGATAACGGCTACATCACAATTTCCTGCGTGATATGTCATAGTATTTCCTCAGTTACTGTTCTTCTGTGTTTTTCTTTTCCGGAGGCACTTTGGTAAGGTCAAAGGGCTTGCAAACTACTTCACAGCGGTTGATGGGCGTTCCCAGTGCGTGGAATTTTTCTTCGTAACCGGTCATAATGCCGACGATGCCGTTTTCGTGCAGGTTACGGGTAAGATTGTTCACCTGCAGACCGCAGGCGGCAAACTCCTCCACAGAGAACGCAAAGAGGGGTGCATTGTCTGTCTTGAAATGGAACTCACCACCGCAGCGCACCACACGGCAGTACTTGTCCAGAAAGCCTCTGTGGGTCAGACGGCGCTTGGCGTTCTTCTTCCGGGGCCAGGGGTCGGGGAAGTTGATAAACAGACGGTCAATCTCCTCCGGGGCAAAGATCTCCTCGATCTTCTCTACGTCCATATCAATATACAACACATTGGTAAGGCCCATTTCTTTTGCCTTCTCCATTGCCACTACCATAGCCTCCCGGCAACGCTCCACAGCGATCAGCAGTACATCGGGGTTTGCTGCGGCAGTCTCGGCGGTAAATTTACCTTTTCCACAGCCAACCTCTACCCAAAGGGCAGTTGCTTCCGGCTTCAGGGAGCGCCAGGCACCCTTCTTTGCTTCCGGCTCTGCGATCCGCAAAGCGGCGCACTTTTCCATTCTGGGCTCCAGATTTTTCATTCTGCGCATTCTCATAATCCATCACTCCTAGATAGGCTCGTAATCTGATTATTATAGAGCCTTATTGTTACCTTCCTGGAGAAGGTCTATAGCATATCGGGCATACTCCGACAGATATTGTCCGCAACGTGTGATGATGACCGGTTGGCGCGTGGAAACAGAATCCTTTAATGCATATACAATAACATCGCAGGCTTGTAGGTCCTTTTCTATAAACTGTAGCGGCAACAACGCTGCTCCGATCCCGGCACGGACCATTTCCCAGGCGGTTGCTACACCAACCACTTCCATAGCAATGTTTGGGTGGAAATCGGCTTTGGCACAGAGCCCGTCAAACAGACGGCGCAGCTCCTGTGTGCGGCTGACAGCCACGAAAGGAAGCGCACTACAGTCCGCCATACTCAGCTGCGGATGTTTATCGGTCAGACTGACGTGCAGATTGTGACAAAGACTTTTGGGCACAGCCAGCACCAATGTGTCCGGTTCGATGGGAATTACATCCAGCACAGAAGTATCTACAGGAAGATTTACTACTGCAAAATCATACCGACCATCGGCAGCCTCCCGGCGAAGTCGGTCACTGGCCCATTCCTGAAGGTGAATCTGAACTTTAGGAAACCGTTCACGCACTTTTTTCAGTGTGTCCGTTAAAAGATACAGACAGCGGAAAGGAGATACACCAATCACCAGGCGTCCCTCTTCTCCCTGGCGAAACCGTTCCATAGAACGAAGCAGCTGATCCTCCCGGTATAGAAGATCTTCTGCCTGTTGCACAAACTGTTCACCAGCAGGAGTCAGTCGAAGGGGAGTAAATTCACGGTCAAACAGCTGTATACCCAACTCTTTTTCCAAACTGATGATTTGCTTGCTCAGTGCAGGCTGAGATATTTTCAGATCCTCTGCCAACTGAGAGAAGCTGCAGACTTTTGACAGCAGAACGGCATACTGCAATTGACGGGAATTCACAAGCATTCCTCCTTAGAGCCTATATAAACCAGACAAATCCTATAATAAGATAACTGTAATCCCGAAAAAAAGCAAGAGGAAGGGCAAAAAAAGCTTGACAATTAGAGATACGCAGATATAATAGCATTCGGTGGTTATAAAAGTTATAACTAAAAAGGAATATGCTAAAACGAGAGAGGTTATGAATATGCCGACATCCCTAATATATCTGGGGATTATGATTGTTGTGATCATCCTGTGGTTTGCACTCTTGAAGAGACCCGTATATGAGGCGGTTCTTCTAAGCTGTTTGCTGCTTCTGACCATCACTGGCAACTGGAGTAGCGTTGGGACATATATAGAAGCAGCACTGTCCACACCTCTGCTGTATTCTATGGTCTCTTTTGTGGCTATGTCAATCCTGCTGACAAAGGCTGGGGTTATGGATAGCTGTATCACGCTGATTCTGTCTGTGGTGGGTAGACTTCCGGGAGGTGCCGGCTATGCGGCAGTTCTTACCAGTGCCTTTATGGGTGCGTTGTCCGGCTCTGGTCCGGGCAATGTAATGGCTACCGGTGCCATTACCATTCCGGCTATGAAGCGGTCTGGTTTTCCTGCTGAGCTGGCAGCCAACATTGAAAGCAATGCCAGTTATATGGGAAATATGATCCCACCGTCTTCTAATATTGTAGCTGCGCTGGGTGCTTTTGCAGCTTTGTATCCCCAGCGCAACATAACAACGGGGCAGTTTTGGATCATTCTTTGGGGTCTTTCCGGTTGGTTTCTTTTACAGCGATTGATTATGGTTTGGGCTTTTTGTAAACGCTACGGTGTTAAGTCCGTAGCGCGGGAGGAGCTGCCCGATCTGCGGAAGACATTTAAAGCCGGCTGGCGGGGGTTGCTGCTGCCTGTGATCATTATGCTTCCTTTTGTGCTGGATTATTTGTTTAAGGATACATTCTTTACAGATAGACTGGGGGCTGCCGGTGCAAAGCAGTTATCCTCCTCGGTTTTGCTGTTTATTGGCGGTGTGGCATCGCTTTATGCCTGTCTGATCGCAAAAGACCCTGCGGTACGTACACCAAGGGGGATGGCAAAAATATTTGCTGCCAGCGTGAAGAGTATTTCTCCTGCCATCGGTGTGTGTATATTCGGTTATATGATTGGTGCACTGTTTGGCGATCTAAATATGGCGGACCAGTTGGGAGAGGTCATCTCTGCTTTGCGCTTTGGTAAACTGGGTACGGTAGCTATTGTCTGTCTGATTAGCTGTTTTATGGGAATGGTGATTCCTGGATCGTCATTGGTGGTTATTTTCGGACCTGTTTTTATCACAACACTTTCCTCTGCCGGTTGTGATCCGCTGTTGTCGGCAGCGATGCTGCCGTGTATTTGCGGTGTTATGTGCGGTATTACACCGCCCCTAGGCTTGGGGATGTATGCCGGTATGACTTTGGCGGAATCTGATTTTACCAAAACCTTCCGGAACAATTTGTGGTGGGTTGGTGCGCAATATGTTATGGAGGTTATTGTTCTGATGGGGTGGCTCCCGGTTATGGGTTTGTGAGAGGTGTATTATGAAAGCATTCTGTAAAAAAATCTCCGGCTTTTTAAAAATAGTTTTTGGCTGGGGCATTATGCTGTGCCTTTTTGCAGGGGGTGTGAGCTTTTTTGGCTACCTGCTTGCACTGGTGTTGGGCGGACATGCTGCAGCGGTTATCTGTGATTTTTTGTATCAAGGAGTATTGCCTGTGGTGATCCGGTGTGCCACTGTTTTGGTGCTTTTGGGACTGACGGCTATGTATTTAGGCGGAGAAAATGCATTAACTGCCGGGAAAAGAAAGGGTAAGCGCTGAAAGAAAAAAGGATGCAGTCGCAAAGATTTGTAATTTTTCTTGCCCTTGGAAGGAATATGTATTATAATAAATGAAGTATCCCCCAAAGAAAAATCGGAGGTTTAGATATGAAGCGCAAGGATTATATCAGCTGGGATGAATATTTTATGGGCGTGGCCAAGCTGGCGGCTCACAGAAGCAAGGATCCTAACACACAGGTAGGAGCCTGCATTGTTTCTCAAGAGGATATTATTATTTCTACCGGCTATAACGGAATGCCCAAGGGCTGCTCGGACGATGAATTCCCTTGGGGAAGAGACGGCGAGGAGACCAAATATCCCTACGTTGTCCACGCAGAGCTGAATGCCATTCTGAATGCCAGCGGTCGTGATCTGCGAGGTAGCCGTGTGTACGTAGGCCTGTTTCCCTGCAATGAGTGCGCAAAGGCAATTATTCAAAGCGGTGTGAAGGAAGTTATTTATCTGTCGGATAAATATGCAAATACTCCCGGTACAAAAGCCTCCAAGCGGATGCTGGATGCCGCCGGTGTCAAGTACTCCCGGCTCAACGCCAATACCAAAACCATTACCATTGATTTGGTGGCGGAAGAGGACAAATAATTCAAACCGCCTGTGGATTTCTCCACAGGCGGTTTCAGCTTATTGATTGTCTTTTTTCTTAAAACGGGGAAGACCTAAGAGCATACCGCAGCACATAAGACCCAGCCAAACCAAGATCAGATTGCTCCATCCGATGGCACCGACTGCGCCGGCGAACAGCTTGGAGGAAACAGAGGCGGCCATATAGCTGCAGAAATCCAGAAAACCGGTAGCGGAGGATACCATACCGGTGTCGCACAGACTGGGGCAGTAACGGCTCCACATAATGCTGGAGGCGCAGTTGGAGAAGATCATTGCCACAATCAGCAAGGCGAAATTGATGTGGGGCTGCTTTATAAGAAATACACCAAGGAAGCAGGCGGCTGCCACAGAGAAGAACAGGAAAATGGATTTGTTCAGATTCTGCTTCAGCCGGTCGAAGATAAATACTGCCAGATAAGAGTTGACCACGATAAAGCTGGTGCCCACGGTGTACATCAGCGCTGCGTTCTCGGGGTCAAACCCAAGGTGCTGAGACAGATAAGTAGGCAGCCAGAACAAAACAGCGGTGCGGACAATGCCGGTGATCATAGCGATCACAGTCCACTTCAGGATCTGGCGTTTCAGAAGAACTTTTATACTGCCGCCTTCTTCTTTTTTGATTTTATACTGTCCGTAGCGCACCATACCCTTTTTCTCAAAGATGGTAAAGGAAATGAAAAAGACGATGCCCATGACCAGCAGGATGGTACTGCTGAGATTGAAGGCAGGCTTCCACAGCATCCACGCCGCAAACATTCCTGCAAAGGGCGCGGCAGCGTAGGATGCCATAGCGTGGGCAACGTGACAACGGGTGGCGAGATCCGGCTCTGTGTTTTCGGAGATCAGCTTTGTCATAGGTGCATAGATCATAGCCAGGAAGAAGCCCATAGCACCATAGACAACAAACGGCGCAATTCCAAGTGCAGTGATGTGGGGAAGCGCAAACAGGCAAAGGCTAGCCAAAATCAGACCAAAGGAGACCATATATTTTCCTTTGACCTTGTCACCGATGATGCCGTTGATCAACTGACCGACTGCGTAAGTAATGAAAAAGATAGAGGAGAGAGAACCTAACTGATCGGTATTGAAAATACCACCCTCGGTCAGCTGCGGACTTAAGGCACTAAGGATGTCACGGCTGATATACACAGTGCCGTAGGCGATGGCGCAGATCGCACCGATCAGAAATGCCTTTTTTACTTCGTAACGCATTTTCATAAATTACCTCGCTTTTGTAATGACGGTGAGCCCATTTTGGGTGTACAAGCTGCACAACTGCTCCGGTAGCTCCGGATCTGTGACATAAATATATTCCGGGCGCATATCTGCCACCTTGAACAGCGCAGTGCGCTCAAATTTACTGCTGTCAGCAAGAATGTAGGCCTGGTCGCAGCATTGCAAAAGCTTTTGCTGCAAAGGATACAGAGTTTCTTCAAAACCCCAGATGCCGTGATCCAGAGAGATGGCAGAGGGGAACACAAAGGACTTTTGCACGTGCAAAGAATCCAGCATATCTAAGGTCAGCTGACCGAAAAAAGAGTTCTCTTCCGGTACGTATTGACCACCTAGAAGGATCAAGCGGTAGCCGGGCATATCCTTTAACAAATCAAAAACGCCCAAAGAGTAAGTCACTATCGTTAGAGAGGAAACACGTTTTTTCAGTTCCTGTGCGAAGTGAATGGGGGTGGAGCCGGTGCCGACGGCGATGTAGTCGCCTTCGTTGACTAAGGTGGCGGCAACCCGTGCCAAAGCGTCCTTTTGGAGGCTTTGTTCCCGGTCTCGTTTTTCAAGGGGTTGATAAGAAATCATTTCTCTTACCGGTACGGCACCACCGTGAACACGGGAAAGAAGTGCGGCTTTCTCCATAGTCAGAAGATCCCGGCGAATGGTTTCCACCGATACGCCGAATCGTTCTGTCAGATTTGCTACTGTTACCGCTCCGTTTGTCTTTAAAAGCTGCTGGATCTCCTGCTGTCGTTGGGATGCAAGCATTTCCACACACCTCCACATTTTTCCACATAATAACACACACACGTACCCGTTGTCAAATTAAAAATTGCGCAAAAAGCTCCCGGAACATACAGGTGTTCCGGGAGCGGTTTTATATGTAATTACAGACCTGCCAGCTTGATCAGCTCGGGCACCTTGGCTTCCCAACCAAGAGCCATAATGTGCAGACCCTGACAGTAAGGACGGCACTCCTTGATGATCTGTGCAGCGATCTCCACACCGGTGATACCGGCCTTAGCGCGCTCTTTATCAGCAGCCAAAGCGTCGATCATATGCTGAGGCACGTGGACACCTGCCACATTATTGTTCATAAACTTGCACATACCGGCGGACTTGGGGATGATCACACCCAGCTGTACAGGCTTGCCGAACTGCTTTGCCTTCTCCATAAAGGAGATAAACTTCTCAGAATCGAACACAGCTTGAGTCTGGAAGTATTCCGCACCGGCCATTACCTTGCGCTCCATCTTGGCAAGCTGAGCGTCCACAGAGTCAGAGCAGGGGGAAACTACAGCACCCTTGGCAAACTTGGGAGCTTCGCCTACCAGCTCGTTGCCGGCAAGGTCAACACCCTTCTCCAGCTGGCTTACGGTGTGCAGCAGGGAGACGGAATCCAGATCGAAAACAGGCTTTGCACCGGGGTGGTCACCCATACGGGTGTGATCACCGGTGAGGCAAAGAATGTTGTCAATGCCCAGCATAGCAGCACCCAGCAGCTCAGACTGCAATGCGATACGGTTGCGGTCACGGCAGGTCAGCTGCAGAATGGGGGTCAGACCGGCATTCTTCATAGCTACGCACACAGGCAGGCTGCCCATACGCATGACAGAGGACTGGTTATCGGTAACATTGACAGCGTGGATACCGGAGAGATATTCCTTGGCCTCTTCCACAACGTGGGAGCAGTCAATACCCTTGGGAGGGCCGACTTCGGCGGTGACCACAAACTGACCGTCATTAAAAAGTTCAGTAATTCTCATATTCCATTACTCCTTACTTATTATACTCACGCAGCTGGATGGGGCACTTCAGCACATCCAGTCGATCTACCTGCTTCAGTCGACGCAGGATCCGTTCCCAACCGCACTCCATATCCGGGTCAACTTCGCACTTGCCGTTCTTGGCACCACCGCACTGGCCGTTGACCAGGCTCTTGGAGCAGGCGGTAATGGGGCAAATGCCGCCGGTGATGTTCAAATAGCACTGACCGCACTGGTCACATTCGTGTTCCAGAGGGGTCACGCCCTGATGACCGGGGAGCGCATAGGTGTCGCAGGCGGCGCATACACGCTTGCCGGGAAGATGCTCTGCCACGGTTTGTACGCCAACGCCGCAGGACAGCACCAGTACGGTGTCAGCGGCTTCAATGGCTGCTGCGTGCTTTTCAAGACGCAGGGGCAGGTTGTCGGTGTTGCACACATAGTCGGTGGTGAGAATGCCGGTGACCTTGTCACCCAGTGCTTTCTCAAATTCCTCGGCTTCTTTTTCGGGGAAGGAGACTTCCTTACAGCCGTGGCAATTGATGACAAAGACTTTGCCTTGGGTCAGGCTTTCCAACACTTCTTTGCTTTTCAGTTCTGTAATCAGCATTACTTCATCCCCCTAACTGCATTCTTGCCCGCCTTGATCTTGGCCACCAGCGGGATCTTGGAGGAACAGATGTACTCGCAGCAGCGGCACTCCATACAATCCATAACGTTCTGTGTCTTCATACCTTCCCAGTTTTCAGTGTCGGCATACTTTGCAAACCACAGGGGCTTCAGCTCCATAGGACATACATCCACGCAGCGGCCGCACTTGATGCAGGCGACCTCCTGAGAAGGATCGGTGTTGATTGCAATAATGCCGTTGGAGCCCTTCATAATGGGAGCTTCCAGACCCTTTTGCACAAAGCCCATCATAGGTCCACCGGCTTTGATGGTGGCAGTTGCGTCGGTGATGCCGCCGCAGTAATCCACCAGTTCCTGAGCAGGTGTGCCGATGCGTACCAGGAAATTGCCGGGATTCTTGATGTACTCACCGGTGACAGAGGTGATGCGATTTACCAGAGGCATACCGGTCTTGATGGCGTCGGCAATGGCCTTGGTGGTGCTGACGTTGCCAACCACGCAGCCTACATCCGCAGGCAGTCCGCCGCTGGGTACCATACGGCCGGTGACACGCTTAATGAGCATCTTTTCAGCACCCTGGGGGTACTTGGTGCGTGCAGCGCAGATCTCGATGTTGTCGTAAGCTGCGGTCTTTTCCTGCAGCAGCTTGATGGCATCGGGCTTGTTGTCCTCGATGACGATCACGCCCTTGGGAGCGTTTACGGTCTTCATCATCGCCTTCAGACCGAAGATGATATCATCAGCATAGTGCAGAAGCAGCTGATGGTCAGCAGTCAGATAAGGCTCACACTCACAGCCGTTGAGCAGCACATACTCAATGGGCTTGTTCGGCTGCAGCTTTACATAGGTGGGGAAGCCTGCGCCGCCCATACCTACGATGCCGGCATTCTTTACGATCTCGATGATGTCTGCAGGCTCCAAAGCTTCCAGCTCGCCGTGGGGAACAACAGACTCGTGAACGGTGTCCTTGCCGTCGTTTTCGATGACCACGCTCAGGCAAGTACCACGGTTGGCGTGAGGACGCTCCTCAATGGCAATGACCTTGCCGCTGACAGAGGCGTGAACAGGTGCGCTGATAAAGCCGGCAGCTTCGCCTACCATCTGTCCCACCTTTACATAGTCGCCTACCTGCACAACAGGATTGGCAGGGGCGCCCAGATGCATAGCCATAGGAATAATGGCTGTTTTGGGAGCGGGGAAGGTGACCAGCTCCTTGCCCTCGGAGAATTCTTTGTGTTCGGAGGGGTGGACACCACCGTAGTAGCCTGCGAAGCGAAGGTCACGGATCTTTGCCACATATTCAGCCACCAGTTTGTGGCTGGCCTTGCTGTAATCCCGAAGCTGCACAGGCTGTGCCTTCAGCTCTTCCAGACGACCCTGGGCAGCCAGTCTCTGCTGGATCTTCTGCCATGCGCAGTCCTTATCGGGGCTGACCTCGCATTTGCCGTCCTTAGCACCGCCGCACTGTCCGTTGACCAGACTCTTGGAGCAGTCTACGATGGGGCAGATGCCGCCTGTGATATTCAGATAGCACTGAGCACAGGCATCGCAAGCCTTCTTGGTTAGTGCCATACCGTGATGACCGGTGTAGTTGATGGAATCTGCTGCCGCAAAAACAGGCAGGCTCACAATATCAGCAACCGTTTGAATGCCCAGACCGCAGCTGATAACGAAAACAGCTTTTGTTCCCTCGGGGATCAGAGCGGGGAGCTTCTTTTGGGCAATGTACTTGTTGCAGAGGAAATCTGCCCGGGCAGAGCCGGTAATATTTTTGCCCATATCCTTTGCCAGTGCCAGGAACTCGTCCAGCTCCGGCTCCTCAAGGACTGTAAATTCCTTAAAGCACTTGTTGCAGGCAATGACGAAAATATCGTCGATCTGTGCCAGCACTTCCTGCAGCTGCTGAGCAGGCTTTAAGGTATACTTGGTATAGTTTTCCAAATCCTCACCTTCCTCGGATGTTATAATAATGTGCATACAGAATTTATGATAACATATTTGTTTTCAAATTTCTACCCCTTTTGCTGAATTATTCCAAAATATTATGCCGATCATAACAAATCGGCATAACGTAGAACTGCACAAAGAAATATAAAATGATGGTTGAAAAAAAGGAAGAAGTGTGCTATAGTGTAGGGTGACTATGGGATAACTATGCCCATCAGTAGAAAAGTATTAAGAAACAGGAGGAGATCTTATGCCTCATACCATAGCAGTTGCCGGCAAGGGCGGCGTGGGTAAGACCACCACCTGCGGCATGATCATTGATTATCTGGTAAATAATGATAAAACACCGGTTTTGGTGGTGGACGCAGACGCCAATGCGAATCTCAATGAGGTTCTGGGCGTGGATGCAGAGATCACGCTGGGTGCCATCCGTGAGGAAATGGCCCAGGCGGAGCTGAAGGGCACCATTCCTTCCGGTATGACAAAAGCCGACTACGCCTCTTTTAAGTTCAATTCTGCCCTCATTGAAGAGGACGATTATGATATGCTCATTATGGGTCGTACCCAAGGCAAGGGTTGTTATTGCTACGTCAACGGTGTGCTGACCACGTTGGTTGATAAATATGCCAAGAACTACAAATATGTGGTGATGGACAACGAAGCCGGACTGGAGCACGTGGCAAGAGGAACACTGCCTCGTGTGGATACGATGCTTCTGATCTCGGATTGCTCCCGTCGTGGTATTCAGGCGGCAGCGAGAGTGGCAGAGATGATCAATGAGCTGGATCTGAAGCCCGGCAGAATGGGACTGATCGTCAACCGGGCACCCGGTGGCGAACTCAGTGAAGGTATCAAAGAAGAAATCGCGAAGCACGGTTTGGAACTGATCGGAGTTCTGCCCCAGGACGAGGGTGTTTATGACTGCGACAGCGACGGCACACCGTCTTCCAAGCTTCCTGCCGATAATCCCGTAAAGCAAGCACTCAAGGGTGTTATGCAGAGTCTGGGGATTTAACTCGTTAATAATTTTAAATTATTATATAAAAATTTTTCAAGGGGGAAAACATTATGTCTTTTACACCTAAGACGGGAGCCTTCAGCGGCAAGATCAATGCCGTGACTCTGGGCACCGGTGACAAGGCTATCGTCATCGGCGG
>JAZRRS010000072.1:0-9058 GCA_045651005.1 Faecousia sp.
GGCCGTATCGGACCCTTCCGTGAGATGATCTGCTCCGACACTGTGGAAGAGCGTGAGGCTGCTCTGGAGAAGATCCTGCCCATGCAGCAGGCTGACTTCGAGGGTCTGTACGAGGCTATGGAAGGTATGCCCGTGTGCATCCGCTTCCTGGATCCCCCCCTCCACGAGTTCGTTCCCACCACCGAGGAAGACATCGCTGCTCTGGCTGCAACCCAGGGCAAGAGCGTTCAGAGAATCAAGGAGATCATTGCATCCCTGCACGAGTTCAACCCCATGATGGGTCACCGTGGTTGCCGTCTGAGCGTCACCTATCCTGAGATCGCTAAGATGCAGACTAAGGCTGTTATCCGTGCCGCTCTGAATACTAAGAAGGCTCATCCCGATTGGGATATGGTTCCCGAGATCATGATCCCCCTGACCGGTGAGACCAAGGAGCTGAAGTTCGTTAAGGACATCGTGGTGGAGACCGCCAATGCTGAGATCGCTGCCGCTGGCATCGAGCTGAAGTACGAGGTCGGTACTATGGTGGAGATCCCCAGAGCTTGTCTGGTGGCTGAGGAGATGGCTTCTGAGGCTGAGTTCTTCTGCTTCGGTACCAACGACCTGACCCAGATGACCTTCGGCTTCTCCCGTGACGACGCCGGTAAGTTCTTGAATGCTTACTATGAGTCCAAGATCTACGAGAACGATCCCTTCGCTAAGCTGGATCAGAATGGTGTCGGCCAGCTGATGGAGATGGCTGTTACCAATGGTAAGAAGGGCCGCGCTTCCCTGCACTGCGGCATCTGCGGCGAGCACGGCGGCGACCCCATGTCCGTTGAGTTCTGCCACAAGATCGGTCTGGACTATGTGTCCTGCTCCCCCTTCCGTGTGCCCATCGCTCGTCTGGCTGCTGCCCAGGCTGCTATTAAGGGCTAATTGCTAACAATAAAACTGCCTTCTTCGGAAGGCAGTTTTTTTGTTAGCAGCGATATAAATCCCTTGCGGGATTTGCGATATACCGCTTAAGCGGTGCAATATATCTTCGATGCGATATGCCCTTCGGGGCGTGAGGGGATTTATATCATATCGCAGCTGCGAAGCAGCTATATCGCATTTGTCGATAGGAAAATATATCGCATTTTGCACCGCAAAATATATCGACAAGATGCAGGGGCACTCCGGGAGATGTGTCCCTGCATCTTAATCACAAAAAGTCCTTTCTATTGTACAATTGATTTTTATCCTATAGGTGAGGAATTTCAAAAGCTTACCTAACTAATCTACATAGGAGGAAATCTATTGACAAATGACTACAAACAATTATGATTACAGTACAGAGTTTCGGAACGCCATCCGGACGGCAATCCAACCCTGGGTGGAATGGAAACACATTTCTATGGGTAAGACCCACTGCCCGACCTGCCTAAAATTGGACAAGTGCTGGTTCGTAAAGGCGAATATGCCTATGCTACCCCAGCATGAATATTGCCATTGCACAGCAGTTCCAAAATCCACCAGAACAGTGCAGGCTCAGGCAACGGCAGAAAGTGTGTATAGCAAATTTGATCCCTACCTATTTGATCCCAATGGAGTATATGGCCACAAAAAGGATGTCTTGTTCCGTTTATGGGGTTATACAGTTGAGGATTCGCGCTGGTTAAAAGAAGAAATGGAGCGTCAAGGTCTGGAAAAGTATATTTCCGGGGAGTATACGCTAAACAAATTGGATTATAACGGGCAAAGAATAAATATTGTTATAAAAATACCAAGAAAGGATAATGGTGAGGAAGTTAGTTTTATCTCCGGGTGGATGGTAATGCCCAACGGAAAAATCAGACTGGCTACACCGTATGGAGATCGATAGTATGAAAGAAATGGACTGTGTAGAGATTATTATCGACACGAAAAAGTACACAAACGAAGGCGTTTATAAAGGAATGCAAGGTTGGATTTGTCATAACGAATGTGCGGATGGATACTGGCTTGTAAATTTTCCGCAGTATGGTGATAAACCGGATATTGCGACGATCAGCATTCATCAGGATGATATGGTCGTTATTTCAAAGATGGATGCGCAAGTCAACGAGCACATCAAAGCAGAACACGAAGGGAAGAAATAATTTCCCCCTTTTGCTGATAGCAGCCCAGGCATCCTGTTGCGGTGCCCGATAAAATCTTCGGGCTTACGCTGATCCTCAATTTTATCGACCGCTGCCACTCGCTCGCCTCCTTCCTCCCGCCACCGGCGGCAGTCGGCTCGCTCCCCATCAAGGGCTAAGATTTAACCTAATAACGAATCCCCTCGGAGCAATGATATGCACCCCAAAAGTGTCTAACTTTTGGGGTGCATATCATTAGGAGCGGCGATTTTTATAGCGTTACTTGTGCTTTTTTCTGTGGGGAATGAGAACAAATAGAAGAAGTGCCAAAAACAGAAGCACCTCCATGCCAATAACGCCTGTAAAAATGCTGTTTCGCAAGGAGGCGAAACCAAGAGAATAGCCATACGCACGAAATAGCGACACAGTCTCCGAAATAATAGAGATGGAACACACGATACTGATGAAGGTAGAGATGAGGTTGAGTCGGTGGCTGCGCATCTCGTTGGCATCGTCCGCTTCCATCCGGGCATAGTCAAACATGCGAACTAACTGAGATTGAAGCTCCGCATACACATCATCTGCGTTGGTGGCTTTTTTCATTTCCGTATATGCTTTCTGCAGAAATGGCTCATCGGAAACGATAGAAAAAATGTATTTTGCGTTAAATTCGATCAGTGCTTTTTGGTTGATCGTAAAATGATTCAAATCCGGATCGGCGGTTATGCTGTTAAGAAGATGGTAGGATGCAAGCTTTTGATGCATTACCATTATGTACAAATAAAAGTAGTTACTCTCAATAGAATAAAACCAACGGTTTTTCAAAAAGTTGTCATTTGAACCGATGCCGGTCAAATTAGAAACACAGGCGCAGCCCCGTTTGGTAAAGTGCCAGCGAATATAGTCGTGCTGATAAAAAACATCCTCTTTTTTTATGGCAAGCTTACTGTCCCGGGTATCATATGCATTTGCAAGCAAATAGCATAATTTATTGCATTCGGCATCTGCGTTTTCCCCAATATCGCATAAAGCCGCACAGAACATATCCACACGACGCTGCACGGCGTTATCCTGAGTGCCGTATATCACATAATCCGAACCCAGCAGATCATCCAGAAAATTCTGAATCACACAGCTCAGATATGTCTGGGTGCTGTCATGGGAAATCATCAACCCCTGGGTGTTATTGGTTTGTTCTGCAGAGCAATGCAAGACTGCGCAGAGATTGGCGAGGATGTTTTTTTCGATTTCCGTAGCGTAAGGAATGTTGATGGAGCATATCCCCAGACCGGTATCGAAACAGTATACTTGTACGCAGTCAACAGAAAAAGGGTAATGATGCAAGGTTGTTTCATCCTTCGTATCTTTACAGGTGGCTACAAAGGATATGGCATCAAATCTTTTTTCAAAACAGGCAACATTTTTTGTAAGCGTGGTATCAATATGCTTCAGCAAAAAATCTCCCTGCATATAAAACTGTTTCCAGTCCCGAGTGGTTGCAGATTGTACAAATTCCTTGCAGAAGACGCTTGGACCATTCAGAACAAAAGGAATGCTTGCTCGCATAAAGGCTTTCTTGATCATCTGTTTCTCCTAAGAAAGGTTTATTTAAAAAGAAGGAAGTACAAAAGTGCGGCGTGCAGGATGATAAACAAAACGGCCAAAGCAATATTGCCTGCGGATGCTTTGTTAAGATCGCCCCACTTTCTTGTGTGGAAGCTGCCAAGACAGATTTTTATCAGACTCACAGCAGGGCCAATGAGGAAGCCACCGAAGGTAAGTAAAAACAGGATGCCCTTGAATATGTTACCGGCATAAAAATGATGGACGCCGAACCAACCCAGAAATCCGCAAAGGAGAGTCAGCGTGGTGATCCTCTTGTTGCGAACAGAGGGATCTGTCTTAGCCGACAGGGCATCGGGAGAGCACTCGGAAATGACAGATGCGTGTAAAGCTCTAAGCTTCCAGCCTTCTCTATGGATCTTAAGCCAACCGATCTCGTCGTGGGTGACATGCATAAGCGCATTGGAAGTGTTTTTTAAATCAAAAAGGGCACTAACCATCTCACAGTTCATAGAAGAGTTCCCGAAGCCGGAATCTTTGTTTAGTTTTGCGATTCTTCCCAATTGGGTCAAAACTCCGCTGAGGGAGATCTGATTTTCAAAGGTGGATGCATCTGTAGGCACAATGCTTTGGTTATAACACCAGAGGTTTGTTGTGCATTCTGTAAGCTGCCGAACCAAATTGCCCAAGGTTAAGGTTCTGGTGGCCCCGTCTTTGAGTTTGAAATTGTCCAACCGCTTTTGAAGTGCCTTTAAATACCGCCGTACACTGCCGTTTCTGGTTAAGCCAATGTGGAAATCAATTAGTGGGCGGAATTGGGAATGATAGAGATCTACAAAACTTTCGTAGGTAGGAGCTTGTTCAATGACGTGGGGATGGGCGATTTGGTTTGTTCTGTCCAGTATCAAGAAAAGTGTTCGTTCCTGCGCATAGGCATAATCGGAAATCGTTTGCCCTTCTAAAGAGGTCAACCGTTCGTTGGCAGTTTTTCCCTGCGCTTCCAGTCCTGCTCTTTGCACAAGATCAATGGAGATCGCTTCCAGGGCGTGACGCATCAACAGACCAAAGCCCAGTAAGTTTGCGGTCTCTTCCAGTTGGGGATCGGCATTCAACTTGGAATAACGAGACCCATACAGAGCAGAATAGGTCCTGTAGAGAATGTCGATCCGGTAGCGCAAATTTTCCAGATAGGTGGGGTTTTGGGAACGGAACATATCAAAGCTATATCCTATAGAATAATTCTCATCAGGATATGTATCATCCCAAGTTAAGTAATCAATGTCAAAATACACAAAGATTCCTCCTCTTCTGTTTTGTTTATACTACCACTTTAGCAAAGTTGTGTCAACAAACAACAAAATAAATGCTTTCTGTAAATGCCTGCTGCACGCGATATGTTTGCTCCGCAAACACGTGTTGCCGAAAGGCAGCATATGGCAAAAGTCCTTTCTATTGTACAGATCCAATGCTATAATGCAATTAAGCGGTGAGGGGAATGCAAGAACTTAGATTTTACAACAATAAATTTGAGGCTAAAGTCAGAAAGGAACTGCAGATATATGATAGACCAATCACAGAAAATGACGCACTAATTACATAATAGAGCTATAAAACGAAAGGAGAATCGTTATGACCCTTCTTGAATTACTCTTTGGTAAAAAAGAACCGGATGATAAGAGAAAGACCAAAGCGCAAATAGAAGAGGAAAAGCAGGAGCAAGAGAGAAAATTGTGGGAACTTGCAGAAGAATACGAGGAAGAAGAATGAAGATTCTGACGCACCCTCTTTTACTAATTGCAGCTCGGATGTAATCTAAGATTCAACCGAACAAAACGCACCTTGAAACCAAGGTGCGTTTTCGCTATTTGTATTTTTTATCAATGTGTGCTATAATAAAAAACAACAAGAGGTAAAATGATCTCTGTGAAAGGATGAGCGCATGAAAATTTCAGGCTTGTCAACGCCTGCATTGGTGTTGGACGTTAATATTCTTAATGAAAATATAGCAGCGATGAATGGCATTTTAAAAGATACGTCATTAAAGCTGCGCCCTCATTACAAATCCCACAAGTGCGCAGCTCTTGCAAAAATGCAAATCAAAAATGGAGCAATCGGTATGACTTGCGCAAAGTTAAGTGAGGCGGAAGATCTTTGTGACGTTGGCGTGGAAGATATTTTGCTGGCAAATCAAGTTGTTGATATTGCAAAGATCCACAGGCTTGCGGATTTGGCGAATCACTGCCGGCTGACCGTTTGTGTGGATAATGTGGAAAACATAACCGCTCTGTCTGTCGCTGCGCAAAATAGCGGTTCCACCATTCACTGCCTGGTTGAGTATGACATCGGTATGCAAAGATGCGGTGTGATTACGAAAGAGGAAGTTCTTGCTCTTGCAAAGCATATTTTGAGCTGTGCCAATCTTGAATTTGATGGTCTGCAAGCTTACGCAGGACATATTTCGCACGTTGAGGATATAAATACCCGAAAGCAGATGACTGCTGAAAATTATAATAAGGTAAAAGAACTTCTTTCGTATTTGAACGAGAATGGTGTTCAGGTAAAAACGATTTCGGGAGGAAGCACAGGAACATCTGAAATAAAAGCTGCCGAGGGTCTTTACACCGAATTGCAGGCAGGAAGCTATTTGTTTATGGATGCAACCTATCGCGGCTTATCGCTGCCCTTCAAAAATTCCCTGTTTATTCTTTCTACAGTTGTTAGTCAAAGAGAAGGACTTACCGTGATCGATGCAGGTGTCAAAACCTGTGGAATCGACCAGGGTATGCCGGCACCCTACAAAGGCACCGCCGGTGAAATCGTAGCCAGTGAAGAACATTTCCAGATTCATAATTACAGCGAGAAAACTGAGGTAGGCGAAAAAATACGGATGATCCCTGCCCACTGCTGCTCAACAATAAATCTTCATGATAAAATTTACTTAGTAGACGGGGAAACCGTGATCGACCGAATTCCCATAACCGCAAAAGGAATCGGAAGATAATTTTTTGGGTGATGTCATGTATAAATATGAAACGCATCTTCATACCTTTCCGGTTAGCCGTTGTGGAAAGGCAGATGTTACGGAAAGCTTAAGCTTCTATAAGCGGCTTGGTTATGACGGCGTTTTTATTACGAACCATTTTTTGGACGGTAATATTAACATTGATAAAGAAAAGTCATATGAAGAAAAGATCGAGTTTTATTTCTCAGATTTTGAAAAAGGAAAAGAAATAGGAAAAACGCTGGGTATTAAGGTGTTCTGCGGTGTTGAGCTTTCCTACAGCGGCACGGATTTCCTGGTTTATGGACTTGATAAAGCCTGGTTTCTTTCTCATCCGGAAATTATGGATATGAAAAAGAGCGAAGAGCTTGCCTTGATGATGGAGCAAGGTGCGCTGATCATTCAGGCGCATCCCTATCGAGAAGCCAAATATATTGACCACATTCGGCTTTTTCCCAGACTGGTTCACGGTGTTGAGGTTGTGAATGCCTGTCGAACAGAAGAGGAAAACAATATGGCTTCATTGTATGCGCAACATTACGGCCTGATTGCGTTTGCTGGGACGGACAACCATAATGCCTCACAGCAGAAGAAGCTGGCAGGACTTTGTTGCGAAGACCCGATCTGCGACGTTGTAGATTTTATAAGCAAAGTGAAAGGCAACCAAGTCAAAATATTTTCGTTTGTAAACGAATGATAGTTTCTTCTTTTTCGTTGGCTGGTACGAATCTCCGCCTTATTAATGTGCGACATAGTTTTGAAGTGAAAACCTTTCTGCAAGACAAATAATAAAATTCCCGGAATGCAGTTCACTGCATTTCGGGAATTTTTTGTGCAGTATTTGTGAAAAGGGTTCATTTCAAACCGATTTTATTACAATGGCGTACCGATCGTCGGAAGGCGGTTTCGTTAGCAGTCCGACGTTCGTTATTTGGAAGGGTTATAGCTGTTTCCTGAAATTGCTTGGTGTTTGAGCGGTTACTTGTTTGAACTTCTTGCTGAAATAATAGATATCTTCAAAACCGCACAAATGGGATATGTCCAATATGGAAAGCTCCTTGCATTCCAGCAGCTTTTTGGCAAGGTCAATTTTGTAATGGATGATGTACTGATTGGGCGTGATGTGAAAATTGTGTTTAAAAATATCGTTAAACCGTCGGGGAGTTACACCATATTGTTCTGCCGCCTTGGCGATACAACCGGTTTCTTTAAAATGCAAGTTGATATATTTTTGAGCCTCTAATATCTTTGCGTTTTGCGGGGTGTATTCTTTTAAATAAATATCTTCAAAATAACTCAGCAATTTATAGAGCTCACTAAGAATTTTGGCAGTACATTTACCGGATTTCGCATCCACCCTCTTTTCAATTATACTATACAGCACTGCTCCTTTGTGGACGGCCCCGGCATTAGAACAACGGTGTTTTTCAAGGGATGTAATTTGAAATGTGCTTGGTGTCACAATCCCGAAAGCCAAAGCGCAGCACCGCAAATGATGCTTTATAAGGATAAATGTACGGACTGTGAGAAGTGCAGACGGGTTTGTCCTCATCATTTTGAAACGTGCGATTTGTGTGGCAAGTGCAGTATGTACTGTCCTGCGGATGCCCGTAAGGTTGCCGGGAGAGAATATGGTGTCCATGAAGTTTTTGACGAGATCCTGAAAGATAAAGCGTTTTATGACAATTCGGGCGGCGGTGTTACTTTTTCCGGCGGTGAGTGTATGCTTCAAATAGAGTTTCTTTTGGAAATTCTTAAAAAATGCAAGGAAAAGGGCATACATACTGCGGTGGATACAGCGGGACATATTCCTTATGAGAAGCTTGAAAAAATATTGCCATATACGGATCTGTTTCTTTATGATCTTAAAATTTTTGATGGGGAAAAACACAAAAAATACATTGGCGTTGGAAATGAACTGATTTTAGAAAACCTTAAAAAATTACTGAAAGCGCAAACGAAAATTTGGATACGCATTCCGGTTATTGCCGATGTGAATGATGGCGTGGAGGAAATGCAAAATATAAAAGAGTTCCTGCTGCAACACGGCAAGCCTCAAAAAGTGGAGCTTCTGCCGTACCATACAATGGGTGAAAGCAAATATACGGCCGTAGGAAGAAAAGCGGAAAAATTCAATCCGCCGGAAGACAATAACCTAAAAACGCTAAAAGCGATGTTTGCGTGATGTTGTTTTTCCATAGCCGGGCAGGTTGTTACACCTAAAATAAAAATATCCGTCCGGGGAAATGATATACACCCCAAAAGTTAGACACTTTGGGCGGTGCACCATAGTGATAAACCGCCTTAAAAAGGCGTTTATCCACGCCAGCCTGCGTTAAAAATGCTCACAATCCACAAAGGATTCCTGCGCTTTTTGCCTTGTCTGGTATGAATCTCCGCCTTTTTAAGGTGC
>JAZRRS010000073.1:0-5545 GCA_045651005.1 Faecousia sp.
AGGTGCGGGTGACCTGTACGGATTATCGCCACGCAGCGGTCATTGCCAATGCCGTTGCAGAGGTGTTGCCGGAGAAGCTGCCTGCGGTGGTAGATGTGGCGTCTGTGCGCGTTGTCCAGTATGCAGTAGAGAATCCCGAACCCGACGGTCCCAATTATACCAAGTATGCTTTGATAGGCGCCTTTGCAGGCAGCCTCCTGACCGCCCTTGTAATTATTATTTTGGAACTGATGGACACCACCATTAATTCCGAGGAATACCTGACCAGTGTTTATAGGGATTACCCCCTTCTTGCGGTGATCCCCGGTGAGGAAAGCGTGAAGAGCAGCTACAAGGGTTACTATAAGGGCAACTACGAATCAAAGCCAGCCAAGCCTGCTGCTGACAAGAGTGGGGGTGCAAGGAAATGAGTTTTTTCAAAAGAACCAATGGAGACAAAGCCGAAAAGTGGAATATCCGTACGATGTTCGGCCCTAATCTGAGCTTTGCAACAACCGAAGCCTATAAGCTTCTGCGTACCAACATTGTGTTCTCTTTCCCGGAGGAGGAAAACGGTCACGTCATCGGCATTACCAGCGCTGTCCAGTGCGAGGGCAAGTCCTCCACGGCTTGTAACACCGCGTATGCACTGGCGGAAGCCGGTGCAAAGGTGCTGCTTCTGGAGGCAGACCTGCGAAAACCCACCTTTGCATCGAAACTGGGTCTTGCCAGAAGTCCCGGTCTTACCAATCTGCTCATCACCAAGGGTGATTACCGGCATGCCATCCAGCATTGCACCTTGGCACCCGGTGTGGATGTGCTCGCCAGCGGTGACATCCCTCCCAATCCTTCTGAATTGCTCGGCTCCCACCGTATGGAGTGCCTTATGGAGGAGCTGAAGCGGGAGTATAAGTACATTATTTTGGACCTGCCCCCTGTTACAGCGGTCTCCGATGCCCTTGCCATTTCCAGACTGCTGGACGGTGTGGTGATGGTGGTACGTGCCTCAGTGTCCGACCGTCAGATGCTTTCCGAGGCAATGCGCCAGTTGTCAATGGTGGACACCCGGATCCTGGGCTTTGTCTATCGGGAGAATGATATCAAAAAAAAGAAGTACGGCTATCGGTACAGCAAAAGATACTACAGGTACTATCAGGAGTATTTAAGGAATCCAGTGAAGAAATAGGAAAACATAAATAACCGATGCCCCCCGGCGCGTAAACGCCGGGGGGCATCGCTATGGGGTCAAGGGAACCCGGCAACACCTGCCGACCAAGGAATTTATCACACCGCCAGTCTCTCCCAGGCGATTTCTGAATGTAGGAATGACAGACTTTTCGCAATTTTGCAGAGTCTGTGACATACAATGGGGTAAAAACATTTGGAAGGGAGCAAGTTTATGGAGACCATTGATCCGGTCAAGGCTGCCAAGGTATGGCAGCGAGTGCATCCTCAGGAGGATGCTGCGCCCCGTGAGCAGGGGTTACCGGCGCTGATTGCACAGGAGTGGACGGATGCGGCAACCTATTTACAGCTGTCAAGGCGTTTTCAGGGGAAAGAAGGCGCTCTTTTGCGGAAAATGTATGAACAGGAGCAGGCGCACACAGCCTGTTTGAAGGGAATCTATACCCTCCTAACGGGAACACATCCCTCTGTACGTGCTGTACCGCTGCCTCACGAGGAGACAGAGACCCTGCTGCGCCGCTGTTACGGACGGGAGATGCAGTGTCTAGCCCAATATGAGCAGCGTGCCGGTGACCCGGAATTTGGACAGGTATTCAGCCGCCTTGCAGAGCAGGAACGGGAGCATTGCCGTATGCTTTTGGAGCTGCTGGGCAGCTTGAAGAAATAGACTCCGATCTGAGGCGCAAAAACAGCAGTTTTGTAAAAGGGCGGTTTTTTTGTGCATTATGCACCATTTGACTTTTGATTAAAAATACTTTATAATGAATTATATATAAAACACCGTAAGGAGAGTCATCAATGGATTACGCAAAAGAATCTCTGAAGAGGCACGCCCAATGGGGCGGCAAGATCGAAGTGATCGCCACTGTTCCCTGTAAGTCCAAAGAGGATCTGTCTTTAGCATACACCCCTGGCGTTGCGCAGCCTTGTTTGGAGATCCAGAAGGATGTCAACAAGTCTTATGAGCTGACCCGTCGTCACAACCTGTGCGCAGTTATCACCGACGGCTCTGCGGTCCTGGGCTTGGGGGATATCGGTCCTGAGGCGGGTAGGCCGGTTATGGAGGGTAAGTGTGCTCTGTTTAAGGCATTCGGCGACGTGGATGCCATCCCCCTGTGCGTCAAGTCCAAGGATGTGGACGCGTTCGTCAATGCGGTCGCCCTGATCTCCGGCTCGTTCGGTGGCATTAATTTGGAGGATATTGCTGCGCCCCGTTGCTTTGAGATCGAGCGTAAGCTGAAGGCAATGACCGACATTCCCATCTTCCACGATGACCAGCACGGCACTGCCGTCATTACCCTTGCCGGTCTGACCAATGCGCTAAAGGTAGTGGGCAAGAAGAAGGAAGAGATCAAGGTAGTCACCTCTGGTGCAGGAGCTGCAGCTGTCGCCATTGTGAAGCTGCTGCTTTCTGCTGGTATCCGAAATGTGGTGATGACTGACCGCCGCGGTGCTATTTATGCAGGCCGCGAAGGGCTCAACTGGATCAAGGAAGAGATGGCACAGGTCACCAACCTGCAGAAGGAAAAGGGAAGTCTTGCAGATGTGATCAAGGGCGCAGATGTGTTTATTGGTGTTTCTGCCCCCGGCACATTGACCACTGAGATGGTCAAGACTATGGGGGAGGATGCCATCGTCTTTGCCTGCGCAACCCCCACGCCTGAGATCTTCCCCGATGAGGCAAAGGCTGGTGGCGCAAGAGTGATCTCCACGGGCCGCAGCGACTTCCCCAACCAGATCAACAATGTTTTGGCATTCCCCGGTATTTTCCGCGGCGCATTTGATGTCCGCGCATCGGATATCAACGAGGAGATGAAGATGGCAGCTGCCGAGGCACTGGCAAATCTGATCTCTGACGATGCGCTGTGCGAGGAGTACATCATTCCCGCGGCCTTTGACGAGCGCGTTGGCCCTGCCGTTGCCAAGGCAGTTGCCGAAGCCGCCCGCAAGACCGGCGTAGCAAGAATCTAATTTATAATAAAAGGGCATTGACCATCACCGGTCAATGCCCTTGTTATGTAGCGGTTAATTTTCGGCAGGCCTCTGCCAATGCGTGCAGTGTGCTGCAGGAGACCATAGAGCAGATGCTTTGGAAGGTTTTAACGCTGCTTACCAGCTCCCAATGGCTTTCCGGCATAGGATTCAGCCACAGTACCCGGCCTGCCAGGCGCTTTGCCTGCAAAAGGGCTGCTGCTGCACGGTGCTGCTCCACGGTTTTGGTATCCGATAAAATAATTAGGGTGGTGGCAGGGCCGAGAGCAGCAGGGGTGGCAGAACAAAGCTGTTCCAAAGCTGTGCCCAAGTCTGTGCCTTTTCCGTAAACACCGCAGTCCTTTACATAATTGCGGAACAGATCCATATTTTGCAGACTGAAGGCATCTGCTTCAAAGGTGGTCTCTGAGAATAGAAATACCCGGGAGCTTTCCGATGCCTGATTCAGTGCCTGAATAAACCTAAGGGCAAACTCCGAAAACTGGATCATAGACCCGGACACGTCGCATAGCAGCACCAGCTGCTTGCGGCGGTTTCTTTTTTTGCGGTACTTCAGCCGGTAAAGACTGCCGCCGGTCTCCAAGCCCTTGCGGATGGTGCGGCGGAAATCCAGCTTTCCGCTGTGCCCCTTGCGGTTGCGCTTGGCGGTAAGCTCGCCGTTAAGCTGCCGGGTCAGGGTCTGAATAATGGAAATGGCTTTGGGAATGTCCGTGTCCTTAAATTTGGAAATGTCACGGTACATAAGACCGGTATCCGGATCCAGACCGTTGCCGCCAATGCCGGCATCCTCCATCCGCATTTGCTGTTCCAGAAGGGCTTTTGCAAACACCGAGTGGATAAAGTTGGTGTAAAGCTCCGGATTGCGTTCAGACTTGCCGTACTTATCCAAAATTTTTTGCAGCTTCTCCCGGGCGGATTTTGGCATATTGGAATAGGTTTCCATCTGTGCTTCGTTGAGACTGTGCACCTCTACGGATTCCATAATTTCTTCCTTTGCCTGTGCGGCCTCCAAATCCTGCTGTGCCAGCTTCTTTGCCTGCTTGCGCATGGCATCCTCCGACAGAAAAAAGCTGTCGAATACCCGGTCGAAGATAGCTTGCTCTTCAGCAGACTTGGCATAAACGGTTTTTAGGGCGGTTTTTACCTGCTGGCGATCCTCGAAGCCCAACACCGTGAGAATGCGAGCGGCATCCTCGGTCTCCTTGGGACTGACATTCAAGCCATCTCTGCGCAGCATACGGGAAAAGGCAGACAGCTTCAGCAGATATACCCCGGGGTCAGTCATGGTGGTGCCCTCCGCAGCCGCAGGCACAGGTGGGTTCCTCCGCCTCAAGAACGGCAAAATCCTCGTGGTTTTTCAGAACGAAGCCGGCAGTCTGCCGCAAAGCGTCCGGTGTCAGCTCCCGGACACCCAAGGCATCCAGGGCAGCCGCCCAGTCCAGGGTTTCCGCAATGGAAGGCTTTTTCAAAATGGCTTCCGAGGAGCGCAGCTTCTGCACAGCCTGCGCTACCTGCACACAAAGCTGATCGTCTGCGTGGGGCAGCTTTTTTCGCAAAATGGCAAGCTCTTTTTCCAGATCCGGGTAGGGGATGTACAGATAGGCACAGCGGCGGCGCAGGGCTTCGCTGAGGGGTCTTGCCCGGTTGGAGGTCAGTACCACAAAGGGAATGGACTTTGCCCGAATAGTACCCACCTCGGGGATGGTCACCTGCATTTCCGAAAGCAGCTCCAGTAAAAAGGCTTCAAACTCTTCGTCAGCCTTGTCGATCTCGTCAATGAGAAGCACCACCGGCTTCTCAGAACGGATGGATTGCAAAAGAGGGCGTTCCAAAAGATATTCGTCGCCAAACAGAGATTTGGTGAGACTGTCGCTGTCGGCAGTACCCATATTCACCTGAATGGACAAAAGCTGCTTCTGATAGTTCCATTCGTAAAGTGCCTTGCTTTCATCTAAACCTTCATAACACTGCAGTCGCACAAGGTCACGATCCAGTGCTGCTGCCATCACCTTGGCAATTTCGGTTTTGCCAACACCGGCAGCGCCTTCAATGAGAAGGGGTCTGCCCAGTGCTAATGCCACAGTGAGCACCGTAGCCAATGTGTCATCATACACATAGTTCTGGGCATCCATTTTTTGTTTCAAAGTTTGAAGATCCATAAAATCATACCTTTCAAATTTCAATTTAGCGGGCAGTTTTGGATGGTGCTCCGCACCATAGCTTCCCCCGGGGGGAAGCTGTCACGGCTAAGCCGTGACTGAAGAGGAATGCGGGCGATTATCTTAGATATTGCTTGCGGTTGCAGGCTTTTTATTAAGTTTCAGTGCACGCCATTCCTCTCCCGTCAGCTTCGCTGACACCCTCTCCCCGGGAGAGGGTATTGGGTCGG
>JAZRRS010000074.1:0-24521 GCA_045651005.1 Faecousia sp.
GATCCCAAGTACGCTGACTACTGCACCATGATGGTTAAGACCCACCTGTCCCTGTCCGACGATCCCACCAAGAAGGGCGTGCCCACCGGTTGGAAGCTGACCATCCGTGACATCCTGGAGTACGGCGGCGCTAAGTTCCTGTGCCCCATGGCTGGTACCATCTCCATGATGCCCGGTACTGCTGCTGACCCCGCATACCGCCGCGTTGACGTAGACACCGAGACCGGCAAGGTTAGCGGTCTGTTCTAATTGTTTTTGGTAAACTCCGAAAACATTTATGTCTGTGGAACAGCGGTCCTTTTGCCTCATAGCTGCACAAGGCGGTCTTGAAATACACAAAGTATTCCTGCGACCGCCTTGCTTGCTCTGCGGGAAAACTCCTCGCTGTCCAGCAGACAACGCATTTCCAATGCTTGCCGGACGCTTTACAGAAAGCGTATTATGGTTCTATAAGCAGAGGCGGGCAACCGCCTCTGCTTTTGGAGCATTTTGAAAGCTGACAGTTGACAGTTGAAAGTTGATAGTTATGGTGTCGCTTTGCGACGGTTCAAATTAGGTAAATACCACAACTGTCCACTGTCAATTGTCCACTGTCAACTAAAATTTGACGAAGGAGAATTTTTTTATGGATATGACAATGGAATCCTGCCGCAAGTTTGTGGAGGTTTTGGCATCTGACGCTCCTGCTCCCGGTGGCGGCGGCGCAGCTGCTCTGGTGGGTGCTATCGGCACTGCACTGGGCAATATGGTCGGTTCTCTGACGGTTGGCAAGAAGAAGTATGCCGACGTGGAAGCTGAGATCATTGAACTGAAGGGTAAGTGCGATGCACTGCAGAAGGAACTGCTGGATCAGGTAGAAGCTGACGAAGTGAACTTCCTGCCTCTGGCAAAGGCCTACGGCATTCCCAAGGATGATCCCACCCGTGACCAGGTTATGGAAGAGGCTACCATCATCGCTTGCTCCACACCTATGAAGATCATGGAGCTGTGCTGCCAGGCCATTGAGTACATTGCTGTATTTGCCGCTAAGGGCAGCCGTCTGGCTGTTTCCGATGCCGGCTGCGGTGCTGTGTGCTGCAAGGCTGCTCTGCAGGCTGCATCCCTCAATGTGTTCATCAACACCAAGACCTTGAAGAATCGTGAGGTTGCTGAGGAAATGAACGCAAAGGCACTGGGTATGCTTGACAAGTACGGTGCAATGGCTGACGAGATCTTTAACTCCGTCAAGTCCGGCTTCGGCGTGTGAGCGCTTACAGCGCAGTGAAATTCGCCTAATGGCGAGTGAAATTGCTCCGCAGTGAAATATTTGCTTCGCAAATGTGAAATTTGCCTGCGGCAAGTTAAGGTGTCCGCTTTGCGGACGAGTTAAAAAAGGAGAATGTTATTATGGCAAAACAATTGTTAGGTAAAGAAGTGAATGAGGCTCTGGTAGCCGCATTGCAGGCTCGTACTGCTGCACTGCAGGAGAAGGGCGTTAAGGCAACTCTGGGCATCATCCGTCTGGGTGAGAATCCCTCTGACCTGTCCTATGAGAAGGGTGCAACCAAGCGCGCTGAGGAAGTGGGTGTTGCTGTTAAGAATTACATCCTGCCCGAGAGCGCAACCAAGGAAGAGGTTCTGGCTGTGATCGATCAGGTCAATGCTGACGAGAGCGTCCACGGTGTTCTGATGTTCCGTCCTCTGCCCAAGCACCTGAAAAACGACCAGGATGAGATCTGCAACCGTCTGGATCCCAAGAAGGACGTGGACTCTATGACCCATATGTCCAATGCCGGCGTGTTTGAAGGTCAGGATCTGGGTTACGCTCCCTGTACTCCCGCTGCCTGTATGGAAATTCTGGATCACTACGGCATTGACTGCAAGGGCAAGTCCGCTGTGGTTATCGGCCGTTCTTTGGTGGTTGGCAAGCCTGCCGCTATGATGCTGCTGGGCAAGAATGCCACTGTTACTATCTGCCACACCAAGACTGTGGCTACTGCTGCTGTCTGCCGTGAGGCTGACATCATCATCTCCGCTGCCGGTGTGCTGGGAAGCTTGACCAAGGAGTTTGTCCGTGAGGGTCAGATCGTTGTTGACGTTTCCATGAACTGGAATCCCGAGAAGATCACCTCCAAGGGCAAGGGCGGTATGTCCGGTGACGCTGTGTACGATGAGGTAGAGCCTATTGTTGAGGCAATTACCCCCGTTCCCGGCGGCGTGGGCGCAGTTACCACCACGGTGCTGATGAAGCACGTTGTTGAGGCTGCTGAAAAGGCTTAATCGCACCAATTTGATTGTCATTGCGAGGTCGCTTGCGACCGTGGCAATCTCCCGCAATGACGAGAATAACCCTTACGCAACTGACGGAATGAAGGCAGAAAACTGCCGGGAAGCGTAAGCGGAAACAAGCCGACCGTCTGGGCGATCCTGGCATAGCACGGGATCGCCCATTTTGGTAACTAATATGTGCACGGCGCGTTTGAGATACCGTCGATGCTCGGTGTCGTTCGAACAACAACTTTATAAACATATTGAGGTGTCATTATGAAAAAACTTAACAACCTCTCTGAAGTCAGCTTTTTGAAAGCGTTTTTTGCGGCAGTGTCTTTCTGCTTCATTGTGGCTGCGTTTTGTATGCCGGATCTGAAGGATATTTTTGTTGGTACAGAGATCCTTTGGAAGTATCCCTGTAAAGTTAGCAGCAACTATTTCTATATGGGCGGCTTTTCTGCTACGTTTCTGAATATGGGTCTTGTGGGTGTTTTTTGTACCCTTTTGTGCCTGTTGCCCGGTGCGAAGCCTGGAAATGCCACTACCCTGGGCTTCCTTCTCACGGTTGGTTTTGGTGCCTGGGGCATCAATCCTTTGAATATGATCCCCACCATTTTGGGTGTTTGCCTGTACTGCCTTGTGAAGAAGGAAAAGTTGGGTAGCCAGGTCAATGCTATGATGTTCTCCACCGGTATTGCGCCCATTATTTCTGAGCTGTTGTTCCGTTACCCCGGCACGGAGTACATTGGTTTCAACTGGCTGGGTGCAGGTCTTGCTCTGCTGGTGGGTCTGATCATTGGCTTCTTCCTGCCTGCCGGGCTGGGTCACGCACCCAATATCCACAAAGGCTATAACCATTACAGTGCAGCTGTGCCCATTGGTTTTACTGCTTTCTTTCTTCGTGTGGTTCTCTACAAGGTGATGCTGGGCGTGGGCATTGGTGGTATGGGCGCATATGAGGCATATACCGCTGCTGATGTGGAGTTCTTCTGGGGCTGCAACATTTTCTGTGCAGTGCTGTTTGCGCTGTGTATTGTTGTGGCACTGCTGATGGGCTGCAAGCCTAAGGACTACTTCCAGCTTCTGAAAGATCCGGGACAGGGCGTTAGCTTCACCACTAAGTATGGCAATGCACCTTTCCTGATGAATGTGGGTGTGTACGGTCTGATGATCGTGGCATACTTTAACTTTGCGGCATTCCTGGATGGCGGCACTGCCCGTATGGCAACGGTTTGGACCGGTATGACCTTCGGTATTGTGTTCTGTATGCTGTGTACCTGCAACTCCGGCAGCCATCCCGGTAACGTGTGGCCCATTATGCTGGGCTATGTGGTGACCTCTTATCTGTTCGGCTGGATCGCAGGTCTGTTTGGTGTGGAAAACTACGGTATGACCATTGCCAACCAGGGCATCCTCATCGGTCTGTGCTACGCCAATGGTCTTTCTCCCATTTCCGGCAAGTACGGCTGGGGTTACGGCGCACTGGCTGCGGCGCTGCATTATCTGCTGGTTACCGCAGTGCCGGATATGCACGGTGGCTTCTGCCTGTACAATGGCGGCTTCACCGCAGCACTGATTTGTCTGATGTTTGTTCCTCAGCTGGAAAAGTTCTGTAAAACTAAGGAAGAGCGTAAGCTCGCCAAAGCTGCAAAATAATAAAAAGGGCGCATGTCAAATACGCCATCCCTCCCTTTCTACGGAGGCGTCGTAAAAATCAGAAAGGCGAATCAAAATATCTGTAGGGATGTCGGGTAGGCTATGCCCGTGTGAACATCACCCCCTACGTGATCGAAGGGGACAGCACCGGCGGCACTGCCGCCCGCTAAACTGAAAACTGAGCTGTTGGGGAAATGCAATAAAAGATGCATAAACTTGCATAATGGATTTGCAAGAAATTATGCATAAGATTGCTAAAATGTCGTTTATCCTTCAAAATGCTGGTGTAAATTCGGTTCGGAACGGGTCTTCGTCAAAATGATGTGAAATTATTTCTTTGCGGACTTGCATTTTGTTACCTATTTTTGTCATAAACTAGTTGCATAAATGAAACTTTTCTGTTAGAATAGCTTCATTCATTTAAATATTGGAGGCAACAGAATATGAGCTATGTAGACGAGATCAAGCAGCGTGTGAAGGATCAGAACCCCAGCCAGCCGGAATTTAACCAGGCAGTGGAAGAGGTGCTGGAATCTGTCCGTGCTGTTGTGGAAAGAAATGAAGCGCGTTACCGCCGTGAGGCACTGTTGGAGCGATTGACAATGCCTGAGCGTAACTTTACATTTACCATTCCTTGGGTGGATGATAACGGCAATGTGCAGGTAAACCGTGGCTACCGTGTCCAGTTCAATGGTGCCATCGGTCCTTACAAGGGCGGCCTGCGTTTCCATCCCACTGTCAACCTTAGTGTTATGAAGTTCTTGTCCTTTGAGCAAACCTTTAAGAACTCCCTCACCGGTCTGCCTATGGGCGGTGCAAAGGGTGGCTCTGACTTTGACCCCAAGGGCAAATCCGACCGTGAAATTATGCGCTTCTGCCAGAGCTTTATGACGGAGCTGCACCGTTACATCGGTGCTGACGAGGACGTTCCTGCCGGTGATATCGGCGTGGGTGCCCGTGAGATCGGCTATATGTTCGGTCAGTACCGTCGTATCCGTGGTGCGTATAAGGGCGGTATCCTTACAGGCAAGGGCGTGAGCTACGGTGGTTCTTTGGCTCGTACTGAGGCAACCGGCTACGGTCTTCTGTACTTGACAGAGGAATTGCTCAGATGCAACGGTCATACCTTGAAGGGTAAGGTCATCGCTGTTTCCGGCGCCGGTAATGTGGCTACCTATGCGATTCAGAAGGCTTGGGAGCTGGGCGCAAAGCCTGTGACCTGTTCTGATTCTACCGGCTGGATCTACGATCCCGACGGCATTGATGTGGCAACTCTGAAGGCGGTCAAGGAAGTCCGTCGTGCAAGACTGACGGAGTATGCTGCTATGCGTCCCAACTCGGTGTATCACGAGGGTAAGGGCGTTTGGACTACCAAGTGTGACATTGCATTGCCTTGTGCCACTCAGAATGAGTTGCTGCTGGCTGATGCGCAGGCATTGGTGGGTAACGGCTGTATTTGTGTCTGCGAGGGTGCGAATATGCCCACTTCTCTGGATGCTACCAAGTACCTGCAGGATAACGGTGTTCTGTTCTGTCCCGGCAAGGCATCCAATGCCGGTGGTGTTGCAGTTTCCGGTCTGGAAATGAGCCAGAACTCTGAGCGCCGCAGCTGGACCTTTGAAGAGGTGGACGCTATGCTCAAGGAGATTATGATCCGCATCTTCCACAATCTGGACGATGCTGCCCGTGAGTATGGTTTGGAAGGCAACTATGTTGCCGGTGCGAACATCGCAGGCTTCCTGAAGGTTGTGGATGCCATGATGTCTCAGGGTGCTGTGTAACCCCAAATAGGAAATAACAGGCTGTGCCATCCGGCCAATGTTGCTAAGTTAAGCGTGTCATCCTGAGGATTACGAAGGATCTCCTTCATAACAAGGGGGATTCTTCGTCGCGCGGCTCCTCAGAATGACACGCTTTTTCTTATCTTAATGACATTGGCCAACCGCACAGCCTGCTCAGAGTGTCAAAAAAGCCGTCAACCGTCAAAATGGAATCTATTACGGCAAGATATTCTCCTCCACTTTGGTGTAGCCGAAACGGAGGAGATTTCCTTTATTATGAAACAGGTAAGACCCTTGCTGCGCAAGGCATTTTGACTTACTGCGCAATTCTCCCCTCTCGAGTATTTGTATACACTTCGGGGTCGAATTGCTTGTCTTGACGCCTTCTTTGACCTCTGCATCTTGACGAGGATTGCCATATGCCGTAAAATAACCCCAAAGGAAGTGATGCTATGTCCATTCGTATGGCAACGGTTGCGGATGTGCCGCAGATCTTGGAGATCTATGGACCTTATGTAAAAAATACTGCCATCAGCTTTGAATATACAGTTCCCACTTTGGAAGAATTTACAGGGCGCTTTTTGTCCATCACTGCCCGGTTTCCCTGGCTCGTGTGGGAGGAAGCAGGAAGAATTTTAGGCTATGCCTATGGAAGTCTTCCTTTTGAACGAGCTGCCTATCAGTGGTGTGCCGAGGCGTCCATTTACCTGCACCCGGAGGCACACAGAAAGGGCATCGGTAAACAACTGTATGCCGCCTTAGAGGTGTATTTGCAAGCGCAGGGGTATCACAAGGTATATGCCATCATCACCACCGCCAATGAAGCGTCTGTGGCATTTCATAAGGCCGTGGGTTACCGGCATACTGCAACTATGCCGCACTGCGGCTATAAATTCGGAAGCTGGTACGGAACGGTCTGGATGGAAAAAGATCTGACAGAAGCGGAAACACCAAGTGCTGCCCCTGTCACCGTTCACGAAATTATCAAATAACAAACAGGCTGTGCAACTTGAATGAACTGCACAGCCTGTTTTATTTTTCCAATCTACTTAACAAGAACAGCTTTTTCGTTATCGATTGATTTGGGGTTTATCTGTCCTGCACAAAATATAGTCAATGCTGACACCGTAAAAATCAGCCAATATCATCAAGGTTTCTGTAGGGGGAATTCTTTCTCCGGTTTCAAATTTTGACAGAAGTGCCTGTTCAATGCCGGTTTTCATTTGTAAAGCGACTTGTGTTAATTTTCGGTCCCTACGAAGTTTTTTTAAGTTATTTTTCATCACTATCACCCAATGACATTTTGTCATATTTTTCGTTGACAAATATGACAGGCTGTCATATAATCTAAAGAAAATGGAACAAGGAGAAAAAGATTGACCAAAAAGGAAAGGGTAGAACCTACAGGCAGTGGTAAATATAGGATTTGCTGTGTGCTCCATACTATTCTGCCTGTTGCAGTGGGCGGTTTGATCTATTTCTTTTTCAGACCGGATACCCATATTTCTCGGTTTTTCTATAAAGTCTTTTCGGTGACAGCACCGGATAGTTTAGAAATTGTGCCCTGTTGGTTGGCGCTTATATGTCGCAACTTCCTTCCGGATATGCTGTGGGCGTACGCACTGACAGCAACAGGAATGCTTGTAATGGACGATGGTGGAAAGTACAGCTTTTGGGTCTGTTTGATATTTATAACCGTTATGGAGTTGTGCCAGAAGTGGGGGATTTTGTCCGGAACCTTTGATTGGCTGGATATTATTTTTGAAACTTGTGCTTCTGCGCTTGCGGCGCTGATAGTAAAACCAACTAAGGAGAGAATGTAATGAAAAGAACAACGAAAATCATAAGCCTGATTGCGGCATTGGCAATTTTTGCAGGTATGGCATTGGGCAGCAGTTCTGACACCGGAGAGACAAAGCCTATATCCGGCGGAGAAAATACGCCAACTGAAAATGCGGTCACCAACGCGAAGACTACCATTGAGCAGCAGACGCTGTTGGATCGGGATGGACTGAAGATCACGGCCACTGAGTTCGTAGAGGATTCTATTTGGGGAGAGGGCATTAAGGTACTGATCGAGAGTTCTGCAGATAAAGATCTGGGTGTAAACTGCAAAGCAGTGATCGTGAATGATTATATGATTTCAGATCTGTTTTCTTCTACCATTGCTGCTGGAAAGAAAGCCAATGAAACAATCTATCTTTCCTCCAGCGCATTGGAGGCTGCCGGCATTACCAATGTCGGTAAGATCGAACTGTATTTCCATGTGTATGATGCAGACACATATAGCGGTATTTTTGATGCAGATCCTGTAACTATCCAAACATCGGCATTTGAGAATATGGATAGCCAGCCGGAGGATACGGGCAATGTGCTTTTTGAAAAGGATGGCATCAAAATCGTAGGTAAATACGTGAACGAAGACAGTTTTTGGGGAACAGCGGTGTTGTTATATCTTGAAAACGCAACCGGACAGAACCTGACATTTGCCTGTGAGGATATGTCTATTAACGGTTTTATGGTAGATCCTCTGTTCTACGGAGAGGTGTATGCCGGCAAAAAGGCAGTGGAGGAAATTACAATCTTATCCACAGATCTGGAAGAAAATGGCATCACTGCTATTGAAGAACTGGAGGTAAAGTTCCGTATTTACAATACAGAAACCTACGATACTGTGGTCGAGACAGACCCGATCAGCATCGCCGTAGGTTAATGAAATATTAAATGCCCCCTGATGCAGTGTTGCATCAGGGGGCATAAACAATTTTCTCAAACGCCAAGCAGTAACCGGGCAAAGAGGAAATACACCAAAAGGGAGAGCGCATCCACGATGGAGGTAATGAAGGGACTTGCCATTACCGCAGGGTCCAGCTTCACGGCTTTTGCCAAAAGGGGGAGTGCCGCACCTACCAGTTTTGCAGATAGCACGGTGACGAACAGTGCCAGGCAGACAACAGCGTTGACCATCAAGGTGATCTCTTCGTTTCCCAGCAAAAGGTTATCGATCAGCCATATTTTTATGAAACAAACAACTGCAAGGGCGGCACCGCAGAGCACCGCTGTGCGGATCTCTTTCCATATTACCCTGGGCAGATCGGAAAGGCGTAGCTCGTCCAGACTCAAAGCACGGATCACTGTGACCGAGGACTGAGATCCGGAGTTACCGCCGGTGCCCATCAGCATAGGGATAAAAGCGGTCAGTACTGCCTGTGCAGCCAAAGCCCCTTCGAAAGAGGTGATGATCATACCTGTGAAGGTGGCGGATACCATCAGCAGCAGCAACCAGGGGATACGGTTTTTAAACAGGGAAAAGACAGAGCTTTTCAGATATGTTTTTTCGCTGGGCAAAACACCGCCCATCAGTGCCATATCCTCTGTGGTCTCTTCTTCCAAAACGTCCATAGCGTCGTCAAAGGTGACGATGCCCACCATCCGGTTTTCTGCATCTACCACCGGAAGCGCCAGGAAGTCATACCGGGAGAGCATCTTTGCGACCTCTTCTTTGTCTGTGTGGGTGGTGACGGAGATCAGGTTGGTTAACATAATATCCTGCACCTGTGTGGCGTCATCTTCGCACAGCAGCAAATCTTTCACGGTGACAATGCCCAAAAGCTTTCTGCCCTGGGTCACATAGCAGGTATAGATGGTCTCTTTATCGAAGCCTTGACGGCGGATGCGTAAAATGCTCTCTTCAACCGTCATTTGCGGTCGCAGGGACACATATTCTGTGGTCATCATAGAGCCTGCGGAGTTTTCGGGATAGCGCAGGATCAGATTGATGGAGGCGCGCATTTCCGGGTCAGCCTGGCGCAGGATACGCTTTACCACATTGGCAGGCATTTCCTCGATCAATGCAGCGGCATCGTCGGCATAGAGCTCGTCCACGATCTCCTTTAGTTCGTTATCGGAGAAGGAACGGATCAACACCTCCTGGGCATCTGCCTCCATTTCCACAAAGGTGTCAGCGGCTTGCTCCTTAGGCAGCAGCCGGAAGAGCAGAGGGATCTGCCGTTCCTCCAGATCTGCAAATAAGGCAGCTACGTCTGTTGGGTTTATGGTGGTGAGAATGTCTCGAAGCGTGGAATATTTTTTCATTTCCATTAGCTCGCAGACAGTTTGTTCCACCAGCAAAAAGCGTTCGGTCATTGTGTTTCCTCCTTTATACAAAAATGATAAAGGCAAAACACCGGGTTATCGGAGCCAACTTTGGCGCCGACTTCGGTCCGGTATATTGCCGCTACTGTTACCGGCGTCCATAGTTTTCCCTCCTTTTAGATACAAGTACTGTTATTATATACCCAAAAAAGGCATTTGTCATCAAGAAATTATAACGGGAGGCTATAAAAAATAAAAGAAAATTTTGTATATATTGACATAAAATACAATATGTTTTTAGACAAAATGCCCCTTTCTTTCCAAACAAAAATATGGTATGTTATCTATGGGGAAATTTACGCCCTGTTACAGACAAAGCTGTGTATACACATTTTAATATAAGGAGCTGAAAATATGCATTTTCAGAAGAAGCGCACAATTGCAATGCTGCTGGCAGGCGGACAGGGAAGCCGTCTGAAGGTACTTACTCAAAATACTGCAAAGCCTGCAGTGCCCTTTGGCGGTAAGTATCGAATTATTGATTTTCCTTTAAGCAACTGCGTCAACTCCGGCATTGATACAGTGGGCATTCTCACGCAGTATCAGCCGCTGGAATTGAATGAATATATTGGCAACGGTCAGCCTTGGGGCCTTAATAAGTCTCAGTCTACCGCTATGGTGCTGCCGCCCTATGAACGCCACGATAAGAAAAGTGGCTGGTATAAAGGCACTGCCAACGCCATTTATCAGAACATCGCCTTTATTGAGCGTTATGATCCGGAGTATGTGGTGATCCTGTCCGGTGACCATATTTACAAGATGGACTATGCGGATATGGTAAATCATCATGAGCGCAGCGGTGCTGCCTGTACCATTGCTGTGCGGGATGTACCGTTGGAGGAGGCAAGCCGTTTCGGTATTCTCAATACCAATCCCGATGGTTCTATCTATGAATTTGAAGAGAAGCCCAAGCACCCCAAGTCCACCAATGCCTCTATGGGTATTTATGTGTTTAACTGGAAGGTTCTCCGGGAATTTCTCATTGCGGACGAGGAAGATCCCACATCCTCCAATGACTTTGGCAAGAATATTATTCCCAATCTGCTCGCCGCCGGTCACAAGCTGATGGCTTATACCTTCAACGGATACTGGAAGGATGTGGGAACCATCGATTCTTTGTGGGAAGCCAATATGGAGCTTTTGGGCAAGGATCCTAAGTTTAACATCCGGGGCGATGAGAAGAGCAAGATCTATGCCAGAAACAACGCCCTGCCGTCTTCTTATATAGACCAGGGTGCGGTGACGGTGAATTGCTTTATTGCCGAGGGGTCTGAGATTTACGGAACTGTGCGCCACAGCATCATTTCCACCGGTTGTACCGTGGGTGAGGGTGCTTTGGTGGAGGACAGCGTGGTAATGCCCGGCGCTGTGATCGAAACCGATGCCATTGTGCGCCATGCTATCTTAGGCGAGAACAGCCATATCAGCCGCGGCTGCGTGGTGGGCGGTGCATATGGGCCCAAGGAAAAGAAGAAGATCAGTGTCACGGCAAAGGACACTGTGCTGGAAGAAAACACCGTGCTGCTGCCCGGTGAGATGAAGTAAGGAGGGATCGCCGTGAATGTAACCGGTATTATTTTCGCAAACGATGGTACGGTGAGTGCCCTGACAGAAAAGCGCACCATGGCAAGCTTGCCCTTCGGTGGTCGTTACCGCCAGGTGGATTTTGCACTGTCTAACCTCAGCTGCGCCGGCATCCACCGTGTAGGCATCGTCACCCGTCATAGCTACCAGAGTCTTATGAACCACGTAGGCTCCGGTGAAGAATGGGGTCTTGAAATGGAAGAGGGCGGTCTTGAGTATTTGACACCCTTCTCCTCCTCTCATGTCTCGGACTATCGTGGCAAGCTGGAATCTTTGAGCAGTGCTATGAGTTTCCTGGAGTACGGCCAGGAGGACGAGCTTGTGGTAATGATCGACTCTGCGATCCTTAGCAACCTGGATTTGACGCAGGTGCTGGAATCCCATATGGCAAGCGGCAGGGATATTACTCTGGTGACTAAGCCGGGGATCTGCAACGGCTACCGTCAGATGGATCTGGCAGTAAAGCTGGACAAGAAGGGTCAGATTGCCGATATGGTGGTGGACTATGCTGCCCCTGCGGACTATGAAGCATCTATGGATATTTTTGTGATGAGCAAAAAGTGGCTGGTCCAGCAGGTGAAGGAGCACATTGCGCATAACCTGTACCATATGGACCGGGATCTGATGCTGGGTCTGTGGAAGAAGGATGCAGCTGCCATAAATGTCTTCAGCTTTGGTGGCATTGCCATGTTCAACGAATCTGTGGAGGAGTATTTCAAAAACAGTCTTTCTCTTGTGCGTAAGGAGATTCGCCAGGAACTGTTCTCCGGCTGTCATCCTGTTTATACAAAGGTGCGTGACCGTGTTCCCAGCTACTATGGTGAGGATTGCCGCATTGAAAACTGTTATGTGGCAGACGGCTGTATGCTGGGCGGCAATGTACGGGGCAGCGTACTGTTTCGTCAGGTGACAGTCTATCCCACGGCAAAGGTGGAGGACTGCGTGGTTATGAACGATGCTGTCATAGGCGAAGGCTGCGAGCTGCGCTATGTGATTTTGGACAAGGATGTGTATGTCCGTCCCGGTGCGAAACTGATGGGCACGCCCAGCAATCCTGTGATTATCAAGCGGGGTGAAGTGGTATGAGGATCGCACTGCTTGCCTCGGAAGGTGCTCCCTATGTGAAATCCGGTGGCTTGGGAGATGTGATGGAGGCACTGCCTTCTGCACTTTCCAGAATACCCGGCAACGACGTGGTGCTGTTTTTGCCCTATTATAAGAAGATCCGGGAGGATGACCGATTCCCGGTGGAGTTTGTTACCAGCATTACGGTGCAGCTGGGCTGGCGGCAGCAATACTGCGGCATTCTGCGGTTGAAAAATCCCAAAGACCGTGTGGATGTCTATTTCATCGATAACCTGTATTACTTTGGTGACCGCAGCGGTGCGATCTATGGCGAATTGGATGACGGTGAGCGGTTTGCCTTTTTCGCCAAGGCGTGTTTAGACAGCCTCCTTGCCATCGGTTTCGTGCCGGATGTGATCCAATGCAACGACTGGCAGACGGCGCCGGTGCCTGTCTATCTGGCAGCAGAGTATTACCACCGATTCCCCGGAACAAAGTGTATGTTTACCATCCACAATGTGGAGTATCAGGGATGGGCAGACAGCTATTTCTTTGACGATGTGCTGGGTCTGCCCTGGGAGTACCGCCCCTGTCTGGACAAAGACGGTGCGGTGAATGTGATGAAGGGTGCTGTGGAGACAGCGCATCTTGTGACTACCGTGTCTGAGACCTATGCCCGGCAGCTGATGTATCCCTACTATGCCCACGGTATGGAGGATGTGCTTTCTGCTGCCGGCTGGAAGCTCACCGGTATTACCAACGGCATTGATGTAAATACCTTTAACCCGGAGACAGACCCGGCATTGCCTGTCCACTACAATGCGGACACTTTTGTCGCAGGTAAGGCGTCGTGCAAGGCGCAGCTGCAAAAGGAAGTGGGTCTTCCTCAGAGGGAGGATGTGCCCCTGCTGGTAATGGTGACCCGGCTTGCAGGGCATAAAGGCTTGGATCTTTTGCGCTATGCCGCAAGAAAGCTGCTGGCAGAGCAGTCTTGTCAGATATTGATCTTGGGCACGGGTGAGAAGCAGTTTGAAAACTTCTTCTCTCAATTGGCTGCGGAATTTCCCCACCGTGTGGCAGCGAAGATCACCTTTGATCTGGGACTTGCTGCCCGGATCTACGCCGGCGGTGACATCTATATGATGCCCTCTAAATCTGAGCCTTGCGGTCTGAGCCAAATGAACGCTATGCGCTACGGCACTGTGCCGGTAGTGCATGCCACCGGTGGTCTTAAGGACACCGTTCCCGGTTGTGATGAAAACGGCTGCGGTGGCTTGGGCTTTACCTTTGAAAGCTATAATGCGGATGATTTTTACGGTGCGTTGCAGCGTTGCATCCGGCTGTATACAGGAAACAGAGAGGGATTCCGGGCATTGCAGGAAAAATGTATGCGCCAAGACTTCAGCTGGGACAAACCGGCACAGAAGTATATGGAGCTGTTCCGAAAAATGCGCAACGAAATGTAAAGAAATGGCGTACCCACCCGGGTACGCCATTAAATTCCAATTTGAAGCGCAAGGGCGCTTCACCCCTCCTCGTGCATAGTGCATTTGTTTTCGTAACATTTATTGCTCGATATCGTTATATTTTTCCGTTACCGAGCATTTTTTGTAACGATTTCTTCCGCAGTGTGCACGAATTGTCAGGCGGCACTGCCGCCCGATAAATACGAATTTGATATGCTTTGTTCATCTTGCATTTCTTGTCTTTCATCTGTTATAATGAGGAAAAAGCATCAGGAGGGTTTTATGCGTATTCTATTTGATTCCAAAAATGAAATCTATAAGACCCCCTTTGGTTGCGTGACACCGGGAGAGGAATGTACCCTGCGTATCCACATTCCGGAAACCGTAGGCACAAAAGCGGTGGAACTGGTGCTGCAAAGGGAAAACGGGGAAGCGTTCCGGGAAGTAGACTTTTGTTTTTTAAAGCAGCAAGGGCCTTACCATATCTGGCAGTGCCGGTTTGCTTTAGAGGCACCGGGGCTCTTTTTTTATTACTTCCGCATTACCGGCAACACAGGCACGTTCCGGCTTTTTAAATACGGTGATGATACCAATATGGAAGCAGGCGACCTGTGGCAGATCTCCTGCATCCCGGAGGATTTTACCACGCCGGACTGGGCGAAGGGCGCAGTGATTTATCAGGTGTTTCCGGATCGGTTTTGTAAGATGGGGGAATGCGATCTGACGGGAAAGCTGACGCCTTACACCGTCCACGAAAGCTGGAATGAGGAGGTTTCCTGGCAGCCCGACCACAAAGGAGAGGTGCTGAATAACGATTTTTACGGTGGCAACTTCCGGGGCATTACGGAAAAAATGGACTACATTGCATCTTTGGGAACGACGATTCTTTATCTGAATCCCATTAGCAAAAGCTTTTCCAGTCACCGCTATGACACCGGCGACTATAAGATGCCCGACCCGATGCTGGGCACAGAGGCAGATTTCAGAGCAATGTGCGTGGCTGCCCACGCCCGGGGTATCCGGGTGATTTTGGATGGTGTCTATTCTCACACAGGCTCGGACAGCCGCTATTTTGATAAAAACAACCGCTTTGGCGGTGAGGGTGCGTACTGCACCACACAGTCTCCGTATTATAGTTGGTATACCTTCCATAGTTATCCGGATGTTTACGACAGCTGGTGGGGGTTTGACACCTTGCCTACGGTGAGAAAACTGGATCCTGCTTTTTTAGAGTATATAATAGACGGTGAGGATTCTGTTATTGCCCATTGGTTGGCTTTGGGAGCAGACGGTTTTCGACTGGATGTGGCGGATGAGCTGCCCAACGAATTTGTGGACAGGTTAAAAAAACGGCTGCGGCAGCTTCGCCCCGATGCGCTTTTGATGGGGGAAGTGTGGGAGGATGCTTCCAACAAGATTTCTTATGACATCCGTCGTCGGTATTTTGTGGACGGCACGTTGGACAGCATAATGAACTATCCCTTCCGGAAGGCGATTTTGGACTTTTTGTGGAAAGCGGATGATGGTTCGGCGTTCCGAAACTGCGTAATGACCGTGATGGAAAATTACCCGGAGCAGGTGGTTTTCTGCAATATGAATCTGCTGGGTACCCACGATACCCCCCGGATCCTTACAACGCTGGTGGATGATTCTGACGGCACACGGGAGGAATTGGCCAAGCGGTTTTTGACTCCGGAACAACGGCAGCTGGCACACCGGCAGATGCTGGTGGCAACGGTACTGCAGTATACTCTGCCGGGAAGTCCTTCGGTTTATTACGGGGACGAAGCCGGAATGGAAGGGGGAAAAGACCCCTTTAACCGCAGGCCCTACCCTTGGGGAAATGAGGACGAAGCGCTTTTGCGGCACTACCGGAGCTTGGGACAGCTACGTCGGGATCACCCTGCGTTGCGTATGGGTAAAATCAGTTTCTTTGCCGCAGAAGAGGGAAGACTAGGCTATACCAGAAGCACCGGGGAGGATACGGTTAGGATTTATGTAAACCAAAACAACGAACCGTGGGAGGTTGCATCAGGAAAGCTGCTTATGGGAAGTGGCATTGGGGAAGTATCTCCGTGGCAGATCACATTGCAGCCCTTTGGCTGGTGCATTATGGAGGATGGCTAAAATGGAAAGAGAAGGCTTTTTCAGCGGCTACTGCCGTCAGTTGGACGGTGCACGCACCGTAGCAGCGGTGGCAGAGGATGGGGTCTTGACAGAAGTGGATTGCCTGTATGAAAACTGCCCCTACGCACCCAATTGTCCCGTGGCGGAAAATATACGGAATTTCCTGCAAGAAGAATAAAGCGCAACAACCGCTGCACCTCTTCGGTGCGGCGGTTATTTGCAAATTTCAAGCTATGCCGTCATTCTGAGAAGCCACAGGCGACGAAGAATCCCCTTCGATAATGCGTGTTTTACGATGGAGATCCTTCGCTCCGCTCAGGATGACAGTTTGATAAACTGTCAATTTGAATGTGTTAAAAAATATTTTATAATTGGAGCACTTGACTTTTTTAGCACTCTGTAGTATAGTGTGCTTAGCACTCAGGTGTGTTGAGTGCTAATGATTGATCAGGAGGGATACAATGGAACTGACAGAACGAAAGAAAAAGGTTCTGCGCAGCGTGGTAGACCTGTATATCCGTACAGCAGAGCCGGTAGGCTCTAAGGCGGTCACGGAGCTGCCGGATATGAAATATTCCTCCGCAACCATCCGCAATGAAATGGCGGATCTGACGGAAATGGGATATTTGGAGCAGCCGCATACCAGTGCAGGCCGCATTCCTTCCGCTTTAGGCTACCGTCTTTATGTGGATGAACTGATGGCAGATTACCGCTTGAGTTTGGATGAAACCGCATCCATTAACACTGCCATTGAAGAAAAAATGCAAAAAGTGGACAAAATGGTAGAGAAGGTGGCAAAGCTGGTATCGCAGGCTACCGACCTTCCGGCTATTTCCATGGCATCCCGGCAGACCGGTGCTACCGTAAAGCGTTTTGAGCTGATCGCTGCCGGCCAGGGAAGTGTGATTCTTGTTGTTATGTTAACCAATGAGGAAGTGGTGAACAAGCTTATCAAGCTGCCGGTGCTGGCAGGGGATAATGAGCTGAAGATCCTTTCCGCTGTGCTCAATGCCACAATGACCGGCATCGGCCCGGATGATTTCACACCGGAGCTGCTGGAACGTGTGATGGGCAGCGCAGGAGATGCGGCAGGTCTTGTGCCTGTCATTATGGAGTTCACTGCGGAAACCTTGCGGAAGCAGGGCAGCACCAATATGGCGGTGGCCGGACAAATGCGGCTGCTGGGTCAGCCGGAGTACCGGGATGTGGATAAGGCACAGCGTTTGCTGACCACATTGGATGAAGAGGCACTTGCCAATCTTCCGGCTGTGATGCAGAATCAAAATGGCACTAAGGTGCTGGTTGGCCCGGAAAATGTGGCGCAGGAGCTGAAGGACACCTCGGTGGTGATGACCAAGTTTGATATCGGCGACGGTATGCAGGGTATGATCGGTGTGGTAGGCCCTACCCGAATGGATTACGCCAAGGTAACCGCAAGACTGTCCTATTTTGCAGAGAGTCTTTCCAAAATGTTTGCAAAGCCTGAGCAGATGCAGCTCCCGGCGGCAAAGCCCCAAGAGGAGGAATAAAGCGTGGCTAAGAAGAAAAAGGAAGCACCGGTAGAGGAAACACCGGTGGAGGAGACCGCAGAACAAACGCCTGTGGAGGAAATTGCGGAAACCGATCCCTGGGAGGAAAAGTACAATGCCGAGCGTGATGCGCACCTGCGTCTGGCGGCGGACTATGATAATTTCCGCAAGCGTACGGTAAAGGAAAAAGAACAGTCCTACGGCAACGGAAAAGCCGACGCCATTGAAAAGCTTCTGCCGGTGTATGACAATCTGGAGCGTGCGCTGAATCAGGACACCGAGGATGCAGCTTTCAAAAAGGGCGTAGAGATGACCATGACCCAGCTGGTAGGAATCTTCTCCGGAATGGGTGTGGAGATCTACGGTGAAAAGGGAGAGACCTTCGATCCCAATCTGCACAACGCAGTGATGCACACGGAAGAAGAAGGTGTAGAGGAAAACACCATCACCCAGGTTTTCCAAAAGGGTTTTAAAATGGGTGAAAAAGTGATCCGATTTGCAATGGTGCAAGTGGCAAACTAATTTGTAAACAATGAAACTTTTATATATTTAGGAGGATTTTATTATGGGTAAGATTATTGGTATCGATTTGGGTACAACCAATTCCTGCGTAGCAGTTATTGAAGGTGGCGAGGCTGTTGTTATTGCCAATGCCGAAGGCGCTCGTACCACACCTTCCGTGGTAGCATTTTCCAAGACCGGTGAGCGTATGGTAGGTCAGGTGGCAAAGCGCCAGGCTGTGACCAATGCTGACCGCACCGTGGCTTCCATCAAGCGCCATATGGGTGAGAACTACAAGGTAGACATTGACGGTAAGGGCTACACCCCCCAGGAGATCAGCGCAATGGTGCTGCAGAAGCTGAAGGCAGATGCAGAGGCATATCTGGGTCAGCCTGTGACTGAGGCTGTCATCACCGTTCCTGCATACTTCTCTGATGCACAGCGTCAGGCTACCAAGGACGCAGGCAAGATCGCCGGTCTGGACGTCAAGCGTATTACCAACGAGCCTACCGCTGCTGCACTGGCTTACGGTGTGGAAAAGGAAGGCGAACAGAAGATTATGGTCTATGACCTGGGCGGCGGTACTTTCGACGTTTCTATTCTGGAGATTGGCGACGGTGTTGTGGAAGTTAAGGCTACTGCCGGCGACACCCGTTTGGGTGGTGACGACTTCGACCAGCGTATTATGGACTACCTGGTTGCTGAGTTCAAGAAGGCAGAGGGCGTTGATTTGTCCGCTGACAAGGTGGCTATGCAACGTCTGAAGGAAGCTGCTGAGAAGGCAAAGATCGAGCTGTCCGGTATGACCACCCCCGCTGTGAATCTGCCCTATATCACTGCAGATGCTACCGGTCCCAAGCATTTGGATGTGACCATTACCCGTGCAAAGTTTGATGAGCTGACTGCGGATCTGGTGGAGCGTACTCTGAAGCCTGTCCGTCAGGCTATGAGCGATGCCGGTCTGTCTGCAAACGATCTGCACAAGGTGCTGTTGGTTGGCGGCTCTACCCGTATTCCTGCTGTGCAGGAGGCTGTTAAGAAGCTCACCGGAAAGGAAGGCTTCAAGGGTATCAACCCCGACGAGTGTGTTGCTCTGGGTGCTGCTATTCAGGGCGGTGTTATCAACCAGGAAGTCAACGATGTGCTGCTGCTGGACGTTACCCCCCTGTCTCTGGGTATTGAGACTATGGGCGGTGTCTTCACCAGACTGATCGAGCGCAACACCACCATCCCCACCCACAAGAGTCAGATTTTCTCCACCGCAGCTGACGGTCAGACCTCCGTGGATGTCCACGTGCTGCAGGGTGAGCGTGAGATGGCTGCTTACAATAAGACCCTGGGCAACTTCCAGCTCTCCGGTATTGCTCCCGCACCTCGTGGCGTACCTCAGATCGAGGTTACCTTCGACATCGATGCCAACGGCATTGTGAAGGTTTCCGCTAAGGATCTGGGCACCGGCAAGGAGCAGCAGATCTCCATCACTGCCTCTACAAATCTGTCTCAGGACGAGATCGACAAGGCTGTGAAGGAAGCTGAGCAGTATGCAGCTGAGGATAAGGCTCGCAAGGAAGAAGTGGATACCCACAACAACGCAGAGCATATGATCTATCAGACCGAAAAGACTTTGACCGATTTGGGCGACAAGGTCACAGAGAGTGAGAAGGCTCCTGTATTGGCAGCAGTTGAGAAGCTGAAGGAGCTGAATAAGGGTACGGATGTGGAGGCCATCAAGGCTGCTACCGAGGAGCTTCAGAAGGCATTCTATCCCATTGCTGAGAAGCTGTACCAGCAGAGCAATCCTCAGGGCGGTCAGCCCGGTGCAGGTCAGCCCGGTGATGACGGCGTGGTAGACGCTGACTACGAGACGGTTGACTAAGTGATCCAAAAAAAGGGGCGGTTTCCGCCCCTTTTCGGTGTATAGATTCCAAATTAGAGTTGTTTTCGAGGTGAGACAATGGCGGATAAAAGAGATTACTATGAGGTGTTGGGCGTAGAAAAGGGCGCTGATGCCGATACCATAAAAAAAGCGTACCGCAAGTGCGCAATGAAATATCACCCGGACAGAAACCCCGGTGACAAGGAAGCCGAGGAGAAGTTTAAGGAAGCGGCAGAGGCATATGAGGTGCTTTCCGATGCCGACAAGCGGGCAAAGTATGATCAATTCGGTTTTGCCGGTGTTGACCCCAGCTATGGTGGCGGCGGAGCCGGTTTTGACGGTTTTGGCGGCTTTGGTGGTTTCGGTGGCTTTGGTGATATTTTCAGCGAGGTCTTTGGAGGTGGCAGTGCAAGACGTACCCGAAACGGCCCTCGCAGAGGTGAGGACGTGGGCGCACGGTTGGAGGTCACCTTCGAGGAAGCCGCCTTTGGTGCAGAAAAAGAGGTGTCCTATTACCGCATTGAAAACTGCGGCAGCTGTAACGGCAGCGGCAGCACAGACGGTAAGGTGGAGACCTGTTCCCAATGCGGCGGCTCCGGTCAAGTGCGTGTCACCCAGAATATGATGGGTATGGCGTTCCAGTCTACATCCACCTGCCCCTCCTGTTCCGGTCGGGGCAAGATCATCAAGAATCCCTGTACCACCTGCCGGGGCAAGGCAAAGGTGCGCAAGAACCATAAGCTCCGGGTGAAAGTGCCATCCGGCATCAATCACGGACAGAGCTTCCGCCTGCGTGGCGAGGGTTGCGTGGGTGCAAATGGCGGTCCCAGTGGTGATGTGCTGGTGGAGGTCTATATTAAGAGCCATCCCATTTTCGAGCGTGATGGTATGGAAGTGCTTTGTGAAGTGCCCATCACCTTTACCCAGGCGGCATTGGGCGCAGAGATTGAAGTGCCGACGCTGGATGGAAAAGTGACCTTTACCATTCCCGAGGGAACGCAGACCGGCAAGGAGTTCATCCTGCCCGGCAAGGGCATTCCCCAGGTGGGCAACCCCAAGCGCCGTGGCAATCAGCGATTCTTTGTGGTGGTGGAAACGCCTACAAAGCTGACCAAGGAGCAGCGGGAATTGCTGCAAAAGCTGGATGCCACTATGGATGGCAAGTCCAGCCCCAAGCGCAAGAAGTTTTTTGATATGCTTAAAAACCTGTTTGATTGATTTTTTCGGGGCGTGTTGTGTGCAGCACGCCCCGAAATTATTTGACTTAACTTTGTAAATCTGCTAACATTACATCAGTTATAGGAAATGAGGATGGTTATGGAAGACTTGTTTCAAATGTCGCTGACGACCCAGCAGGTCAACGAGATCACCAATCTGGGATTGGCACACGTGGGAGACGGTGTGTATGATCTTTTGTGCCGCACCTATTTGTGCGCCGGCGGAGATAAAACGGTATTGAAGCTCCATAAGAATACAGTAAGTATGGTGAAGGCATCTGCTCAAGCAAAATTTGCCGACAAGCTGAAGCCTATGCTCACCGAGGAGGAGCTTGCTTTTTTTCGTCGGGGAAAAAATGCCCATACCCACGCAGCACCCAAGGCGGCAACCCGGCAGGAGTATGCCAAGGCAACCGGTTTGGAAACGCTGTTTGGCGCACTGTACCTGATGGGAAAAACAGACCGACTGAATGCGTTGTTCCACAAAATGTTAGAGGAGTAAGAGAAATGGCGTTTGACGCATATTTTTTGAAGGCGGTGCTGGATGAGGTGCGGCAGAAGACCGATGGCGCCCGGGTGGAGAAGATCCACCAGCCGGGTCGTGATACGGTGATTTTGCAGCTGCGCTGCGCCCACGGACGGGAAAAACTGTTGATTGCAGCCAACCCGGCTGCGCCCCGGTTGCATCTGACGGCAGACAGTCCCGAAAATCCCGAGCAGCCGCCTATGTTTTGTATGCTGCTGCGCAAGCACCTGTCCGGTGGCAGACTGCGGGAGATCACCCAACTGCCTATGGAGCGTGCGGTGCAGTTTTCCTTTGACTGCATTGATGAAATGGGCGACGAGGTGCAAAAGCGCCTTGTGGTAGAGTTGATGGGCAGGACCTGTAATCTGTACCTGTTAGACCCGGAGGGAAGAATTTTAGACTGCTTGCGCCGGGTGGGATTGGATGAGAGTTCTAAACGTTCGGCACTTCCGGGACTTCTCTATGTGCTCCCGGAGCCGGTGCAGAAGCTGGACCCTTTGAACGAAATAAGTTATGTAAACCTATTAGAAATGCCCGGTGCAGATGTGTTAGCTGACCGGCTGATGGATGCTTTGGGAGGTCTTTCTCCTTTGGTATGCCGGGAGGCGGCGTTGTTTGCCGCCGGAGATACCGATGCCAGAGTGGAGGGAATCGAAATTCCGGCAGTGGCAGAAAAGCTGCGGATCTTCTTCTCAGAGCATTTGGGACATCCCGGTGCTTATTATTACGCAGCTTCTGATGGTACGCCTAAGCAGTTTGCTTTTTGTCCTATCCGTCAGTATGGAAACGGCTTGCAGGCAGAATCCTTTGGTGCGCTACTGGATCGCTTCTATACGGTACGGGACAGACGGGATGCTATGCGGCAGAAAAGTCAAGCGGTGCGCAAGACGGTTTCCAATCTTTGTCAGCGGCTGCGCAGAAAGCTGGCGGTGCAGGAAAAAGAACTGACGGCCACCTTTGACCGGGAGCGGCTGCGGCAGCTGGGTGACATCGTCACTGCCAATATTCACAAAATTACCAAGGGGCAGCGAGTGCTGCAGGCTGAGGACTTTTATGATGAGGAAATGAAGGTCATTGATATTCCAATTTCTGAGATTTTGTCGCCTCAGCAGAATGCGGCCAAGTTCTATAAGGATTACACCCGTATGAAAAATGCGGAAAAGGAGCTGACCCGTCAGATCGAATTTGGTGAGCAGGAGCTTGTGTATTTGGAAAGTGTACTGGAGGAACTGAACAGAGCCGAAAGTGAGGCGGAGCTGGAGGAGATCCGACAGGAGCTGCAGTCCGGTGGCTACATTCGTGGAGACACGGGAAAGAAGCGGATGAAGCAGGCAAAATGTACGCCTATGCGGTTTGAGTCCACCGATGGATACCCGATCTATGTGGGCAGAAACAACCGTCAGAACGATGAATTGACCTTTAAGCTTGCCCGGAAGGACGATCTTTGGCTTCACGCCCAAAAGGTCCACGGCAGCCATGTGATCATTTCCTGCGGTGGCACGCAGCCTCCGGACGATACGGTGACCCAGGCTGCGCAGCTGGCGGCGTTCTATGGAGAAAGCAAGGGCGGTCAGAATATTCCTGTGGATGTGACATCTGTGCGGCAGGTAAAAAAAACACCCGGCGGCAAGCCGGGTATGGTGATCTATCATACCTACCGCACGGTGATCGTCAATCCCTATGGTGAAATTGTGGTGGATGCGTTGAATGCGGAAAAGAAAGAAGAGGTCTGATATGCGCTACGATATTCTACACTTAAAAAAACATTTTTCCTTCCTGGGGGAAAATAATCGTGACCCGGTGCTGGAATTATATATTCCCGAAAATATGCACGAGCTGGACAGGGCAAATGAACGCAGACCCAGTGTTTTGCTGCTGCCCGGTGGTGGTTATCGGTTTGTGAGCCGTCGGGAGGCAGAGCCTGTGGCAATGCACTTTTTGACCGAGGGCTACAATGTATTTATTTTGACCTACTCTGTTGCGCCCAATTGCTTCCCCACTCAGCTGAGAGAGGTAGCAGCGGCAATGGAGCTGATTTGGGAAAATGCGGCAGAATGGCATACAGATCCTCAAAAAATTGCCATTATGGGCTTTTCCGCAGGCGGACATCTGGCAGCGCACTATACCAATCGCTTTGATTGCCCGGAGGTACGGGCGGTATTTCCGGAAAGCAAAGCAGTGGCGGCATCCATTCTGTGCTACCCGGTGATCACCGCAGACCCCAACTACAGCCATAAAGGGTCTTTTGAAAAGCTGGCAGGGGGTACATACCCGGAAACACAGGAGAGAATCGACTTTTTCTCCTGCGACAAAATGGTGTCAGACCGAACACCGCCTACCTTCCTGTGGCATTGCACAGGGGATAAGCTGGTGCCGGTGCAAAATAGTCTTTTGTACGCACAGGCTTTGGCGGAGCATCAAATCCCCTTCCGTATGGAGATCTTCCCCGAGGGAAAGCACGGTATGAGCACTTGTGACCGTGTCACCACAGATGTTCTGAGTCCGCAAGCGGAAGCCGTAAAGGTTTGGCTGATCGCAGTAAAACAATGGCTTGCAGAGATTCTATAAAAATCGCCCACTATGGCACTGACTGAACTGCCCCAATTTGTGCGGACAGTACAAAAACACCCCCATGTAGGAAATATTCAATTCAAGTGGAGTGGCGTAGCGTAAGCGGCGCCACTCCTGTTTTTGTTTGGATACGTTCATTGTTGTAAAAGTAGATGTAGTCATCAATCATGCGTTGTGCATCAGAAAGTGTCCTCGGTTTGTGCCGGTAAATACACTC
>JAZRRS010000075.1:0-9354 GCA_045651005.1 Faecousia sp.
TCTATCCAGCTGAGCTACTGGCGCATTTCTTTGGAGCGGGTGACGGGAATCGGACCCGCGTATCCAGCTTGGAAGGCTGGTGTTCTACCATTGAACTACACCCGCATTTGCCCTGGCGTATTCAGCTATCAAATTCTAGCACAATTACAGCTGTGTGTCAAGGGCGTTTTTTAAGAATTTCCGGAATTTTTTCATAAATCACATCGGCAACGGCACCTTCACCGCAGGGGCAGACATTTTCATAACTGTCTGCAATCATCGCATCCGCAGGGCAGAAACCATAATCTGCTCCGTCCAGCATAGGAATGTCATTTTCACCGTCGCCCACGCAAATCAAGATGCTTCTGCCCAGTTGCTTCTGAAGCGCACGGGCAGCCGCAATTTTAGAAACGCCTCTGGCGTGGACATCAATGATCCGATGGGCAGGACGGAACACCTCTACCTTGTCTCCGTACAAGTCACGAATGGTCTGCTCTGCGGTATCAAAGAGCACCTGCTCCTCCGGGGTGATTTTATACAGTTCAGAAACCAACGGCTTTTCCGGTGTGCCGAAAAAAGAAAATTTCATAAAAGGGCCTACATCCTGTCCCCACCGGGCAGATGCGTAACGCCAGTTCTGTGCATCGTAAAGCGCTTTCAGCTTGGGATGGGTCTCGATGTGATAGTGCTTGTCTCCAGCCTGAATCTCCAAATTCAGCTGGGGGTACAGCTTATGCATCTTCTCCATGGTCTCCCAAACATCCAGATCAATGGTACGGCAATGGGAAAGCTCACCGTTTTCCCACCATGCAGAGCCGTTATAGAGAAGAAACGGCGCATTGGCAGGAATGGTTTCCAAATATTGCCAAAATGTGCCGGTGCTGCGGCCGGTATTGACTGTAAACTTACCACCGTGCTCCGTAAAGTACCGGATGGCGTCCAGATTTCTTTGGGGAACTTTCCCGTCCGGGCCGGTGAGCGTCCGGTCAAAATCCACGGTCAAAAGTATATCAGAAAACATAAGGGATTTCCTTTCAACTTGACAGTTTATCAAACTGTTTGATAACTTGAACTTTACTGCTGTTTCTCAAAGGCATCTGCACCGTGCTTGCACCAGGGGCAGATAAAGTCCGCAGGCAACGGCCCTTCGTGAACATAATTGCAGATCTTGCAGACCCAGCTCTCTTTTTCTGTGGGCTGGGGCTTCGGCTTGATATGGTCAAAATAATACTGGTAGGTAACGCTGTTTGCATCGTCCAAAAGCTTTGTCTCTGTGACTTCCGCAATAAACAGGGTGTGGGTGCCGCAATCTACAGACTTTACCACCTTGCCGCTGATCACCGCATTGGTGCAGCCTGCCACATAACGCACTCCGTTTTCTGTACGGTTTTCCGGAAGGGCAGCAAACTTATCTGTATCCCGACCGGACTGGAAGCCGTAATGCTGGAACACCCAGAAGGTAGCCTCCTCCGTGAGAACAGAAATGTTAAATATCCCGGTTTCCATTACCATATCGTGGGTCAAGTTGTCCTTGTTCACCGTGATCTGGATTTGCAGTGGAGTATCTGTCAGCTGGCTGCAGGTGTTGATGATACAGCCGTTGTCCTTGTCGCCCTGCCGGGCAGTGAGGACGTAGAGACCATAGGAAAGCTTAAAAAGCGCAGTTTTATCCATAAATCATCCCTCCAAAACCAATTTAAACGCACCGTAAGCACCGGCATCATTGCCCAAAGATGCTAAGGCAAAGCGAGTCTCACGGCAGGCGTGGAATACATATTTTTTATAGTAGCGTTCCGCACCCTCCAAAAGCATATGTCCGGCCTTGCTGACACCGCCGCCCAGCACGATCACCTCCGGGTCGGTAACGTTGCACACATTGGCAAGGAATTCACCCAGATATGCATAGACCTGTTCCAAAATTTCCAAAGCCAAGGCATCTTCTGCCTTTCCGGCATCGAACACATCTTTACAGGTAAGGGTCTGAATCTTGCGCAGGACGGAAGGCGTATCCTTTTCTGCCATAAATTTTTTTGCAATGCGCACAATACCCGTGGCAGAACAGTACTGCTCCACGCAGCCACGCTTGCCACAGTTGCAGGATTCCTCCTCGTCCCGGTTGATCACCATATGGCCGATCTCACCGCCGGCGCCGTGAACACCGTGGATCACTCTGCCGCCTACCACGATACCGCCACCGACACCGGTGCCCAAGGTGGCAAACACCATATTATCACAGCCTTGACCGCCACCCTTCCAGCACTCACCCAATGCCGCCACCGTAGCATCGTTTCCTGCCTTCACCGGCATACCCGTAAGACCTTCCAGCTCCTTTTGGATGTTGAACACGCCCCAACCCAGATTGATACACTTGTTTACCGTGCCATCGGGAAACACCGGGCCGGGAACACCGATGCCGATACCGATGACAGATTCCCGGGAGATGGCGTTTTCTTTCATATAGCCCAAAACAGCCTTTGCAATGTCCGGCAGGATCTGCTTGCCGCTGTTTTCTGTGACTGTGGGGATCTCCCACTTGTGAAGCATTGCACCGGTTTCGTCAAAATAAGCGATCTTGACCGTTGTTCCGCCCAGATCCACACCAAATCCATATTTCATAGTATAACCTCCAAACGCTGTTTTCACACAGAGCGTCAACACCACCTGTGACCATTTGTTTTTTCTATTATATAAGGAAATCGCCAAAAAAGCTATACCAAAAAAGAAATTGCGCAAAAACCGCAGAAACAGAAAGATATTTACAATTCCTTTATGGAAGAATGTAAAATTTTTCCTATGTTTACCCCTTGTTCACAATTATTATGTATGATACACTATAAAAAAGGAGGTGCTTCTATGTTTGGTTATGTTATGGCAGATCTGAAGGAACTGGACAAAGATACCAGAAAACGCTACGGCAGCGTTTACTGCGGCATCTGCCGTCAGATACGATTGCGCACCTCCAACACCGCACGGCTTGTGCTCAGCTACGATATGGCGTTTTTGGCACTGCTGCTTATGAGCTTGTATGAGCCGGAAGAAACCGCCGGCAAAAACGCCTGCCATCTTCACCCCATCAGCGGACGTCCTTGGGTGGACAATGAATATGTGCGCTATGCCGCAGATATGAATGTGGCGCTTGCTTATTATAATGCCCAGGACGATTATCTGGACGAGGGCAAGCGCACCGCCAAATGGATGTGTGATCATTTGGGAAAGAGTATGCCCCGTCTGAAGGAAGCATATCCCCGTCAGTGCAAGGCTATGGAAGACTGCCTTGCAAGGCTGCAGGCGCTGGAAAAAGAGGGCTGCACCAATCCGGATCTGCCTGCCGGCTGCTTCGGTGAGCTGATGGGTGAGCTTTTGGTGTACCGGGAGGATCTGTGGGCGCAGACTCTGCGAAAGCTGGGTATGGCTTTGGGCAGATATATTTATTTTGCCGATGCCGCAGTGGATTACCGGAAAGATATACGCAAGCATCAATACAATCCCTTTGTGGCTATGGGTACAGGGGAAGACCGGAAACGCTGGGAAGAATATTTGGTGCTGGCAATGGGTCGGTGTACGGATTTCTTCGAGCGGTTGCCCTTGGTGCAGGACAAAGCGATTTTGGACAACATCCTTTACAGCGGCATTTGGCTGGAATACAGAACAAAACAGGGACGGCATAAGCCATCCCCGGAGGAATAAAATGGTGCAAGATCCTTATAAGGTGCTGGGGGTAAGTCCCAATGCATCCGACGAAGAAATTAAAAAGGCATACCGCAAGCTGGCGATGAAGTACCATCCGGACCGGAATCCCGATGATCCCGAAGCAGCCCGGAAAATGCAGGAGATCAACGCTGCCTACGATCAGATCAAAAACCCGGAAAGCTACCGGGGACGTAGCCAGGGCTACGGCTATGATCCCTACGGCGGTCAGCAGTCTCAGGGAAATTATAAGCAGTCTGCTTATCGGTATATTATGTACGGCCGCTTCCACGAGGCACTGAATGTGCTGCAAAACGACACAGATCGAAACGGACGCTGGTACTATCTGTCCGCCCTCGCCAACGACGGTGTAGGCAACCAGGTGACGGCATTGGAGCACATTCGCCGGGCGGTGTCCATGGAGCCGGGAAATATAGAATATATGCAGGCTCTGGATGCCATTGAAAACGGCGGCAGCAGCTACCGTCAGCAAGCCGGAGGCTTCCGTGGCTTTGAGCTCCGGGGCGGCTGGTGGCAGATGTGCGTGTGCTGGCTGGCCCAGCTGTGCTGCTGCAGAAGAATCTTCTGTTGCTGATATTTACTTTTGACATTTGTGCTTCCCCATGCTATAATCCTTTCGACAACCAGATACCTGTTCCGTGGTAGCTTGTGCGTATGGTGCAAGTTACTGAACAAGATAATTGGGTGAGATTCCCAAACGGTACCGCCGCTGTAACTGTCAAGATCCTCTGCTCAAAGGTGAAAACCGGTCACTGGAAGTATTCCGGGAAGGCTGAGAAGGATCGCAAGGAGGCTTGCAACCCCTCCTGAAAGGCAGAAGTCAGAAGACCTACGGAACTTGGATTCTCCGCCTCCTGCGTGTTATGGGAGGTGCGCTTGTCGCAGAAAAACGGCGGCGGCATCCTGTGCAGGATGCCCCAGCCATAACTTTTTTAGGAGGTAACCTTATGAAAAAAATCTTCGCGCTGATCCTTACGTTTGCCATGCTTCTGACCCTTGCCGCCTGTGCTCCCAAGACCGAAGAGGGCGACGGCTCTATGAAAAAATTCACCGTTACCGTTGTGCACGCCGACGGCTCAGAAAAGGTATTGGAATACGAATCCGATGAATCCTACGTCGGCCCTGTGCTGGAGGCCGCCGGTGTCATCAAAGGCAACGCCGGTCCTTATGGTATGGAGATCACAGAAGTAGACGGAGAAAGCGCTGTGTATGAAACCGATGGTGCTTACTGGGCTGTTTATGTCGGCGACGAATATGCCCTCTCCGGCATCGACACCACCCCCATTACCGACGGCGGTGAATACAAGCTGGTGTACACCCGTGGCTAAGAAACCCCATCTGACCCTGCGGGAGATCGCTCTTTTTGGTATGCTGGGAGCTTTGACTTTCGGTGCCAAGGTTGCAATGAGCAGTCTTCCCAACATTGAGCCGGTATCGCTGATGGTAATGCTGTTTGCTGTGGTGTTCGGCTGGAAGTGTCTGTATCCCATTTACCTGTATGTGCTGATGGAGATCGCACTCTACGGCATCCAGCTTTGGAACGTCAATTATCTGTATGTTTGGCTGATTTTGGCGGTATGCGCATTGGCTGCCCGAGGGCTGAAAAATCCCCTTTGGTGGGCGTTGATCGCAGGTAGCTTTGGAATGGCCTTCGGCTTCTTGTGCTGCCCGGTGTATATTTTCTTCGGCGGCGTGGACTATGCCATCCGCTGGTGGCTGGCCGGCATCGCCTTTGACATTCCCCACGCCATTGGCAACTTCGTCATTGCCTTGGTGCTGTTCGTGCCCCTGCGCAGACTGCTGACGAAGCTCTATGCAAAGATGCAATAAATACAAATTAAACGTGAAGGGCGCTGTCTCATACATTTTGAGACAGCGCCTTTTTTACACTTTTTCCAGCGCAATGGCACTGCCGAAGCCGCCACCTACACACAGGGTTGCCAGTGCGTATTTGGCATTCTCTCTTCTTTGCAGCTCATAGCACAGTGTGCCTACCAATCTGCCACCGGTGCAGCCGGCAGGGTGACCCAAAGCAATAGCACCGCCGTTGACATTCAGCTTGCTTTCGTCAATGCCCAGCTCCTTGACACAAGCGCCTACCTGTGCGGCAAAGGCTTCGTTCAGCTCGATCAGATCAAACTGGTCTATGGTCATATCCAGCTGCTTCAGAAGCTTGCGCACCGCAGGCACAGGACCAATGCCCATTACTGTGGGATCCACACCGGCGGTGCTGTAGCCGATGATCTTTGCCATAGGCTTTACTCCCAGCTCCTTCACCTTTCTGCCGCTCATCAGCAAAACCACTGCCGCACCGTCGTTTCTGCCGCAGGCGTTGCCGACGGTGACTGTGCCATTGGCATCAAAAACAGGCTTCAGCGTTGCCAGCTTCTCCTCAGAAGTCAGACGAGGATGCTCGTCCTTTGCCACCACAATGGGGTCAGCCTTCCGCTGGGGAATGGTCACAGGTGCGATCTCGTCAAACTTGCCTGCCTCGTAAGCTGCCTGATAGCGCAGCTGGCTCTGGTGCGCAAGACGATCCTGCTCCTGTCTGGTAATGCCGTACTCACGGGCAACGGTTTCTGCGGTGGTACCCATGCCCAGTCTGCCGTAAATGCTCTCGGGCTGTGCCCCTACCTGGCTCTCGGTGATGGAATCAAACAGGGTCAGATGGCCGGTACCGCAGCCGTAACGGATGTTGTTGGTGAAGAAAGGTGCGTTGGACATACTCTCCACGCCGCCGGCAATGACGATGTCTGCCATACCTACCATAATTTTATTTACAGAGGTCTGAATTGCCACCATACCGGAGGCACAGGCCTGCTGAACGGTGAAGCCGGTGGTGGTCACAGGGAAGCCTGCCATCAAAGCGGCGTGACGTGCCACATTATGTACCGCAGCGTAGGGACGAGTCTCGCCCATAACGATCTCATCCACCTGTTCCTTCTCCACGCCGCCACGCTTCACAATCTCCTCAAACACGTGGGCGGACAGCTGCGCAACATTCAGATCTTTCAGCGCACCGCCCATTTTACCAATGGGTGTCCGGCACGCAGCAACCACATATACTTCTTGCATTTCCATTTTGCTCTCCTCCTATTTTCGCCCCTCCTCAAAGAGGGAGGTTTTTAGATAATTCCCTTTTCCTTCAGTTCACGAAGCTTTTCTGCGTCAAAGCCTAAATACTCGCTGTAGACCTCTTCATTATGTGCGCCTAAGGCAGGAGCAGGACGGGAGATCCTTGTGCCGGTTTCGCTGAACTTAATGGGCATAGCCGTCACACGGAACGGGCCTACACCGGGTTGCTCCATATAGGGGAACATACCACGGTGGTCGTTAAAGTGGGGATCTTCCACCAGATCTGCAATGCTCATCAGAGGTGCTGCGGGAATGGAGTTGGCAAGAAGCACATCCACCACCTCCGTGACCGGGTGCTGCTTAGACCAGCCCTCCAAAATTTCGCAGATCTCCTTTTTGTGGATAATGCGGTTGGCAATGCTGTCAAACCGGGGATCCGTGCCGTACTCGGGGTGACCCAGCACATTTTCGCACAGCTTGCACCAGATCTCGTTTTTGCCCACACCGATCATATACATACCGTCTGCGGCGTGGTATGCACCGTAAGGGCAATTGGTGGGGTGCTTGTTGCCCGTACCCCGAATCACTTCACCGTCCACAAAGAAGCGGTTGTTCTCAGACTGCTGCAAAGCAATGATCGACTCCACAAGGCTGGTCTCGATCTTCTGTCCGTGACCGATGACCGTTCTGGCGTGGAGCGCTGCCAAAATGCCGATGATCACATTCATACCGGCGGTGATATCACCGATGGAGGCCGCCACCTTCAACGGCTCGCCGCCCTCCTCGTTGATGCCGAACATAATGCCGCCCATCGCCTGGGCGATCACATCATAAGCCGGCCGCTTGGCGTAAGGACCGGTGGTGCCGAAGCCGGAAATGGAGGCGTAGATGATTTGGTCGTTGATCTTTTTCAGCTCTTCATAGCCCAGACCCAGACGATCCATCACATCGGGGCGGAAGTTTTCCAGCACCACATCCGCTTTTTTCACCAGCTGGCGGAAGATCTCCTTGCCTTCTTCGCTTTTTAAATCCAAAGTGATCGACCGCTTGTTTCGGTTGACGGTGGTGTTGAAGGCACTGGTGCCATCGGCATTGAAGGGAGGGTTGCGACGGGATTCGTCACCTCCCTTTGGGATCTCGATCTTGATCACATTGGCACCCATCTCGCCCAGCCAAGTGCCGGCAAACGGGCCGGACAGAACACGGGTCATATCCAGCACGGTAATATCAGACAGTGCGCCTGTAAACTGCTTTTCCATTGGGCTACCTCCTTAGAATTCCAAATTGCAAAGCTCTTCGTAAATGCGAACCACTTCCAAAGAATCGTCCGTGGGGGGATACTTGTTCACTGCCAGCTTGAACAACTCCTTGGCGGTGTTGGCAAGGAAGGTGGGTGCACCGGCTGCCTCTGCTGTCTTGCAGGCAATGGTGGTGTCCTTCAGCTGGATGGCAAGAGTGCTGCGGGTATCGAAGTTCCGGTCAATGAGATACTGTCCACGGTTGCGGAAGATCTCGCTGCGGCCTGCGCTGGTGCAAATGGTATCGTACATCATTTGCAGGTCAAGACCGCACTTAGTCGCCAAGGTAAACGCCTCCGCTGTGGCGCACATATGGACACCCACCAGCAGCTGATTGATGGCTTTCACCGCCTGACCCTGTCCGCAGGCAGTGCCCACGTGCTTGGGATTGGCGGAAAATGCGCTCAGCAGCGGCAGCTTCTCTTCAAACAGGTCGTCGGGACAGGCAGCCATCAAGGTCAATGTGCCTGCTTTTGCACCGGCAGTACCGCCGCTGACTGGGCAGTCGATCATACGGCAGGCTTTTTCCGCAGCCATTTTTTCCAGTGCCTGTGCTTCGTCCATAGCAATGGTGCCCAGATTGATGATGACACCGTTTTCCAGCGTCTCCAAAAGGCTGGTCATAACGCTGACGCACTGAGGATAGGTGTTGACCATCATCAGCACGGTATCCGTCTTTTTGCCCAGCTCCTGCAGCGTTGCCGCACCCTCTGCGCCCTGCTGCACCAAGTCTGCATACGCCTCGGGACGGATGTCAAAAAGCACCATCTCAAAGCCGTTTTTCATCACATTTTCTGCCACACTGTGGCCCATTGCGCCTAAGCCGATCATTCCGATCTTTTTCATAAAGATGCCCTCTTTCCGAAATTCATTTTCCGGGGCCCACAACTCCCCATAATACTAACTCTATTTTAGACCTCTAAGAAAAAATGTGCAATTCAAATTATTACTAGCTATTATTACTTTCACCAATAAAACAGCGCAATTTTATTGCCAAACGCAATAAATTGTGGTATACTGAAGAAAAACAACTTTGTATTTATCGGGCTGTTTCGTAGGGGCGGGGCTTCGACCCGCCCTTCGGAAAACGTTTGCATTTTCCGGAGTTGCGAAGCAAATATGAGGAATATCGCCTTCGGCGATTAGGGCGGGTCATAGCTGTATAGTGTAGTAACATAGTTTACACATTGTGCAAGGACATGGTTTACAGTTTTTGATACAATCAAGTCATACCACAGAGAAAGGGAGAATTGGTATGGCTTGGGATGGAAGGACTGTAGAACAAATGAGAGAA
>JAZRRS010000076.1:0-2008 GCA_045651005.1 Faecousia sp.
AAAACGCTTTTGGCATCCCGGACGGTTGTCCGGGATGCTTTTTTAACCAAAGTAACCGCCGAATCATGCGTTTAAGGTTACGGGTACCCAAGGAGAGAGTTATGAATGCCTATTTGAATTTGGCAAGCAGCTATGACCGGCTGACAAATGATGTGGACTATGAGGCGACTGTTGATTTTTACTGGCAGCTTTTGAACCGGGAGGGGTTGGAACCCCGGACAGCGGTTGACCTTGCCTGCGGCACGGGCTCCGTGGCGCTTCTGCTGGCGAAAAAAGGATTGCAGGTCACTGCGGTGGATATGTCCGCGGAAATGCTCTGTGTGGCCGCGCAGAAGGCGGAGGATTTGGAGAATCGTCCTGTTTTTGTGTGTCAAAAACTGCAGCAGCTGTACCTTCCGAGAGGCGTGGACCTGGCGGTTTGCGCGCTGGACAGTATGGATTATATTACAGATCCGGCGGATTGCCGTGCAGCTATCCATAGAATCTATAAGGCACTGAATCCCGGCGGCTGTTTTATTTTTGATGTCAATACCCCCGAAAAGCTTTGGGCAATGGATGGTCAGGTCTTTTTGGATGAAGATGAGGATGTTTATTGCGTTTGGCGTGGGGAATTTGATGAGAAGACAAATATTCTCTCCTATGGTATGGACTTATTTCAAAGACAGGGTGGTGTATGGCACCGCAGCTTTGAAGAACATAGGGAATATGCCTACAGTGCCGGGATGCTGGTGGGTTACCTGAAAGAAGCAGGCTTTACTGCGATTGAAGTCTACGGAGACAGACGATTGGAGTCACCGTTACAGGGAGAACAACGGATATACCTGAAAGCAAGAAAGGGTAGAGTGAAATGAAAGATTATCTGGTAAGGGGTATGACTATGGATGGCTTGGTTAAGGTCGTTGCCATCCGTTCCACAGAACTGGTGCGCAGAGGTGCCGAGATCCATAAAACGTATCCCAATGCCACGGCGGCCTTTGGAAGAGTCTTGACAGCGGCTTCTATGATGGGCAATATGCAGAAAGTGGAAAACGGCTCCATGACCTTGCAGATCAAGGGTGACGGACCCATTGGCAGTATCGTTTGTGTGTCCGATGCCACCGGCAATGTCCGTGGCTATGTTTATGAGCCGAAGGTGCCCTTGGTGGAGAAGCATCCGGGCAAACTGGATGTGGGTAGTACTGTTGGCAAAAACGGAACACTGACGGTGATCCGTGACTTGCAGATGAAAGAGCCTTATGTTGGCTCGATTCCGCTGGTGTCCGGTGAGATCGGTGATGATGTGACCGCTTATTTTGCCCAGAGTGAGCAGACCCCCACGGCTTGTGCTCTTGGCGTGCTGGTAGATAAGGATTTGTCTGTAAAGGTGGCTGGCGGCTATCTGATCCAACTACTTCCCGGTGCTACAGAGGAGACTGTGGATAAGGTGGAAGAGGGAATCCGCCGTGCAGGTGCTGTGACAGCTATGCTGGAGCAGGGACTCACACCGGAGGATATTTTGGGTCAGGTGTGCGGTGATCTTGGCGTGGTATTTATGGAAACTACTGAGGTGGAGTACCGTTGCTACTGTGACCGTGAGCGTGTGACCGCTGCGCTGATCAGCCTCGGTAAAAAAGAATTGGAGGAGATCGCTTCTGAAGGTAAGCCGTTTCCCGTGGAATGTCAGTTCTGTGATACGGTTTATGAGTTCACCCCGGAGGATATTCGGGAACTGCTGAAAAAAGTTTAATTTTTTCTGCGTTGGTGGGAAAATAACAAGAATTGTGTGGTAAAAAATTCCTTTGAAAAAAGTGAAAAAAGTGCTTGACAAACAGCTTCTCCTTATGTATAATAAACCACGTCGCTGAGATGCGTAAGCGTCAGGTGAAGACTTGGGAGCATAGCTCAGCTGGGAGAGCACATGCCTTACAAGCATGGGGTCACAGGTTCGAGCCCTGTTGTTCCCACCACAATTTGGCCCGGTGGTGCAGTCGGTTAGCACGCCAGCCTGTCACGCTGGAGGTCGACGGTT
>JAZRRS010000077.1:0-2107 GCA_045651005.1 Faecousia sp.
ATGATTGAAGATGCAGCTTTAGACAAATTCGACTTAATTATTACGAAGGAAATTTCCCGATTCGCCCGTAATACCCTCGACTCTATCCAGTACACCCGCCAGCTTCTTGGCAACGGTGTAGGTGTGTTCTTCCAAAACGACAATATCAATACCTTAGATGAGGATTCAGAGCTTCGCCTCGCCATTATGTCTTCCATAGCCCAAGACGAACTGCGTAAGCTCTCCTCCCGTGTCAAGTTTGGTCATCAGCAGGCTATCAAGGACAAGGTGGTTCTCGGTAATAGCCGTATTTTTGGTTATGTGAAAGACGGCGGCAGATTGGTGATTGACGAAGAACAGGCAGAGATGGTCCGGGAACTTTTTGCGCTTTATGCCTCAGGACAGTATTCTATGAAGCAGATCGAGACTGTCTTTTGGGAGAAAGGCTACCGTAACCACAACGGCAATAAAATTGCCCACACCACAATGTCCAACATGATCGCCAATCCTAAGTACAAAGGCTACTATGTGGGCAACAAGGTGCGGGTGGTCGATATGTTCTCTAAAAAACAAAAATTCCTCCCCCCGGAGGAATGGGTCATATTTAAGGATGAGACCGGTGAAATCGTTCCTGCCGTTGTTCCCGAGGAGTTATGGGACAAGGCTAACGAAGTCTTAAAGCGGCGCAGTGACGATGTGAAGAGCCGTCAAGGCATCTGCAACCATCAGAACCTGCTTACCGGCAAGCTCTATTGCACCCATTGTGGTGCGGCTTACTATCGCCGGGAATCCAAGGACAAGCAAGGCAATAAAAACAGCAAGTGGGTCTGCTCCGGCAAGATCAAAAACGGTGCGGATTCCTGCCCCTCCATCCCCATCTACGAGGAAGAGATCAAGCCATTGCTCTTCGAGGTGCTTCAGGAAACTGAGGTTAATGTAGCTGCCCTGATCGAGGAATATATGGAGATGTATCGATCTCTGGATGAGGACAATCAGATCCCTAAGCAGATTGCCCAGCAAAAGGAACGGCTGGGGCTTGCCCAAAAGAAGAAAAGCAAGCTGCTGGAGTATAATGTAACCGGTCAACTTTCGGATGCGGATTTTCTCGCCATGAACAAAGCTTGTACCGAGGAGATCAAAGACGCAGAAGCACAGATTTTAGAGCTGGAACAGCAGATGTTCTCCCGTGAAGAGTTCCGCAAGCACATGGACACTATTCGTACGACTTTGGAAGCTGCACGGAGGGATGCTGCGCAGGGCATGATCACGGCAGCATTCGTCAGTAAGTATATCGACAAGATCCTAGTAACCCCTGAAGAAGACGGCTCTATGCGGCTGGATATCAAGATATTTACTGGCGAAAGCACACAGAAATTCCTTGCAAAACTCGCGCATCGTACGGGTCACATGTCTAAGAAGATGATCGAAGCTTACGAGCAGAGCATGCAGTAAGTTTCTCCCGGCAGGTGACCCCTGCCGGTACATATTTGTGGGTGCTTGCTTTTTGGGCGGAATTATGGTATCATAGTGAAGATCCGTGGAAAAGGGGGCGCAATTGTGGCGATTTACGAATCCGGTGAAATGTATTTGGAAACTATCCATGTTCTGCTGAAAGAAAAAGCCGCTGTGCGTTCCATCGACATCAGCGAGCATATGTGCTACTCCAAGCCCAGTGTCAGCCGGGCAGTGGGTCTTTTGAAAAAAGACGGATATATCCTGGTGGATAAAGACGGCTATATTACCCTGACCCAGGTCGGTATGGATGTGGCGATGAAGATCTACGAGCGGCATACCATTTTGAGCCGTATGCTGATCTCCCTGGGCGTCAGCCCGGAAACGGCAGCCGAGGATGCCTGCCGGTTGGAGCATGCCATCAGCGACGAATCCTTCCAGGCCATCAAAAAGCATTTGAACAAAATGAAATAAAAATACCGCCGGCGCAGATCACCCGATCCGCACCGGCGCTTTTTGTTTCAAAATCACGGCAAAATTCCAATTTATCGTTCCGATAAATTGAAATTTGAGTGAATAGTGAATAGTGAAGAGTGAAGAGGTGTGGTGTGGGCTTCGCCCACTATTTAAATCATTTCCGCCAGGAAATACCACACTTCTTCACTATTACCTATTA
>JAZRRS010000078.1:0-3667 GCA_045651005.1 Faecousia sp.
CTGAAACTTAATAGAAAGCCTGCAACTGCAAGCAATATCTAAGATGATCGCCCGCATTCCTCTTCAGTCACGGCTTTGCCGTGACAGCTTCCCCCCGGGGGAAGCTATGGTGCGGAGCACCATCCACAATAGCCCGATAAACTAGAATTTAAACGGGATGCTGCCTGTTTTGGCAGCATCCCGTTTGGTTACTTTTCATCTACAATGACAAAACCGTCCACCAGATTTGCCTGGCGCAGCGTACCTTCGATCTCCACAGTACGGTCCATAAGATCCGTAAGGATCACCTTGCCGTCCTGACACTGGATGCTCATCACATTCTTCATAACAATGGAGGCAGGCTCCATATTGTTTTTATAAACCGTAGAAAGACACATATGATTTCTCCTTACTTCAGACTTGCCAGTACCGCAGAAAGCCGCATATTTCCCTTCTCAAAATCGGACACAGCCGCCATTACCTGCTCAAAGGCTGCGTGATTGCCGGCTTCCTCCAAACGGCCTGCCAGCTCTGCCAGCTCCCGGGCGTGGGCAGCGTTATGGTTTGCCATATACTGCATCAGTGCCATCAGCTCCTCCATAGGGGTGGGGGTGTGGCAGCTGCCGCAGCAGGAAGAGCAGCTGCTTCCGCATTCGTGGCTGTGGTCGTGGGTATGACCCTCACCGTGGAGCTGGTCGTGGGCGTGGGGATGCTGATGACCGTGCTCGTGGGGGTGGCAATGCTCGTGGGTATGGGTGACACCGTCGTGGGTGTGCTCGTGGGTATGGGTATGCTCATGGCTGTGGCTGTGATCGCCACAGGTGTGGTCGGGATGAATGTGCATAGTATTCTCTCCTTGCATCGTTTTTCTGTTATTATACCTGCCCGGGCGCTGATTGTCAATTTCCTCTGCCGGAACACTTTTATCATATAAAAAAATTACACAATCAAGGCAAATTTCTATTTCCTTTTTTGTACAAATCTGCTATAATGTCATTGCGTCGGAGAATTTCATTCTCGTAGCACGGACATTTTCCCACTTATCACAGCAATAACCGCCGCAGCTTCGGATTACAACGGGGGCGTCCTCCCCCATAGTAAAGCATCCAACCGAAGGTGCGGCGCAGGAAGGCTGTGATCGGGGGCAGAGTTCTGTTTGTGGGAAGAAATTCTTCAAAACCCGTATTCTAACACAGGAGGGATCAACCAAATGAAAAAGCGATTATTTGCTGTGCTGATGATGCTGGTAATGCTTCTTGCTGCTATGGTCATCACCGCACAGGCAGCCACCGTTCCCGAAAATGTGGAATGGATTGAGCTGGGCTCCAAGGAGGATTTCCTGGAGTGGTTCGCAAACACCACCAAAGCAAAAAACCTGACGGAAAACTATACCGCAGGTATGACCCGGTACTATAAGCTCACAGCGGATATTACCATTGATGTGAACTCTACGGTCTACTACCTTTCCGACGGTACCCATCAGGTGAACACCTACTTTGACCTGAACGGTCACACCCTGACCTACGCAAGCCCCAGCAACCCTGCGACCCGTTTGTTTGGTTCTTACAACGCAAACACTGTCCACACCTTTGTGGGCGGTACTATCGACAACAAGTCCCACATTGCTACCTCCAACGGCGGTCTGTTCTTGATGAACATGGGCGCGCTGGTGATGGAAGACGTGGTCATCAACGACACCACCGACACCCCCTTTGGTTATGCCGGCAAGGTCATCAGTGCTGTTGGCTATGATGTGACCCTTACCAATGTGACCATCACCACCGGCACCACCAAGGCATGTAACTACGGCTTGGCGGTCCGCTGCGAAAACGCAACACTGACCATGACCAACTGCCATTTGATTGATGGCGGCTCCACTGCACGTGTTGCCTACGGCGGTCTGGTCTATCAGGTTGGCGGCACACTGAACATTGATAACTGTACCTTTACAAATGGCTACGGCAGATACGGCGGCAATGTGTATGCAAACAAAGCTGCCGTCACCATCACAGATTCTACCTTCACCGGCGGCAGAGTAACTTCCGACGGCTATGGCGGCAACCTGTTGCTGATGGCTAACACCAGTGCCACTGTCACCGACTGCACCTTCCGTAACGGTGTGGGTTCGCTGTTCGGTGGTAACCTCTTTAACCAGGACGGCCCGCTCACCATTACCGGCTGTGACTTCACCGGCGGTACTGCTGCAAACGGCGGCTCTTTCTACACCGTGAACAGGCCTGTTACTATGGAAAACTGCACCTTCACCGGCGGTCACGCTACCGTGGACGGTGGTAACATCCTTGCCAAGAACAGCACCTTTACTATGACGGGTACCACCGTTACCGGTGGTAAGGCCGATGGCAACGGCGGTAACATTATGATCGCCAACGCCTGTAAGGCTTATTTAAAGTCGGGCACCATTTCCGGTGGTGTTGCCAAAGTAAACGGCGGTAACATTGCTACCGTTCACAGCGGTACCAGCGTGCCTTCCGTATTTCTGCAAGGTGCAAATGTTACCAGCGGCACCGCCGTCGGCGGCGGTAACATCTTTGGCTCCAATGCCACCGTTACCATTTCTGCCGGTGAGATCTCCGGCGGTCAAGCTTCCGACCTGGCAGGTAACATCTATGTTTCCACCGCTTGTACCACCAACATCAGCGGCGGTGTGATCTCCGGCGGTAAGGCAGACGACAACGGCGGTAACTTCTATATGTCCTCCACCAACTCTGTCCTGAATATCACCGGCGGTACCATCAAGGATGGCTTCACTTATGCCAAGGGCGGTAACATCTTTGCCAACAACGGCAAGATTATCATGACCGCTGGTGTGATCTCCGGTGGTTATGCCGAATCTTCCGGCGGTAACATCTACGCAAACCTGGGCTATGGCACAACCGCCATCAACGCTTCTGTGACCATTAAGGATGACGGCAATGCAAACACTCCCATCCCCCAGATCATCGGTGGTGTTGCCGTGGAAAGCGGCGGCAACATCTATGCAGCCTTCGGTGGCTGTGCCGACAAACTGGTCGGTAAGCTGATCCTGGGTAACGCCATCATTTCCGGCGGCGCAGCTAAGGTCAATGGCGACGATCTGTGCCTGATGGCACACACGATAGTAGAGATCCTCCCCGAATTCGCCCAGGATCTGTCCTGCTACCTTGAGTATGCGGCTACAAATTCTATGATCGCTGACGGTGTTTACGGCAAGGCTTTTGCCAACGGTCGTGGCATTTCCACCGGCGACTTTACCGGCAAGCTGACCGTAGAGAACTACGAGAACACCTTTGTCTATGCCAAGGACGGCACTCTGTACTTTGCAGGTGCTGCCACTGTGGCAGAAGACGGCGCAAAGACCTGGTACAAGACCAACGCCGATGCTGTGGCTGCATACGCAGACGCAGCTTACCTGCAGGCTGCTCCCGGCGAGCTGGTGCTGCCCGAAGGTCAGTTTGTTGTTGATCTGGCAGGTCAGACCGTTGCCATTACCGGTGCCGGCTCTGTAACTCTGTTCGACAGCGCAAACGATGACTTCGCAACCTTCGGCACAGCTACCATCGAGGGTGTTCAGCTGCTGAACACTGCTCTGACCCGTGTGCTGAACAAGGATTACTACACCATGGAAGCTGAGGGTGCTTACTCCTTCCACCGTGTGGAAGCAAGACTGACTTCCGTTGCTCTGCGTCCC
>JAZRRS010000079.1:0-23605 GCA_045651005.1 Faecousia sp.
GAAAATGTATTGCAGAATCAAATCTCCGTACCATCACATTATAGCATACTCCCTTATTTGCCGCAAGGACTTCTCTGCAGGCGATAGCAGGGATGTATCCGTATCTTCGCGAAGATACATCCTCGGTTCAGCGGATCGATCGACACAAAAATTTCTATAAAGAAAGGGCCACAGCAAACACTGTGACCCTTTGTTCTGTTTGATTACTTACCGGCGTTGGCAATCTGAGCTGCCACTTCGTCAGCGAAGTTCTCTTCCTTCTTCTCGATGCCTTCACCCTTGATGTAGTGGATCGCATCAACAAACTTAACATTGCCGCCCAGCTTCTTAGCTGCGTCAGCAATGTAGCCGGCCACGTCACCCTTGAACAGGTCGCCGCGGACGAACTCCTGCTGCAGCAGGCAGCTTTCCTTGTAGAAAGCAGCAATCTTACCGGCAGCGATCTTTTCCTTAACAGCGGCGGGCTTGGAAGCCATCTTGGGATCGTTGTCCATCAGGGCGACCTGCACAGCCAGCTCCTTGTCTACGTCAGCCTGGGGAACCTGAGACTTATCCCAGTACTTGGGATTCATAGCAGCGATCTGCATAGCCACATTTTTGCCGATCTCGGTAGCGTCCACATCAGCTTCCAGGTTGACCAGAACGCCGTGGCTGCCGCCCATGTGGACGTAAGCAACGGAGGTGCCGGTAGCGAAGCGATCGAAACGGCGGATCTGCATGTTCTCGCCGATGGACATAACCTTCTCCTGCATGATCTCGGTAACGGTCAGGCTGGAGCCGGGGTAGGTGCAAGCCTTCAGAGCTTCCACGTCAGCGGGAGCCTGGGTAGCAACAGCGGTAGCCAGGTTCTTGACCAGATCCTGGAAAGCGTCGGTGTTGGCAGCGAAGTCGGTCTCGGAGTTGACCTCGATCACGACGCCTACACCGTTCACGACGGTAGCGTAAGCAACACCTTCAGCAGCAACACGGCCAGCCTTCTTAGCAGCCTTAGCCAGGCCCTTCTCACGCAGCCAGTCAACGGCCTTGTCCATATCACCATCGGTAGCGGTCAGGGCTGCCTTGCAGTCCATCATACCGACATTGGTCATTTCACGCAGCTTCTTAACATCCAGAGCAGTAAAAGCCATTTTAATTTCCTCCTATAATCATTTGTAGATGGCACCCGTTGCCGGGTGCCGATATTTTTAAATTACTCAGCGGTCTCGGAAGCCTCGGTGGTCTCGACAGCCTCAGCGGTCTCAGCCACAGCGTCCTCACCCTGGCGACCCTCAATGGCAGCGTTTGCCATAGTAGCAGCGATCAGACGGATTGCGCGGATAGCGTCGTCGTTGCCGGGGATCACGTAATCGACCTCATCGGGATCACAGTTGGTATCAACGATAGCAACAACAGGAATGCCCAGCTTCTTAGCCTCAGCAATTGCGTTGCGCTCCTTGCGGGGGTCAACGATGAACATAGCAGCGGGGATCTTCTTCATTTCCTTAACGCCGCCCAGGTACTTCTCCAGCTTAGCGATCTCGCCCTGGTGCTTGATAACTTCCTTCTTGGGCAGCATAGCGAAAGTGCCATCCTCTTCCATCTTCTTCAGCTGAGCCAGACGGTCGATACGGCTACGCATGGTGCGGAAGTTGGTCAGCATACCACCCAGCCAACGGGAGTTGACGTAGTAACCGCCGCAACGGGCAGCCTCTTCCTTGATGGCGTCCTGAGCCTGCTTCTTGGTGCCGACGAACAGAACATTGCCGCCGTTAGCGGAGATCTCGCGGACAAAGCTGTAAGCCTCTTCCAGCTTCTTTGCGGTCTTCTGCAGGTCGATGATGTAGATGCCATTACGCTCGGTGTAGATGTAAGTGGCCATCTTGGGGTTCCAGCGGCGGGTCTGGTGACCGAAGTGGACACCGGCTTCCAGCAGCTGCTTCATGGAAATAACGCTCATTTTTGTTTTCTCCTTTTGTTTTTCCCTCCACCCCGCTTCAATCTCATGCAGCCCATTCTTGCGAACACTGGGGGACATGATCACCGGGTGTGTGGTTTAAAATACTACGGGAAAAATCCCGTGCCGAATCATTATAAAGGAAGTGCCCACATTTTGCAAGTGTTTTTTTACAAAAAATTGATAAATTTTCCCATTTTTACCGGAGAAGACCGGGTCTTGGACGGGGAACGCGGCATTCTTCCGGTTTTATGTCCACCAAAATGATGTCCGGGCCGATGCGCTTGATGCAATTCCAGGGGATCACATAGTCGTCGTGACGACCCCAGAAACCGAAAAGGCGGCAGGGACCGGGCACGATCACCGCACAGATCCGACCTTCAGGCAGCTCTAATCTTGCGTTGGTGATAAATCCCAGCCGCCTGCCGTCCCGCAGGCAAATGACCTCTTTGCAGTACAGATCTGAAAAATCCGTCATACCCAACCTCCTGAAACGGGTTTTGGTATAACCTATGCTGTAAAGAAGTCAGATATTCAGACTTTGATTTAACTAATACTTTTACGCATACTGTTCAGCGCACTTTTTTCCAGTCTTGACACCTGCGCCTGCGAGATGCCCACAAGGGAGGCTACCTCCATCTGGGTCTTGCCGCCTACAAAGCGCAGATTCAGAATTTGTTTTTCCCGTTTTCCCAAATTCCGGAAAGCGCCTCGCAGTGCAATTTTCTCCATCCATTCTGTCTCTGTGTTTTTGGTATCCCGTACCTGGTCCATTACCGTCAAGGGATCACCGCCGTCTGCATACACAGGATCGAAAAGGCTCACCGGTGCGCAAACCGCATCCAAAGCCTCGCTGATCTCAGATGTGGGCAGCGACAGCTCCTGTGACATCTCCTCCAGTGTAGGCTCTCGTCCCAAAGAAATCGTAAGAGTTTCCTTGCATTGCAGCACCCTGTATGCAACATCCCGGAGGGAGCGGGAGACACGGATGGAAGAATTGTCTCTTAGATATCGACGCACCTCACCTGCGATCATGGGTACACCGTAGGTGGAAAAGCGCACCTGTTTTGTGGGATCGAAATTTTCAATCGCTTTGATAAGACCGATGCAGCCGACCTGAAATAAGTCGTCTGCGGATTCTCCTCGTTTTTCAAAGCGTTGGATCACGGAAAGCACCAAACGCAAATTGCCTTCAATCAGTTTTTCTCTTGCTGCTTTGTCACCCTCCTTTGCTCTGCGCAGCAGCACATCCATTTCAGTTTGGGATAAAACCTTAAGCCGGGCGGTGTTTACACCGCAGATCTCTACTTTTCCCTGCATAGCGTTCCTCCAGCGATTCAGTCTTTTGATAGTATCTCCGGAAGGTGGAAAAACATACCGATGGAAAATTTGTGCAATTTTTACAAAAAATTTTTTGGAAACCGGAAAATGAAGGGGATAAAAACGCCCCGGTTGGGGAAAATGCTAACTTTTTCGAGAAATTTGCTGCAAAAATAACAAGGTGTTCAGCGGCAACATAACACGAAAATGAATGTTAAAACCTTGTGGATATTCACGCAATTATACAGCTTTTAACAGGGGAGGGAATGGCAAAACCGGGGAAATAACTGTTGAAAAGCGTGAGTTATCCACATTTTCCACAGGTTTATCCACAGGCTGCAAAAAGTCCGTGTGTGCATACGGAATATGTATTTTAGTTGACATAATACAATTCGACATACATCGACGGTTTTCCTACTTTTTCCTTGGGCAAAATGTTGACGGAAGAAAAAAACGGAGCCTTAAAATAGGACTTGACAGAGAAAAATAAGAAAGAAATTACGAAAAAAATTAAAAAAGGTATTGATTTTATGGACAAGTGGCGTTATAATCTGTACTTGCGTAAAAGTATGCAGAACAGGAGGTGTGATTATGCCCAATATTAAGTCCTCTAAGAAGGATGTCATCCGTTCCAGAATCGCTTACGAGAAGAACAAGGCCGACAAGTCCGAGATGAAGACTGTCATCAAGAAGTACGAGGCTGCCCTGGCTGGTGGCGATAAGGCTGTTGCCGAAGTCGCTTACAAGGACGCTGTGCAGATCGTGGACAAGGCTGTCAGCAAGGGTATTCTGCACAAGAATACTGCTGCCCGCAAGAAGAGCAGCATGACCCTGCAGCTGAACAAGCTGGCCTGATCACTCTGAAAATATCGCCTTCCGTATATATCGGAAGGCGTTTTTTCATTGCCAAGTTGGGTTGGTTATGTTATAATTATATATAGATATGTATGATCTCAGGGAGGTGAAACTGTGGCAAAGCTTTCAGATCCGGTAACCATTCTTAAGGGGGTTGGTCCGTCCAAGGCAAAGCAGTTTGCTGCCCTGAATATTTTTACGCTGGAGGATCTGATCTGTCATTTCCCCCGGGGTTACGAGGACCGTACCCGGTTTACCACCATCGACAAGCTGGAGGTGGACAAGCCGGCTTGCTTCCGGGCTATGGTAATGAGCAGCCCGCAGACCCATAAGGTGCGGAAAGGTTTGGATATTACAAAAGTGCGGGTTGCGGATCACACGGCACGGTTGAATATTACCTTCTTCAATCAGAAATTTACCACAGACCGTCTGCAGTACGGCAAGGAGTATGTTTTTTACGGAACACTTACAGGGGATTACGTAGGCTACGGTATGACTTCCCCTGTGTTCGAGGAATTGGACAGTGCTCCGGTGCTGACGCGCCGTGTGCTGCCGGTGTATCCGCTTACTGCCGGACTTTCCAATGCTTCGGTGCTGAAGGCGGTGCAGCAGGCGTTGGCAATTTGTCCCGTACCGGCGGAGGTGCTGCCGGAGACGGTGCGAAGGGAATACGGCATTCTGCCGGCAGAGCGTGCGTATTATGCCATTCATCAGCCGACCTCTATGGAAGAGGCGGAACTGGCGAAAAGACGGCTGATTTTTGAAGAGTTCTTTGTGTTTTCCGCGGGGCTTTCGCTGATGCGTGCAGCTCGTGCAGGAAAACAGTTGCCGCCCTATAAAAACACAGATCTGTCAGCTTTTTATGCAGCGTTGCCTTTTACCCTCACAGGAGCACAGCAACGTGCCATTGCAGAGATCCTCAGCGATCTGGAACGGGGCGTACCTATGAACAGACTGGTGCAGGGCGACGTGGGCAGCGGCAAGACGATGGTAGCTGCTGCGGCTGCGTACCTTGCGGTGAAAAACGGAAAGCAAGCAGCGCTGATGGCACCTACAGAAATTTTGGCAGAGCAGCATTTTAAATCGCTTTCCGGCTTGCTGATGCCTCTTGGTGTCCGGGTAAGTCTGCTAACCGGCTCACTGACTCCCAAAAATAAAAAGCAGATCCGGGAAACCATTGAAACAGGCGAAACGGATCTGGTGGTGGGCACCCATGCATTGGTGTCCGAAAGCACAGTGTTTAAGAATCTGGGAATGGTTATCGCAGACGAGCAGCATCGTTTTGGTGTTGGACAGCGTTCCGCACTTTCCGGAAAGGGAGAAGACCCACATCTGCTGGTGATGTCGGCAACGCCGATCCCCAGAACCTTGGCACTTTTGATGTACGGAGATCTGGAGGTGTCCATTTTGGACGAGCTGCCCCCTGGACGGCAGCAGACGGATACCTTTTTGGTGGGAGAAAGCTACCGGGCAAGGATCAATGCCTTTGTCCGCAAGCAGGTGTCAGAGGGACACCAGTGTTATGTGGTGTGTCCTGCGGTGGAAGAAAACGGAGAGCTGGATCTTACTGCAGCTACGGTATGGGCAGAGACTCTGCAAAAAACTGTATTTCCGGATCTTCGGGTGGCATTGCTTCACGGACAGATGAAGGGTGCGGAAAAGGATGCGGTTATGGGCAGCTTTGCTGCCGGGGAAGCGGATGTGCTGGTGGCTACCACGGTGATCGAGGTAGGTGTGGATGTACCCAATGCTACATTGATGGTCATTGAGGATGCGGATCGGTTTGGTCTTTCTCAGCTGCACCAGCTTCGGGGCAGAGTGGGCAGAGGCAGCGCAAAAAGCTACTGCATTTTGGTATCGCACAGTAAGAACGCTGAGACCAATGGGCGGCTGAAGGCGCTTTGCAGCACCACCGACGGCTTTAAGATCGCAGAAGAGGATCTGAAGCTGCGAGGCCCCGGCGACTTTTTCGGAGCAAGGCAGTCGGGATTGCCGGTGTTCCGTGTGGCATCCTTAAGCTGCGATTTGCAGACACTAAAGCAGGCGCAGCAGGCATCGGCGGAGTGGATCGACCGGGAAGGCACTGCGCACACAACGGAGGCGGTTGCCCTTCGTGGCCGCATTGGAGAATTGTTCCATCGTGCCCAAGGGACGATGAACTGAAGCGTGAACGCACAGTGGTGTTACAAAATTGAAATATAGAGGTGTACAATGATGAAAATAACCTTCGTTGGCGATATTATGATCGAGCCGCCGGTACTGAAGGCGGCAAAGCAAAAGGACGGCAGCTATAATTTTGATGAGGTGTTTGACCATGCCCGGGAGCTTCTGGGAGAGGCGGATATCCTTGTGGGCAATCTGGAAACGCCTATGGCAGGTCCGGAGGCTCTGTATACCCAGCATTACTATGCATTCAATGCTCCGGATGCTTATGCGGATGCAGTGAAAAAAGTGGGCTTCCATATGATCTCAACAGCCAATAACCATACCTTTGACCGTGGCTTTGAGGGTGCTGAGCGCACATTGCGTGTGTTGGACGAAAAGGGCATCGGTCACCATGGCTCGTTTCTGCCAGGTGGTGAGCATCCCGAGGCGTTTTATATAGAAAAGGATGGTGTAAAAGTGGCGGTGATCGCCTACACCTATGGTACAAATTATACCGGCAGCGGCAGACGGTGTCTTGCGGAAGGGGACAAGCAGGGACTTGTGAATTTGCTGCGTCCGCAGATGGAAACGGTCTATCAGGAAGGCGTGGTACGGCAGGATTGGATCGACAAGCTGTTTCCTAAAATGCGAGGGGAAAAGCGTGGCGACATCAAGAAGATTCTGGGAATGCCTACCAATACTCCCCGTGCAGATGACCGGCTGGACAAAAAGACTATGGCACCCTATGTGAAGCGTTTTCAGGCAGATATCCGCAAGGCAAAGGAAAAGGCGGATCTGGTGCTGTTCTATCCCCATATGGGCGGTCAGTTCAACCCCCATCCCGGTGCAATCTCTGAATATGTAATGGAGAAAGGTATGCAGGCAGGAGCCGATGCGGTTTTTGCATCCCATTCCCATATGCTGCAGAAGGCGGTTTTGAATCACGGGATCCCTTGTGCCTACAGCTTGGGCAACTTTAATATGGATCCGGAATCCAGCTTAATACTTCACCAGTATCTGCCGAATTACGGTATGGCAATGCACCTGTATGTAGAGGACAAAAAGATCGTAAAGACCACATTCTCTATTCTGCGGATGCAGCGCTCGCAAAGCGGTCAAGTCTGCGCCTGGCCTGTGGATGAGCTGTATAAGACCCTTGAGGGCAAGGAAAAGGCCCGGCTGGAGCGTGAGGTATTACAGGTGTACAAGATCGTCAATGAAACAAAGCTGCAAGGCGATGTGATCCAAAGAGAGTATGAACTGACCAATCGGTTTGATATAGACTAAACAACCGGGTGTTGCCATTAAGGCAGCACCCGGCTTCTGTATTATTTCATAAATTTGTCGATGGCATCGCACAGATCGTCAATAGCGTGTTCGTCGCCGGCGGCTACTGCATCTACCATACAGTGGCGCATATGGTCTTTCAGGATCACTTTTCCGGTATTATCCAAAGCGGAACGCACCGCCGCCAGCTGCACCAGCACCTCGGAGCAGTCATAACCCTCTTCCACCATTCTTTTTACTTTTTCCAAATGTCCCATAGCCCGTGCAAGTCGGTTTACCACGGCTTTCTGATTTTCGTGAACGTGCCCGTGGGAATGGGAAATGCCGTGGGCGTGCATATAGGCGTGATCGTGGTCGTGCTGATGGTCTGCCATTATACGCCCTCCTTTGTGTAAGTTTTTTATATCATAACCGATTTTTTGCAAAGTTGCAAGCCCCCCTGAGGGATGTAAAAATTGAAAGTTGTTGTTGACCGTTTTTCTTATGGTGTGATACAATGAAAAAAGTTGCGAAAAGGTTTTGATTTTTGCAAAAAAATCCTGTTTAGGAGGAAGAAAGTATGAGGAATCGTTTCTTTGCATTGGTGCTTGTGTTGGCACTGGTTGCCACAATGCTGGTGGCACCGGCCTCTGCGGAAACAGCGGCGGCAAGTATTACAGCGCAGACAGAGCTCTGCCCCTGCGGCTGCGGCAAAACCCTGGATGCCGTCACCTGGCGGGTTTGGGATGTGAATGCCAACGGCGCTCCCACCAGCGGTCACTATTATCTGGAGGGCGACTATGTGCAGGATGCCCAGAAGGAGATTATGGCAGGCGACCGGGTGGTTCTCGACCTGCGGGGCAACACCATCACCAGTAAAACCTACGGCAGACTGCTGTTGGTCTACGGTCGTATGCACGTGCTGGATACCGTTGGCGGCGGTCGGTTTATGTCCAAGACTTCCGGCGGTGCTTATGGCGGCGTAGTGATGATCTCCACCAACGAGGTCAACGATTCCCTGTTTGAGCTGCTCAGCGGCACGGTGATGCCTGATGCGGACAATAAGGGCTCCCGCCGCGGCGGTCTGATCCACCTGGCTGAGACTGCTACCTTCCGAATGACCGGAGGTATGCTGCTGAACGGCTCCACTCTCAGTACATCTAACCCTGATAAGAGGGAGCCCGGCGGCAGTATTGCCGGTATCAATGCGGGCTGTACCATCGAGATTTTGGGAGGTAAGATCATTGGTGGTGAAAGTGCTAACCATGGCGGCAACATTTATAATGTGGGTACCACCATTATTAAAAATTGCGAAATCGTTGGCGGCACGGCGACTCTGTCCGGTGGTAATATCTGTCAAAATGGCGGCAGCCTGACCATCGAAAATGCCATCATTCGTGACGGTGTTGCCAACGAAGCCACCGGGAATGGCGGCGGCAACATTTGTGTTATGAGTGGTGCGGCTATGTCTGTTAGTGACAGCACCATCCGCAACGGCTGGGCGGCCTGGCACGGCGGTAATATTAATCTGGGCACATGCAATGCAGTCATTGAAAATACAGTTGTCGAAGCCGGCGTTGCCAAAAACCGCGGCAATAATATTCATGGCACCGCTGCGGCCGCAAGCCTTACGGTTCGTGACTGTGAGTTCCCCGGTGATATTACATATATGGGAAAGAACCTTAAACTGGAAGGCAAGGTTAAGATCGGTCTTTTGAACAACGGTCTGCGCCTTTGGTATAACGGCTATACACCGGTTGTGGACGCTGCCGATCTTACCGAAGGCTCTGAAATTTATGTAGATGCCAACCATACCTTCACGACGCCCGGCGCAAAGCTTTCTTACTTTAAGGGCGCGATGCGCACGGTGCTGTCTGAAGGTGATGAGGGACTTGTGGGCACCTATGCCCAAAGCGGCGAGCTGGGCGGCTATTGCCCCCACTGCAATGAGCGTGTGGTTTGGAATGCATTCTCTACCACCGCATCCAAGATTCAGAATTGTCTTTACGACAAAACCGGGGATGCTGATCCTACGTGTACCGGCAACCATCTGGAAAACGGTCACTATTACCTGACCGCTTCGCAGAAGTCCTCCCCCCAGCTTTATGTTGGTCTGTATCAGGGCGGTGCTGTGGAAGCTAAGGATGTGGTCTTTGACCTGGCAGGCTATGCCATTAATGGTACCTCTGCCCGTGCTTTCTACATCCGCCCCGGCAGCGATACCGTACCTCAGAGCCACCTGACGCTGTTGGATAGCTATGGCGGCGGTACAGCCACCGGCCGTGGTGCCAACAATCAGGGCGGTGGTGTCATTTATAACGAAGGCTCCAAGCTGACTGTTTATGGCGGTACTTACACCTATACCCCAACCTCTCCTGCCCGAAATGTTACTACCGGAGGTGTTGTGATCAACGGCGGTATCTTTCATATGCACGGCGGCACCTTGGATGGCAGTGCCTACGATTATGTGGTGACCCCCTATCAAAACAATAGCGGCACCATGGTTACCCCCAGCTATTACGGCGGCGCACTTTCTTCCAGCAACGGCGCTTCCCGTAAGGTCACTATGACTGCAGGACGTATGATTGGCGGCAATGCGGAGTATGGCGGCTGTGTCTACTTTGGCTATAACAACACCGTCAACATCACCGGTGGCCAGTTCTCCGGCGGTGTATCCGACAAGAATAGCGGCGGTGGCGGCGGTTGTATCCGTGTCTACGGCACCTCCGATTTCAAAAGCATAAAATTCAATATGTCCGGCGCATCTGTCCGTGATGGTGAAGTGACGGGTTCCTCCGCGGGCGGCGGCAATCTCAGCATTGCTTACGGTACCTACAATATTTCCGATTGCTATATTGAAGGCGGCAAGGTGAAAGGCTATGGCGGCAATATGACGCTGGGTACCTCCGGTAATATGACCTTCACCAACTGTATTATCGCAGACGGTTACTCTGCTGACCGCGCAGGCAACATCCATGTGTCCGCGATCTCTGCCATTAACAAGTGGGTGGATTGTCTGATGATCGGCGGTACGGCCAATACCTTCGCCGGCAACATAAATGCGGGCAATGGTAAAAATACCATCCAGGGCGGACAAATCCTCTTTGGCAGCGCAGGCAGCTACGGCGGCAATGTGGTTAACACTGCCGGTAACTACAGCGCTACCTCTGATAACTACCTTACCCTTGAAGCCGACAGCAAGGGCAATGTGCCTCTGATTGCAGGCGGCAGCGCAGGCAGCTACGGCGGCAATCTGTATACCGGTGCGGTGACGAACCTGAAAGCAGCCGTGTTCGGTGCCGGCAAGGCGGCCAGCGCCGGTCAGGATATCTATGTTGCCAAGGCCAGCAAGCAGGGCAAGTTCGATGTAGGCGCAGGTGTTACCGGTGACATCTCTGCGGCATTTGCGGCAACACTTCTGGGAAGTGAGATCTATGGACAGTCTATCGATCAGACTGCCTGCGCCCAGCTCAATGCCACCATTGTGTTAGAGGGCAACTACAACAACGCGCTCCTTTGCAGCAAGGATGGAAAGCTCTTTGTGGGCGCCATTGCGGTGACCGATGGAAACGGCAGCTACAAGTGGTATACAGATACGGCTTCCGCGGTGGCAGCTTGTGATGAAAATAGCTATGTAAAGCTGTTTATTGCCCAAGACGTGGTTCTGACCAAGGATTGTGCCATCGATCTGTGCGGTCATACTGTCAATATTTCCGGTGCTTACACCCTTTATGGTATGGACTCCTCCGGTGATGGCTTTACCGCACCTACCGGCAGAGCAGTTGTTTCTGACGAAACTACCGTGGCTACCGATGTAAATGCCGGTGGAAAGCGCTACATTGCTACTTCCGATGATGCAGGTCATATGTTCCACCGTTTGGAGAACCGCATCTCCGGTGTGACCCTTCGTCCTGCTGCCGACGGCATTTACTTCACAGGCAGCTTTGGCTGTGATGCGACTGTAGGTGCAGACGTTGCATCCTATGGTGTGGCAGTAAGTGTGATGGATATGCCCGGCAAGGACTTTATGACAGACGCAGATACCTTGTATACCAATTTTGATGCCTCCAACTTGGAGGGCGGTGCGATGAAGACCGGTGTGATGATCTCCGGTATTCTGAAGGCTGATCGCAGTGCTGAAGCGAACAGTGTCTGCGGAAAGACGCCTGTTTTTGCAACCGCATACCTGATTATGAAGGACGGTACTGTGGTTCTCAGTGATACCGAGGGGCGGACTGATGATGTGGCATACAGCCTCAGCGATGTTGTGACTGGTATCGACCGGAATATTATGGAAGATCCTATGAGCTACCGTAAGTACACCAACGCCATGCGCGCCTACTACGCGAAGTGGAAGGATCTGGGTATGGGTGACTGGGACCTGCGGAAGGTCAAAACACCTGTCGATGATGGTGTCATTGATGTGTTGATGATCGGTTCTTCCTTCTGCTACTACTATGTGGAAGAAATGGTGGGGCTGGCAGAAGCTGCCGGTATTCCTATGCGAGTGTGCAATGTGTATTACTCCGGCTGTCCTCTTGAAAAGCACTATAACTGGTGGATCAATGGGGAAAGCAACTATCAGTTCTTTGATACCACCTTGGAAAAAGGCAGACGGCAGACCAACAATGTAGGTCTTGAGTGGTGTCTGGCTCAGGGTGAATGGGACGTGATCAGCCTTCAGCAGTCCACCTCTGCCACCCGAAATGACCCCAACCATCTGGAAACTACCCGCCTGTACTATACCACGCTTCTGAACTACCTGATGGAGCAATTCCCGGATGCACAGATGATGTGGCATCAGCCCTGGTCCTACCAGATCGGCTATGACCGCAGTGGCTATCAAATGACCTCCTTTGAGCAGCAGCAGGCAGATATGGAAGCTGTCCAGGCGTATTGCATAGCCATCTGTAAGGAATTTGGTATTCAGAGAGTCAATACCGGCGAGGCTTGGCAGATCGTCCGTAGTGAGTATGACTATGACGAGCTGTGTGCCCGTTTGGGTAAGGGAGATAAACACGAAGGTGACTTCTACCACGACGGCGACATCGGCGGCGGTCAGTACCTGAATGCCTGTGTATGGTTTGAAATCATTACCGGTGTCAGTCCCGTGGGGAATACCTACGCACCCACCTATAACTACGGCGGAACCACCTACCACCTTGACAGCGACATTACCTATGCTGAGCTTCAGGAGGCTGCCCATAAGGCAGTCCAGCAGCTTCGAGAATTCGAAGCGCAGCAATAAATGCCACAAAGGGAGGATAATATATGCTAAAGAAAATTTCGGCAATATCGCTGTCTGTGCTGATGCTCCTTGGTGCGTTTAGTGGCTGCGGCACAGGTGCAACAAAGGAAACAGAGTCCACAACACCCACAAAGGCAGATGACGGGGTTATCGACATTTTTATGGTAGGCAACTCCTTCTGCTACTACTATGTGGAAGAACTGGTGGGCATTGCAGCGGCAGCCGGCGTGAAGATGCGGGTGTGCAATCTCTATTACTCCGGCTGCAAAATGAGCCAGCACTACAATTGGTGGGTGGCAGGCGAAGCACCGTATCAGTTCTTTGATACCACCGCAGAGGGTGGCAGAAGACAGACCGATAATGTATCCCTTGAGTGGTGCCTTAACCAAGGTGACTGGGATTATATCAGCATTCAGAGTCTCAATATCAATTCCGATGATCCCGAAGAGATTTATGGAGAGAATCGATTGTACCTGGATACCTTCTATGGCCTTTTCCGTGAGCGGTTTCCTCAGGCACAGATGGTATGGCATCAGACCTGGTCTTACGCTGTTGGTACTGCCGGTAACGGCACAGTCACCACCCCTGAGAAGCAGGCGGCAAACCAACAGAGAAACCGGGCTGCGGCGAAGCTTATCTGTGAAAAGTATGACCTGCTGAATGTTCCCTCCGGTGATGCCTGGGCCATCATCCGTGACCAGGGCTATGATATGCTCTGCGGTCGCATTGGCAAGGGTGTCAACCACGAGGGTGACTACTACCACGTCGGCGATGTGGGCGGTGGTCAGTACTTGAACGCTTGTGTCTGGTTTGAGTCCATCACCGGTATCTCTGTAATTGGCAATGCCTACCGTCCTGTTTACAAGTATAACGGTTTGGAGGTCCCTCTCAACAGCGAAATGACCTACGAAAAATTGCAGGAAGCTGCCCACCAGGCAGTTCTGAACAATGTGGCAAAATAAAACTCCGGAGGGTGCCTAAAAAAGCACCCTCCGGTTTTTGCTTGCAAAGCTTACTGATTGTTTAAATCCGCCAACAGCCCCATATCAACCCGGTTGATGGTAAGCGGTGAGATGGATATGTAGCCGTGCATAACGCAGTCTGTGTCCAGTGACAGATCGTTTTTGTTCTCATACACACATTTACCGCAGGGCAAATAAGTGCCGTCCGGTTGACGAACGAAATCGTCAGAGTAAAAATGCCCACCCTGTCGGGTAAAGCGGATGCCCTTGGCATCGGGGCGAATATTCACATTGTAAAGGTCGCCCTTTTCCAAAAGCTTATGGGTCTTGAAAAAAGCCAGCACTTGATCCAGCGGCTCCATAGCTCGGGGATAAAACTCCGCACTTGTGGAGATGGCGATTGCTTTTACCCCCAAGGATACGGCTTCAAAGGCTGCTCCGACGGTGCCGGAGTACATAATGTCTCCGCCCATATTGAAGCCCCGGTTGATCCCGGAGATCACAAGGTCGAAGCTTTCTTTTCTTCCCAGAATACCAATACGGATGCAGTCCGCCGGGGTGGAATCTACCGCAGTGATCCGCAGACCGGGTTCCGGTTCCAGTTCCTCCACGGCAAAAGATTTGTGCAGTTCAATGCTCTGGCTTTTGCCGCTTTGTTCATATTTGGGAACGATGGCGGTGACCTCACCCAGCTTCTGACAAAAGCGGATCAGAGGAATCAACTGAGGCGCATGCAGACCGTCATCATTTGTGATCAGTATTTTCATAATGTCTCCTTCTTTGTATGTACCGGGTGGGTGTTGTACCAAAATGCTTTGTAAAGGCGGTGCGGAAGTATTTTACATCGGAAAAACCGGATTGTCTGGCCACCTGCTCCACGGAGTAATAACCGGAACGCAACAGCTGCGTGGCGTATTCAAAACGCAGAGAAAGAATATCCTGCAAAGGTGATGTGCCAAAATGCTGGCGGTAGACTCTTCGGAAGTATACCTCGCTGACAAAGCAGACCTTGGCAGCCTGGGCAATGGTAAGGGTGGGGTTTTTGAAATCACGGTGCAGCAGAGCCACCCCCGGTGCGATCACAGAGGGCACTTCTCCGGAGGGAGCTTCCAGTGCGGAAAAAAGCTCATAAAGAATCGCCATACATCGGTTGTAGCTGCCTTCTTCCCAAAGGGAATGCAGCTTTCGAAAAAGAGGCTCCAGTGCAGCGGTATCTTCATAAAGCTGAAATTCCTTGGGTGCATTTCCGAAGGGCTGTAAATGCACGATCACCAGTTCTTCGGGTTCGTTGTGTCGGTTATGAAAAGAGGTATTTGCCGGTAAGAATAATGTGCTCCCGTCACCGGCATACAGACTGCCTCCGTCGAAGTGAAAGGTGCTGTTTCCTTTGATACGGTAACCGATTCCTACGAAATCCCGGGGCAAATTGGGCGTATTTCTGGGCGGACGGTGGATATGATACACGCCCAGCAGCTTATAGGCGCAGTCAGAATTTGTATAAAGCATACCATCACCTCTTTTTAGCTCAAGTGTATTATAAAGAAATTAGTTTCGAAATTCAACCCTTTCCTGTCAGTTTTCTTGTTTACAACAAAACGCAGCTGTATTATGATGAAGAAAAAGGAAAGGGGCGATGCATATGATCGATATTGCCTGTGCAAAGCTGCGGCAGATCAAGCGTGCAAACACAGACTGGTGGATCAATGAGCGTGCTGTGGTGGCGGAAAACGGAAAGACATATATCGGCTATGTAACAGATACCGGTGAAGTCCATATTAAGGAAATGGATGCCAAATGCTCCAAAGCGGAGAGTAGGGATGTATGCCTTCGTCGGCTGAACAATGACTATGCAGATGAGCATAACGCACCGGGGTTGTGTGTTTTGCAAAGCGGTCATATTGTGGTAGCTTACACAGGGCACGGCAGAAAGCAGCACGCCCTTTACTATCGCATTACCGAAAGACCCTATGATATTATGAGCTTTGGCCCGGAAAGGATCTTGGAGTATGAGGGTGGTACGACCTATGCACAGCTGTTTGAAAATACCGTGCAAAAGGAGCTGTGGCTTTTCTGCCGTGTGGCAAAGGTAAATTGGCAGTTCCGCTACTCCAAGGACGGAGGCAAAAGCTGGAGCGAGCCCAAGAATTTTCTGCACTCCGAGGATGGCGGCCTATTTTATTTCAATATTCGTAAGCAGCACCTGCAAGGCAATAACGGACAGGATGAACAGTTTTTCTTTGCGGTGTACGGACATCCCCGTATTTCTCAGGACCATACCATCCGCAGCGGCATTTTTGCATCCAACGGTCAGCTTATGAAGACCGATGGTACGCCGCTGGATGTGAACCTTTACAGTGACGATGGTAAGCAGATGCAGCTTCCGGAGCTGGACACCGTCTATGCCTCCCCAGAGGGAACAACGGTACGGCTTTTGGATGTGGCACCTACGCTTCCTCTTCGTGTGGCCTATGCCCCGTTTGAAATGGATGATGCCTTTTCTCCCGACCCGGCAAAGGCGGTGTATTGTTCTGCAACCTTTGTGGATGGAAAGTGGGCAGCTTCCCAGCCTATCTGTCCTGCCGGTGAATTTCTGGCAAAGGGTGTGATCGACGGCTCTCAGACCTATTTGGGCGGTATGGCGTACTACTACGGTGTGGGAGAGGCCGGCCTTCGCCGCTACAGTGAAGACCCGAGTCACGACCCGGACACCTTTACCAACCGCATTTACATTGCCCGTTTTGATGGACGTGACCGGGTGCTGGAAAGCTACTTGTCCACAGACCGGGGGCAGACCTATGCTTTGGAGCAGGTGATCCGCAGAATACCCGGTGAAAAGAATGTGAAAATTTGGCGTCCTACAGTGCCTCTGTATGCCCAGGACAATATGCCGGTATACTGGCACGAAGGTATGTATACTGCCCACAGCGGCGGTTGGCATTGTGATGTAAAAATGTATGTGGAGTATGATGACTGATATGAAAAAAGTGACGGTTGTTATGGTAGGTATCGGCGGCTACGGCAGTACGGTGCTGAAATATACCCTGGATAAGCTGGAGGGTTGGGGTGTAAAGCTGGTGGGCGCAGTAGATCCTGCTTGGGAAAAAGCGCCTTTTTGGCCTGAACTGGAGGCTATGGGCGTGCCCCACTTTGACTCGCTGGAAGAATTTTACAAAGAACGGAAGGCAGATCTTGCTATGCTCTGCACGCCTATCCAATTTCACGAAGACCAGGCGATTCTTGCTATGAGAAACGGCAGCGATGTTCTCTGTGAGAAGCCCATAGCTGCAACATTGCCCCAGGCAGAGCATATGGCGCAGGTAGCGCAGGAAACCGGAAGAAACTTAAACATTGGATTCCAGCTATCCTATGTGCCTTCGGTGCTGGCACTGAAGAAAGATATTATAGCAGGCGTGTTTGGTGCGCCTGTCTCCTTTAAGACACTGACCTGCTGGCCCAGAAACAGCGACTACTATGCCCGTCCCTGGTGTGCCAAAATTAAAAAGAACGGAAGATATGTGCTGGACAGCATTGCTATGAATGCCTGCGCACACTATTTGCATATTCTCTATTTCCTTTTGGGAGAGACAATGGAAACCTCAGCGTATCCCGACAAGGTGGAGGGCATCCTGTGCCGTGCCAATGAGATTGAGACATTCGATACTGCGGCACTGCGCATCCGTGCTAAAGGCGTGAATGTGGACTTTATGGCCACCCATACCTGCCGGGAAAAGGTAGATCCGCAAATGGTGCTTACTTTTGAAAACGCAGTGGTGGAAATTGCCGAAACAAGAGAAGAAAATGCGATCCACGCCACCTTCCGTGATGGCACAGTGAAAAACTACGGCGCAGTGCGTACGGATTTTTATAACAAGATCCCCTATTGCAGCGATGTGGTGCGTGGCTTGAAAACGCCCATCTGCACTGTGGAGACCGCAACCCCTCACCTGAAGACCATTAATGCCATCACAGAAAACATTCCGGTGGTGAATCTGCCCGGGAGCAAAGATGAGAATCAGGTGACGGTGGTGGAAGGGTTGCAGGAGTGCTTACAGGAGGCGTTTGCCGCAGGGAAAATGCCCTGGGAGCTGACAGATCGCTTCGGAAGTCCAAAGACCGTGGATATTACAAATTATCAGTGGGGTGACAGTCTGTGAAAATTGCCATTGTAGGCGGCTCCGGCCATTACCGTTATGTGTTGGAAGAACTGAAAAACCATACCTTACTGGGAATCGCTCCCGGCATTATTGGAGAAGATCTGACAAAGCTGCAAAATGCACTTGCAAAACGAGAGCTGGAAGCACCACTCTTTGACGACTGGAAAAAGCTGGTAAAGGATGCGGATGTGGCGGTGGTAAACACCCGTCCGGATAAAAATGCCATTGTCAGCAGCTACTGTCTGGAACGGGGTATCTGTGCGTTTTCCGAAAAACCCCTTGCGGTCACTATGGAGCAACTGCAAATATTGGGAAAGGCTGCAGAAAAAAGCAAGGCACGCTGCAGCGCAATGCTGGGCATCCGCTACAGTGGCTGGTATCGCACAGTGAAAAAAGCAGCGGAGCACATTGGCAGCATTCGGCTGATCAATGCGCAGAAGTCCTATAAGCTGGGTGTGCGTCCGGACTTCTATAAGAATAAAAATACCTTTGGCGGTATCATTCCTTGGGTGTCCATTCACGCGCTGGATTGGATATTGGATCTCACCGGGGCAAAGGTGACGGCCATTGGTGCGGATACGGACAACGGCTGCAACAGCGGCAACGGTGACTTGGAAATGACGGCACTGTGCCAGCTGCAACTGGAGGGCGGTATTTTGGCATCTGTCAGTGCAGATTTCTTCCGCCCGGAGGGTGCGCCCACCCACGACGATGACCGGATTCGTGTGGTTGGTACAGAAGGAATCGTGGAATATATGGCAGGGAAAGTTACCTTGACAGATCAGCAAGGTGTAAGGGAGTTGCCATTGGAACAGGATGAGGATGTGTTCCGCCTGTTTTTGGAGGATGCCGGTGTCAGTGAACAGGACAGTTTCTATGTCACTGAGCTTGCGCTGAATCTTAATGAAGCTGCCGAATAGTTGAAAGTTGAGAAGTGAACGATATGAATTGCAAAGTATATACCAGTATAGCGGATTTTGCTGCGCAGCAGAAGGCACTTGGGACTTCCCTGGCTTTTGCGGAGAATACAGATTGTTTAAAAACACCGTTGCAGTTGAAAAGCAAGACGATTCCAAATCGACTTGCCTGTCAAGCAATGGAGGGCTGCGACGGTACGGCTGACGGTGAGCCTGATGTGCTGACGCAGCGACGATACGACCGATTCGCCAAAGGTGGTGCAGGCCTTATTTGGTTTGAAGCCACGGCGGTGATGGAGGAGGGCAGAGCCAACCCCCGGCAGCTTTGGATCCACAAAGACAATGTGGATGCATTTGCCCGTCAGGTGGAAACCATTAAGGAAACCGCCATTCGGGAAAACGGCTATGCCCCTGTGGTAATTATGCAGGCAACCCATTCCGGTCGTTACAGTAAGCCCTATGGTACGCCTGCACCACTGATCGCCTACAACAATCCTATTTTTGAAAAGGATGCACCCATTGACCCCTCCCGGATCGTCACGGATGAACATCTGGACAGGGTGGGGGAGGCACTGGTACAGGGCGCTGTCCTTGCAGAGAAAGCAGGCTTTGATGGCGTGGATATTAAGTGCTGCCACCGATACTTGAACTGCGAGCTTCTGTCCGCCTATACCCGGGAGGGACGCTATGGCGGCAGCTTTGAAAATCGTACCCGATTGCTCCGGGAGAGCATTCAGGGGGCAATGGCAGCCTGCGGCAGTGACTTTATCGTTTCCTCCCGTCTTAATGTCTATGATGGATTCCCTTACCCCTACGGTTTTGGTGTCTCTCCTAATGGCGGCATCGAATTTGATCCCACCGAACCGGCACAGCTTTTGAAAATGCTTTCCGGCTACGGTGTGGAGCTTCTGAACATTACCATGGGCAATCCTTACTTTAATCCCCATGTGAATCGCCCCTTTGTGCTGGGCGGCTATGAAGCACCGGAGCATCCGCTTTGTGGCGTAGACCGGATGCTTCAGGGGATCGCCACCCTCAAAAAAGCAGTGCCACAAATCAAGCTGATCAGCTCGGCAATGTCTTATCTGGGTGTGGCTGCTCCTCATGTGGCAGCAGGCTATATTGAAAAGGGCGGATTTGACATTGCCGGCTTTGGCAGAACGATTTTTGCATATCCGGATTTTGCAAAGGATATTTTGAAAAACGGGGGGATGGACAGTAAAAAGCTGTGCATTTGTTGCTCCAAATGTACAGAAATTATGCGAAAGCCCGGCGGCACACCCGGTTGCGTCATCCGGGATGCACAGGTTTATAAACCCATCCACGACAAATTGGTAAGAGGTGTTTGATATGAAAAGTGCCATCGTGACCGGTGCAGCTTCCGGTATTGGCCTTGCCATTGCACAAAAATTTGCAGCGGAAGGCTACCGGGTATTTGGTATGAGCCGCCGGGAAAATGGTCCTGTCTTTGAAAATTTTACATACGTTTCCGGAGATGTGTCCTGTGCAGCAGATCGTGAAAGACTGGTGCAAACGGCACTTTCTTGCACCGGGCGTATTGATGTGCTGGTGAATTCTGCCGGTGTTGCGCCTAAGGTACGTGCTGACCTTTTGGATATGTCCGAGGAAAGCTTTGATTACTGTATGAACATCAATACCCGTGGTACGATGTTTTTGACCCAATTGGTGGCACGAGAAATGATTAAAAATCAGCAGGAGAAGGGCATTCGTGGTTATATTTGCAATGTATCCTCTATTTCTGCTTACACCAGCTCGGTAAATCGTGGGGAGTACTGTATCTCCAAGGCAGGACTTTCTATGGTTACTACGCTATTTGCAGACCGCCTTGCAGAGTACGGCATCCCGGTGAACGAGGTGCGTCCCGGCATTATTGCCACGGATATGACTGCCAAGGTGAAGGAAAAGTATGATGCGCTGATTGGCAATGGACTTCTTCCCATTCCGCGTTGGGGACAGCCGGAGGACATTGCCGCTGCGGTATGGACACTGTGCAACGGAAGCCTGCCCTATGTCACAGGACAAGTGATCAACGCAGACGGTGGCTTCCATTTAAGAAGACTGTAACTTTAAACAGAAAGGGATTCTGTGCGATGTTTGAAAAATGGCTGCAGGAGCATGATCTCTCCAAAGTAAATTTTAATGGCAAGCTGTTTCCCACTGCAGCGGATCGGGCGTTTTGGTCTGCTCATATGACGGAGGATGAGATTCGGGAAGCGGAAAAATATTTGGATTACTGTTGGCCGCTGCTGCGGGCAAGTCATTTTTTGCGTTTCGTGAAAGAGGGAGACCGGCTTGCTTATGAAAAGCCCTATTTTGCCAGACGGAAAGCACTGATGAGATTGCTGCTGGGAGAACTGGCAGAGTATAAGGGACGCTTTCTGCCGGAGCTGTGCGACGGTGTGTTCCTGGTCTGTGAGGAGACCTATTGGGGGCTCTCTGCCCATATGTGGGGAAGACAGTTACCCCCGGTGGAGGATCCCTTGATCGACCTGTTTGCTGCGGAAACTGCGGAGTTTATGGCGGTGTTTCGCTACCTGTTTGCAGAGGCACTGACAGACTATTGCCCGGCACTTCTGGAGCGCATAGACTATGAGTTGGAAAGGCGCATTCTGAAACCCTATTTGGCGCATACGGATTTTGTGTGGATGGGTTATCACGGACGCAGAGTCAATAACTGGAATCCCTGGATCTTGTCCAATGTACTGACGGTGTTTTTGCTACAGGAAAAAGACAGACAGAATTTGGAGACAGGCATCCGGAAAATGTTCCGGGAACTGGATTTCTATTATTGCAGTATGCCGGCAGACGGCGGCTGCGATGAGGGCCCCAATTATTGGGACGTGGCAGGCGGCAGAGTGTTTGTTTTCTGTGACCGGCTCTATGTATTCTCAGAAGGAACTGTGGATTTCTTTGGTGATGAAAAATTGAAAAATATCCTACGGTTTCCAGTCTATGCCCATATATTCGGCTGTCGTTTTGCCAACTTTGCTGATGGCAGCAGCCGCATTATGGATGACAACGACTACATTTTCTATGTAAACGGTCTGCGGATCGATGAGCCCCGGCTTTGTGCGCTGGCATCGACTATGAAAAAAGCACAGGCGCAGGAAGCTCCTGCCTGGATGCGTCGCATCGGTGCGCTTTGTGCAGAGCTTTACGGCAGGATCTACCGGGAGGAGATCGAAAAATACCCGGAACTGCTTTCAGAACATACCGGCTTTCTGCCGGATACGCAGTTGGCGTTTTTCCACCGGGGGGATTGGTACGCTGCTATCAAGGGCGGCTTCAATGCAGAAAGCCATAATCATAACGACGTGGGTAACTTTATGGTTTATCACCAGGGGAATCCTGTGCTGGTAGACCCCGGCTGCGGCGTATACCGCAAGGAGATTTTTGTGCCGGCACTGCGCTATCAAATTTGGACTATGCAGTCTTGTTGGCATTGTCTTCCCACGGTCAACGGCTGTGATCAGCTGTTTGGAAAGGAATACCGGGCGGATAAGTTTTCTCTGGAAAAGGATGGGGCAGAGGTGTCCTTTGCCGGTGCTTACCCAGCGGAAAGCAATGCAGTGTCTATCAACCGACAAATTGCGCAGGATAGGGAAGAAATCACACTGACGGATTATTTTGTGTTCCGTGGGGAAGAGAATACCATCACAGAGAATTTTATGACAGCGCTGATGCCTGTGATCAAGGAAAACGGTGTGCTGCTGGGAGGAAAATATGTTCTTTCAGCCAATGCACCGTGTAAAATCGAGATAGACAGACAGGAGATCGCAGAAGATCCTAAGCTTTCTGCGGACTGGATGACAGATGCGCTTTATCGCATTCGATTTGTCTTTGAATGCGGAAGCGACTGGACAGGAATATTTACCGTAAAGGCGGTGTGATTATGGCGTACCGGCTTGGTCTTGTGAGTGTATCCTTCCGGCAGAACAGCCCGGAGGAAATATTGGAAGCAATGGAAAAAGCAAAGCTTTCCTGTATCGAGTGGGGCAGTGACATCCACGCACCTTGTGGGGATGCGGCCCAGCTGGAAAAGCTGGTTGCATTGCAAGAACGCCACGGCGTTACCTGCTGCTCCTATGGCACCTATTTTCGGTTGGGCGTTACCCCAATGACGGAGCTCCCGGATTATATCCGGGCGGCAAAGGTGTTAGGAACGAATGTTTTGCGGCTGTGGTGCGGCGATAAAAACAGTGAGGAATATACGCAGGAAGAAAAAAGCGCACTGTTTGCAGCTTGCCGGGAAGCGGCGGCCGTTGCGGAAGCAGAAAATGTGACGCTGTGTATGGAATGCCACAACTATACGTATACCAACCGGGCTGCAGCGGCACAGGAACTAATGGAAGCAGTGGGTTCTGTCAGCTTCCGGATGTACTGGCAACCCAACCAATACCGCACAGTAGAAGAAAATCTGAACTATGCAAAGCTTCTGTCGAAGAATACCTACCACATCCACGTGTTCAACTGGCTGGAAAAGGATCGGTTTCCCTTGGAGGAAGCCACTGCCCTGTGGCAGTGTTATCTTGCTTGCTTTGAAGGCGAACGGACGCTTTTGTTGGAATTTATGCCGGATGGCCAATTGACATCCTTACAGAAAGAGGCAGCGGCATTGAGAAAAATCGCAGCCGGAAATGGATAAATTCGTATTTATCGGGCGGCAGTGCCGCCTGACAATTCGTGCACACTGCGGAAGAAATCGTTACAAAAAATGCTCGGTAACGGAGAAATATAACGATATCGAGCAATAAATGTTACGAAAACAAACGCACTATGCACGA
>JAZRRS010000080.1:0-27783 GCA_045651005.1 Faecousia sp.
TCTGACTAAGTTCGTTGGCCAGGTTTACGTCCTGTCCAAGGAAGAAGGCGGCCGTCATACTCCCTTCTTCAACAACTACCGTCCTCAGTTCTACTTCCGTACCACTGACGTGACCGGTATCATCTCCCTGCCCGAGGGCGTTGAGATGTGCATGCCTGGCGTTAACATCGATATGAAGGTCGAGCTGATCACCCCCATCGCTATCGAGAAGGGCCTGCGTTTCGCTATCCGTGAGGGTGGCCGTACCGTTGGTTCCGGTGTTGTTACCGAGATCTTCGAGTAATTCACAACTCTATATAGCATTTACGCCCCCGGTCTATGACCGGGGGCGTTTTAGAGTGTCAAAAAAGCCACCAACCGTCAAAAAGCATTTTTTGATGATTGGTGGCTGTTGCAATTGTAGGGAATGCATTTATGCATTCCGCAAAAGCGCTTAACTATCCAAATCCCCTTGCTGCGCAAGGCTTTTTGACTTACTGCGCAACGCTCACCTCTCGAGTATCTATATACACTTCGGGATCGCGTTGCTTGTCTTGGTGTCTCCTTTGACCTCTGCAGTCTGTCAAAAAAGCCACTAACCGTCAAAAAGCATTTTTTGCTGTGTTATGACGAAAATTGTAAACAATTTTTGATCGTGTTGAAAAAATCATATGCCCGTGCTATAATAAATCCACAGTTTATTTGGAGGTATGGTCTATGAATATATATAACTATGGTTTTGATTACGATTTTGGCACCAATGCGGCGCCGTTTTTAAATGGCGTGGCAGGCTTTGTCTTGGTATTTGCAGTATTCTTCTGTTTGATCGCATTGGCCTTTGCTGCTGTGGTCTATGTTCTGCAAGCGATTGGTTTGTATAGCATTGCGAAACGCCGTGGCATCCATCACAGCTGGCTTGCGTGGATTCCTGTTGGTAGTGCGTGGCTGTTGGGTAGTATTTCTGACCAGTATCGCTATGTTACCAAGGGCAGTGTAAAAAATCGTCGCAGTGTTTTGATGGGTTTGGAGATCGCAATGCTGGGTGTTACAACCCTTCTCACAATGGCTCGGCTTGCCGGTGGTATGTATGGTGTTTTGGAGCAGAGCGGCTTTGTTGGAATTATGGCGGGGTTGATGACTCTTCTTTCTGTGGCAAGCGCAGTCGTGTCGGTTTTCTGCGCTGTGTTTCACTATATTGCATTGCACGATCTGTACGCATCCTGTGCACCTGCCAGAAAGGTACCTTTCTTGATCCTTTCTATTGTGTTTAATGCCACAGAGCCTTTCTTTGTTTTCTTTAACAGAAACCTGGATCTGGGTATGCCTCCTAGAAGAAAGCCAATGTCTGTGATCAATGTGCCTGTTTATGATGCCGAACCGGTCGACGATGCGCCTGTGGAGGAAGTGGTTGCAGAACCTGTGGTACCGACCGCTCCTGTTGAAACTGTAGTGAATGAAGTTCCTGTGGAAATCGAAGTTCCGGAGCAGACGGAAGCAGAGGAAATTCCCACGGAAGCGGAAGAAAATAAAGATCCTGAATAATAAAAAGTGCTGTCTCTTTCTAACGAGGCAGCACTTTTTGCTTGGTGAGTTGTTATTTGGCTTGAACGCCAAACAGTGGCCTTGCGATCCGTTTGTACAGAAGTGTTGTTAGTACAGAAATCATAACGCCCTTAATAAGATTCAAAGGTGCTACAGCCAGAAGCACAAAGCTGGATAGGGAGTTGATATGGGAATTCACTGCGCCACCCATGGCGATAATGTTTTCCAGCGGAAGACCAAATAGCTCGGCGAATTTTGGAAGCAGATAGATGGCGTTGAAGGCACTGCCGAATACTGTAAGGCACAAGGTGCCTGCCACAAGACCCCAAATGGCAAAGGGGCGTTTTCTGCGAATGTGATAAATGGCAGTTGCAGGCAGTACCAGAGAGCAGCCTACTGCAAAGTTGGCGAAATCACCCACAAAGGCAGTGCTTGTGCCTTTCAGCAGAAGCTTCAGAAGGATCTTGACAGCTTCACAAACAACAGCAGCGGAGGGACCCAGATAGAAGCCGCAGAGCATAACCGGAAGTTCGGAGAAATCCAGCTTGTAGAATTCCGGGGCAAGGAAAAGCAGAGGGAAATCCAGCATATGCAGAACAGCGGCAATAGCGGCGCAAACAGATATGATGGAGATGCGACGGGCAGGGGAGACTTTTCTCTTGTCGGGGAGAAAACGCTCAATAAGCTTGGCGACGAAAAAAAGTGCGGCAATGATGGCGCTGCAAACAAGGATGAACCCTGCGTTGTTTTTAGCTTGTTCCCAAAGATCAGACATAGTAAATTACCTCGCAAAAAAGAAAATACGCCCGGAGAAACACTCAGGGCGTAAAAATACGGTAAGAATATGTTGTCCTCTTTCATCCAGACTATACTGTCGGTATCGGAATTAAACCGATTCAGCGTTAAAACGCTCGCGGACTATACCGCCGGTCGGGGATCTCACCCTGCCCTGAGGAACTATGAACTTGCCTAAAGGATACCATACCCGTATACACTTGTCAAGGGTTAGAGAATGTGATAAAATTACTCCGTAACGGAGGGGGCTGTTCCCTCTGTGGGGGCGGTGGTGACCTCCGGTGTGTCAGCTTGCTTCAAAAAGCCTTGAATTACACCTTTTGCACCGGTATCTGTAACATCGCCGCCGATGATCTTGTTTTTATATACCAGAACAGTTGCGTATACAGGCTCAGTGGCACCGGGATAATTGTTTACTTTGTAAACGTAGCGCATAGCGGTTTTGCCTGCATATTCCGTTAGGTCATAACCCTGGCTTTTTTGCAGGTCGTTGTAACGGGAAAACACCTCAGATTGCGATTCGGGAATCCGTACTTGTGAGGATTCTACGGGAGAGGTGCTCACATCCCATCCCATCCCCTCCAAAAACTGTACCCGGCTATCGTTGGTGGATACAGTGGCGGCTGTAGATGTGGAATCATCCTTGTTGCCGAAGAGCATAACGGCAGCGAGGATCAGGCCGGCTACAGCAGCGAGAATGATTATGATCTTTTTGAAATCGACCTTTGCGGTCATTACCATCATGAAGATCCCTCCTGTTAAATTATCATACTAAAATATATTCCTTAACTCAGAAAGGTAGAACGAGAAATGGTGCGCTTGGACAAATTTTTATGTGATTGCGGTGTAGGAACACGTTCGCAGGTAAAGCAGCTTCTGAAGGCAGGTCGCGTCACTGTGGGTGGAAAAACAGAAACAGACGGAAGCAGAAAACTGGATCCCGAAACAGAGCAGGTCTGCTTTGATGGAGCGACGTTAGGCACGGTGGGGCAGATCGTTCTGATGCTGAATAAACCGGCTGGGTTTGTGACAGCAACCTGCGATGCGCAGCAAAAAACGGTGATGGAGCTGTTGCCGCCGGAGTACCGGGATCTCAAGCCGGTGGGCAGACTGGATAAAGAAACAGAGGGCTTGCTGCTTTTTACCAATGATGGCGACCTGCTGCACAAGCTGATCAGTCCTAAAAAAGAAGTGCCAAAGTGCTACTATGCACGACATGAGGGCGTGGCTACAGAGGCGGATGTCGCAGCGTTTTCCAAAGGCTTGAGTCTGAAAGATGGTACGCAGTGCTTGCCGGCAAAGCTGGAGATCCTGGGAGAGGGGGAAAGCTTGATCACTGTTTGTGAAGGTAAGTACCATCAAGTGCGCAGAATGATGGCATCCAGGGGGTTGCCGGTGATCTATTTGGAACGCAGGGCGGAGGGAAACCTTGTTTTGGGTGAACTTCCTAGAGGGGGAATTCGTCAACTTGACGAAGACGAAATAAGAAATTTGGTGAAATGACGAAGAAAATGCCTTTGATTTTCAATAAAAAATGCTGCCGATTTTCTTGCTATTGGGAAAATAACTAAAAACGAGGGTGGATTTTGCATTAAAATGTCAAAAATCACTTGCAAAATGTGCAAATTGCATATATAATCATAGTGTTGTTTGGTGAATGCGTATATGTGCAATTTTCTGAGGAGGAAAGCAATATGTCCAATAGTGTTTTTCAGAACGTTATCGTGCAACTCAAAGAGATGACCGATCGCACCTTTGGTGTAATAGATACAGATGGCTGTGTGATTTCCTGTACCGATGCCGCAATGCTGGGCGAGCATTGGAAGGAAGCGGCTATGAAGATCGTGAGCGCAGGGGATGGCTATGTTACCTTCGGTCAGAAAACCTTCCGTGCCATTCTGAGCAATACAAATCTGTTTGAGTACGCGGTATTTTGCACCGGTGATGATGAACTTGCCCGTACATATTGCGGCTTTGCCCATATTGCTTTGAATGATGCCAAGGTATTCTATGAGGAGAAGCACGACCGTGGCACCTTTGTGAAGAATATTATTATGGATAATATTTTGCCCGGTGATATTTACATTCGGGCTAAGGAGCTGCATTTCGCCACCGACGCACCGCGCGCAGTATTTCTTGTGCGCCAGCTGGGTCGCAGCGATATGACCACGGTGGATGTGCTGTCCAATATGTTCCCCGATAAAATGCTGGACTTTATTATCAGCATTAACGAGACGGACGTGGCTGTGGTAAGACAGCTTACCGGAAAGACCACTGCGGACGATCTGGAAAAAATGGCTAAGAAGATGGAGGACACCCTCCGTAATGAGCTGTATATCAAGACGATCATCGGTATCGGTACCGTGGTGAATCATCTTGGTGAACTGGCAGATGCCTACAAGGAGGCACAGACTGCCATTGAAGTGGGTCGGGTCTTTGAGACGGATACCACTGTCATCAACTATGAGAGTTTGGGCATTGGTCGCTTGATCTACCAGCTGCCTACCACGTTGTGTGAGATTTTCCTGTCTGAAGTATTCAAGAAAAATTCCATTGAAGCATTGGATCAGGAGACACTGTTTACTATCAACAAGTTCTTCGAGAACAACCTGAATGTTTCTGAGACCTCCCGTAGATTGTTTGTGCACCGTAACACTTTGGTGTACCGTTTGGAGAAAATCAAGAGACAAACCGGTTTGGATCTGCGCCGTTTTGACCATGCCATCGTATTCCAGGTGGCTCTGATGGTGCGTAAATACCTGGCCTCTCGCGAGGCTCGCTGAACAAACACATGGGCTGCGCATCCGTGCAGCCCATTGTTGGGTTTTACAAAAAGCACTGCCGTAATTTGGTTATTATGACAATTCTTTTTTGAGTGGCGTCGATTGACAGATAAATTACAATGTGTTACAATTAGTTACACAACATATTTGGAGAGAATACTATGATCGAGTTTTCTGAAGTGACAAAAACCTACTCTGCGGATGTCCATGCGTTGCGTGGTATCGATCTGCAAATTGAGGATGGAGAATTTGCATTTCTGGTGGGTCCTTCCGGCTCCGGCAAGTCCACCATTATCAAGCTGATTACAGGAGAATTGCAGCCCACCTCCGGAACCGTTCACGTCAATGGCTATTCTTTAGAGCGTATCCGCAAGCGTGAAGTGCCCTATCTGCGTCGTACTGTGGGCGTAGTGTTTCAGGATTTCCGTTTGATCAAAACCAAAACGGTTTATGAGAATGTGGCATTTGCTATGCGTGTGATCGGTGCACGGGAAGAAGAGATTCGGGAGCGTGTACCTTATGTGTTGGGTCTGGTTGGACTGGAATCTAAGAGTCACAGTAATATCAATGAGCTTTCCGGTGGTGAGCAGCAGCGTGTGGCGGTTGCCCGGGCGTTGGTGAACAACCCTTCTACCATTATTGCTGACGAGCCTACGGGTAATTTGGACCCTGCACTTTCTATGGATATTATGAGTCTTTTGGAGGAGATCAATAATTTGGGAACGACCATTTTGGTGGTTACCCACGCAAAGGATCTTGTGGAAAGATTTAAAAAGCGTGTCATTGTGCTGGATGAAGGTCTGGTAATCAGTGACGGAATGGGCGGGTATTATCAATATGAAGATCAATAATCTGGGTTATCTGTTAAAAGAGGGCATCCGGGGAATTTTTCGCCACGGCCGTATGTCCTTTGCGGCGGTTTGTGTGACCGTTGCCTGTCTTCTGATCGTGGGTAGTTTTTCTATCCTTATGTACAATGTGAGCATAATGGTAGACGATCTGAACAAGACAAATGAGATCCTTGTGTACATCGACAGTGAGCTGCCGGATGCGGAAGCCAGAAGCGTGGGCACGCAGATCAACCGAATAGAAAATGTTCAGAATTCGGTGTTTGTCACCCGTGAAGAGGCGTTGGCGAATTTTGAGGAAGAATATCAGGTTTCCGGTGTAGAAGCGGAGGATCTGCGCCATCGCTTTGTAGTGACGCTGATGGACAATACAAAAATGGAAGACACGGTGGATGCCATTAAGGGTATTGCAGGTGTAGGGGATATCAGCGCTGCTTATGAGCTGGCGGAAGGATTTACTATGTTGCAGAATGTGCTTCGCATTGCTTCCTTTGCTGTGATTGTGGTTTTGTTGGGAGTGAGTCTTCTGATTATTTCCAACACGGTTAAGATCGCTATGCTGCACCGCCGCGAAGAGATCTTCATTATGAAGATGGTGGGCGCAACAAACGGCTTTATCCGTCTTCCTTTTGTGGTGGAAGGCTTTACTCTGGGTATGCTGGGTGCGGTGATCGCATTCTTTATGGAGTGGCTGCTGTACAGCGTAGTGGTGGCGCGGCTTGCTGCGGTGGATACGCTACATCTGTTCAGCTTTGTGCCCTTTACTCGCTTGCTCCTGCCGATGATCTTAACATTCCTTGCGGCAGGTATGTTTGTTGGCATCGTGGGAAGCTTTAATTCTATTCGTAAGTTTATGGATGTGTAAAGGAGTCAATAATGAAAAAGAGAAAAATATGGGCTCCCTTCCTTGCAGGTGTTCTTGCGACGGTTATGGTGCTTTCTCTTGTGGTGGATGTACTACCCGGTGCTGCCAATGCGGCAAACCTGGGTCAGCTTCAGCAGAATGTGAATGATCTGAAGGAAAAGCAAAAAGACTTGCAGGCGGAGATCGATGCTCTGGAAGGCAAACTCTCTGCGAATCTGGATGACATGGCTGCCATTGTGGAGCAGAAGAGCACCATTGATCAGCAGGTGTTTATGCTGCACCAGCAGGTCATTACCCTTAATGAGCAGATCGCAACCTACAATTTGCTGATTTCTGATAAGCAGGCAGAGCTGGAGGAAGCAGAAGCACATCTGGAAGAGCTCAACCGAAAGAATAAGGAACGTATTCGGGCTATGGAAGAAAATGGCCGGGTGTCTTATTGGTCGGTGCTTTTTAAGGCGAAAAGTTTCTCGGATCTGTTGGATCGTGTGAATATGGTAGAGGAGATCGCAGCTGCAGATCAGCGCAGACTGAAGGAAATGAGCGATGCTGCTGCGTTGATCGCAGAGACGAAGAAAACCCTGGAAACGGAGAAAGCAGCCTTGGAGGCTACCAAGCTGGAACTGGGAGAATCTCAGAAACAGCTGGAGGAAAAGCGAGCTGAGGCAGACAAACTGCTTTCTGAGCTGGTTGCTACCGGTGCTGAGTACCAGAAATATTTGGATGAAATGCACCATAGGGCAGATAAGGTCGGCGCAGAGCTGAATGCCGCAAAGGATAAGTTGGAGGAAGCGGAGCGTGAGCAGTGGCTTTCTACATCCGTGCCTCCCCAGCCCACGCCCCCCAATGTAAGCACCGGCAGCAGACCTGTAGGCGGACTTACTTGGGTATCCCCCTGTAACTACACCTTGCTTACCAGTCCCTTTGGCTGGCGTGTGCACCCCATTTATGGCGATTACAGATTCCATTACGGTGTTGACCTGGCTGGTCCTATGGGCACACCCATTGTGGCGACCCGTTCCGGTGTTGTATCCACGGCTACATATGACTCCTCTTCGGGGTACTATGTGACAATTGATCATCAGGATGGGTATTCTTCCAAGTATTTGCATATGACCCACTATATCGTATCTCCCGGTCAATATGTGAATGCCGGTCAGGTGATTGGCTATATGGGTTCCACAGGCGCTTCTACGGGTTCTCACCTGCACTTTAGCATTCTGTATAACGGTTCCCACGTGAACCCGATGGATTATATTTGATCACTTTCTCCCACAGCCCTTTTGGGCTGTGGGAAATGTTCGATTCTACGGATTAAGAGGTGTCTATGAAGAAAAACCATATGATTACCCGTGCAATCAGTTATATTGCTGTGGCAGCACTGGCGCTGACAGTGGGACTGTATGCAGGGGAGAGGAAGATTAAGAAAAGCGATAAGCTGGCGGAACTGAAAAATCTTCTGGAGGAGCGATTTATCGGTGAGACCGATGAAAAATTGATGGAGGATGGTGCGGCAGCCGGTATGGTGGCAGCACTTGGCGATCGTTGGAGCTATTACATTTCTGCCGATCAATATGATGCCTATATGGAGCAAATGGAAAATGCCTATGTGGGTATTGGCGTTACGGTAGCTACCGAGGGTAACGAGGAAGGTTTTGAGATCTTGCAGGTAGAGCCCAATGGTGGTGCAGTGGAAGCCGGCATTCTTCCGGGAGATTTTATGACGGCTGTAGATGGCAAGTCGATTTCAGAACTGGGAATGGACGCTGCCAGAGATCTGATCCGTGGAGAAGAGGGAACTACAGTGAAGATCACGGTCCGCCGTGACGTTGAGGAGCTCACCTTTGACGTGGCGCGGACGCTGATTCAAGTGGTAGTTGCCAAGGGTCAGATGCTGGAGGGTAATATTGGTTTTGTGACCATCAACAACTTTGATGACCGCTGTGCCAGTGAGACCATTGCGGCTATCGAGATGCTTTTGGAGCAAGGAGCAGAGGCTCTGGTTTTTGATGTGCGTAACAATCCTGGCGGCTACAAGCACGAACTGGTGAATGTGTTGGATTATTTGTTACCGGAGGGAGCGTTGTTTCGCAGCGTTAGCTATACCGGAAAGGAAAGTGTGGATGAGTCTGATGCCAAGTGCCTTGAAATGCCTATGGCGGTGCTGGTGAATGAGCAGAGCTATTCCGCTGCGGAATTCTTTGCGGCAGCACTGGAGGAATATGACTGGGCAGTGACAGTGGGCAACCATACCATTGGTAAGAGCTACTTCCAAACTACCATTGAATTAAGCGACGGCTCTGCGGTGGGTCTTTCCACCGGCAAATATTGTACCCCCAATGGCGTGAGTCTTGCGGAGGTGGGAGGCCTCGCACCGAAGATCTCTGTGGAAATCGACCAGGAGACTGCAGCAAAGATCTATTCTGATCTTCTGCCGCCGGAGGAAGATCCTCAGGTACAGGCTGCAGTTGAAGCGGTGAAATCTTCCCTTGACGAAAAGCCTTAACCGTACTATAATAGAAAAAGATATGAACATTTTTCAATCAGAAAGGATTTTGTGTTATGGCAAAAGAATTTAAGATTACCAGCTTGCGCCTGGCAGAACTGGAAAAGGAACTGAATTATCTGAAGACCACCCGTGAGCGTGAGATTGCTGCAATGATCGCAGAAGCTCGTTCTTACGGTGACTTGTCTGAAAACTCCGAATATGATGCTGCTAAGAATGAGCAGGCAAAGCTTTACGGTCGTATTGCTGAGATTGAGGACATTCTGTCCCACGCTGTGATTATTGAAGACGAAAACGAGCTGTCCGGTCGTGTCGGCCTTGGCTGCACTGTTGTGGTAGAGGATAAGGACGGCAAGCAGACTGAGTACAGAATTACCGGCTCTCAGGAAGCGAATCCTATGGAGCGTAAGCTCTCTGATGATTCTCCCTTTGGCCGTGCTATTGTGGGCAAGGCTGTGGGCGAAAGCTTCACTGTGGTTGCACCTATGGGTAGCTACGAAATGAAGGTTGTGAGCATTACACGAGAGGGTTAAGCTATGGCAAAGTTTGTACCGCAACCCGAATTGCCTGTCTCCGAGCAGGCACAGATCCGCCGGGATAAGCTGGCGGCATTGCAGGCAGAGGGGAGAGATCCTTTCCTGCAAACTAAGTTTGATTTTAATGCAGATTCCGCAGCTATCAAGGCGGATTACGAAGACTACGAAGGCAAGACTGTCAAGGTGGCAGGCCGCTTGATGAGCAAGCGTGGTCAGGGTAAGGTTATGTTCTGCGATCTGCAGGACTGCACCGGCCGCATCCAGTTGTTCGTGAAGATCGACGAGCTGGGTGAGGAGGAATATAACCGCTTCAAGAAGTATGATATTGGTGACATCGTAGGTGTTTCCGGCGAAGTGTTCAAGACCAAGACTGAGGAGATCTCTGTCCGTGCTAAGGAAGTGACTCTGCTGTCCAAGTCGCTGTTGCCTTTGCCCGAGAAGTTCCATGGTCTGACCGACAAGGAAATTCGTTTCCGTCAGCGCTATGTGGACCTGATGGTCAATCCTGAAGTCAAGCGCAATTTTGTCATTCGCTCTCAGTTCATTAAGTTTATGCGTAAGTATCTGGACGATATGAACTATATCGAAGTGGAGACCCCTGTGCTCAATACCATTGCCGGTGGTGCGGCTGCTCGTCCCTTTGTGACTCACCATAACACCCTGGATATCGATATGTTTATGCGCATCGCTACGGAGCTGCCTTTGAAGCGTTTGATCATCGGCGGTATGGACCGTGTATATGAGATCGGCAGAATTTTCCGTAACGAGGGTATGGACCCCAAGCACAACCCGGAGTTCACTTCTGTGGAGCTGTACCAGGCTTATGCCGACTTCCACGATATGATGGATATTGCCGAGGGTATTATCTCCGGTGCTGCACAGGAGATCTTGGGTACTTACGAAGTGGAATGGATGGGGGAGAAGATCGATTTGACTCCCGGTTGGCGTCGTTTGACTATGGTGGATGCCGTTAAGGAGTATCTGGGTATCGATTTCGGTGCTATCACGGATGATGCAGAGGCTGTGGCTGCCGCTGCTGCCAAGGGCGTTGAGTTGGCAGATGCTGCCGAGAAGACTTGGGGCAATGCTCTGTATGCTTGCTTCGACCAGAGAGTTGAAGAGCATCTGATCCAGCCTACCTTTATCACAATGTATCCTGTGGAGGTCAGCCCCCTGACTAAGCGCAGTCCCGAGGATCCCCGTCTTACCGAGCGTTTTGAGTTGTTCATCTGCCACTCTGAACTTGCCAATGCATACTCTGAGCTGAATGATCCTATCGATCAGCGTGGCCGCTTTATGAAGCAGGTGGAACAGCGTGAGCGCGGTGATGATGAGACCGAAATGCTGGATGAGGATTTCCTCAATGCAATGGAATACGGTATGCCGCCCACAGGCGGTATGGGTATGGGCATCGATCGTTGCGTGATGCTCCTCACCGGCACCGATACTATCCGTGAAGTCATCCTATTCCCCACGATGAAGCCCCTCGCAGAGTAATATTAAGCCGAAAACGCTTATTTCAAGGCGTTTTCGGCTTTTTGTTTATCCGAATTTTTGCTTAAAAATGTAGTTTACGACAGATTTACGACAAATATACTTGAAAATCATAAGTTATATTTACGACAATTGAATGTCGTAAATATAATAGTTTGTTTGCAACACAAAAGCCTCTCGTGTTTGAGAGGTTTTTGTGTTTTATACTCTGTCACCATACGGCAAGGATTTTATATAATTTTCCATCCACTGCCAATCGGGAATATACCCTCGCTCCGAATATTTGTGGGTATGATCAATTATAGGCTCGCCGTTAGATTGTCGTTGTATTGGAAGCGTAAAACCAAAATCGGTTCTAATATGGGTGTTTAACTCCCTACCGAACGGGAAATATTTGTACTTGCTCTCGTTCATAATACAAGTTGTTATAAACAATTTAGCTGAGTCAGATACATCTTCATCAAATTCAAGAACGGACACATTTTGCGAAGTGTAAAAATCTTCAACTTGCAAATATGAAGAACCTAAGCTACCACCAAGGGCTACCGTGATACATCCTGCTTTATATGGTTTAATAATACTGCCGTTATCGTCGGTTACAAAATCTACTTTTCCTGCCACACCATTATTATCAGCTGAACGGCCGACAAAATTAACGCTTGGGTCATCTATACTCATAGCTGAATGATCCATTTTGTTTCCCATTGTTATGGAACAAATATCTTTTAGCAAGAAATATTCCCAAGAATCAGTATTTAAATCCGCTGTGGTTTTAGCGATGTTTCTAGTGGTCAGTGGCTTGTGGTGTAATGATTTAATATAGTTTTCCATCCATTGCCAGTCAGGAATGTAACCATCACTTGAATATTGATGAGTGCAATCTATGTAAGGTGTGCCATCTGCATTATGTTGAATCGGTAAATCTATAACGGTGTTTTTTAAGTGAGTTTTCCACTTTCGCCCAAATGAATATTTGGGTCTTTCTTGACACAGCACTGTTGCAATAAACACGCCGTTGTATTGGTTAAGATTTTTATTGTATCCAGCAACAATATCCGTTGTTCCTATAAAATCAACATCCATATAATTAGCATAACCAACGGAACCTTGACCATTACATATAAAAATAATGCAATTTCCTTTTTGCATTAATTCGCTGTCTTTCATACAGTGAATCATAACACCATTATCATCTTTTTTTGCTCCAATATAAAAGCATTCATTACCTTCTTCAAGCATACCTTGATTTGCTTTTCCATTTTCTAGCTTGAATAATTTGTGGATAACAAACCCTTTCCAATCGTCTGTATTAAGCCTCATAAATTCTACCTTCTTTCATAAGGTATGCGAGGTAATTGTTCAACGCTTTTTGGAAATCTTCTTCGGAAAGTTTGCTATAATCCGTTTTCATATAAGCTTCACATAACCATTCACATTTTCCATCAATAGTAGTTGTTGCAGATTTTCCGTCTACAGCTTTTTTGTTATTAAATAAATACAACCATTCTTCTTCGATAGCCTTCCATTTTGAGTTGTTATTCTCGTCAAACTGCTCGATTCTTCCAAGGTTTTTCTTCTTTTTAAATCCATCCTCTTTGCAATAGCCAAAGAAAGTTTCGTTAACTGTACCATCAGCTTTTTTATGAGGTTTACCTAATGTAAATAACATACAGCAAGCCGAAGCAGAGGCACCGGGATAAAAGATTTCGTTGGGGAGTGTAAATACTGCTTCAAGCGTATTGTTTTTAAGCATTTCAATTTTTTCGTTTTCAATAATTGTGCTTGTTCCAATAGCCGCAGATACAGGAAGAAGAACAGCGAGCTTTACGGTTTTTCTTTGCTGACCATTGTTTTCTCGTTCTTTATTCATCTCTGCGATAACGTCAGAAAGATAATGAATAAATACCAATCCTTTTGTAGGATCTTCCTTTCCGTCTTTTGCTTTACCCCAATCCTTTTTGTATCTTTCTGGAATGCCGATAGGTTTGGCGTTATAAGGAGGATTCATTAAAACAATGTCGGGGTCAGCAGTCTTGATAAATGCCTTACAATCGAAGCAACTTCCAAATTTGATATTAGAGTTACCGTCACCGTGGATGAGCATATTGGTAGTGGATAGACCATAAGCTTTTTCTTCAACCTCTATACCGTATATATGCTCTTTCTTTACAATATCCTGCAATATTCTTGCTTCGTCTTCGGTTTTATCACGGCTACAATCGGCTAATGCTTTAACCATAGCCTGTACCAAGAACGAACCGCTACCGCACGTTATATCAAGTACACGCTTAGTTCTATCGACCTCAGTTAATCGACACATAAACTCTGTTATATGGTCAGGAGTAAATGCCTGATTTTTATCTGCCTTGCCGGTGTATTTGTTAAATGCAATAAAGAACAAATTAAGAATATCTTGTCCTTCAGAACTGTTGGCATCAATGTATTGATAAATATCCATAAGGATAGTGTCTAAGATTTTAATCCAGTGGGTTATTGTAAGCTTTTTGACTTTTTGGTCATTAAGTACATTTTTCTGAAGCAGCTCAATTTTCTTGGCTTTATTATCTGAACCATCAAGCAAACTATCCAAGGTTGATTCTATTGCTGCACGAAGTTGCTTTCCATCCATTACAGACCAATGAGCATCAAGCGTTTTCTTTAATTCTTCATCAATCTTTTTTGCACCAAATTTTTCAACTAATTTTTTAAGATAAAGAAGTGTTGTGCCGACAAATTGACTGCGAAGTCTTTCGTCAATATCCATTTTGTGAAGAAGCTCATTCAAATCATAAGTATTCTTCAACACTTTTTCTCTATCGTTTTGCTTACTCGCATCAAACAGACCTACATAATGTTCCATTTTATCGAGAACAGTTTCATTAGTTAAAATGTGTTCGTCATCGATAGCAGATTTCCAAACCTTGATCTCGTCATTATTTGTATTCGCAAGAATAGCAATAATTTTCTTTCCGTAATGCAAGGCACGTTCCTGCTGAAGATATTCATTAAGTTGTGTCTCGTCTGATTTTTTGAACAACTGCTTTGTTTCAACAAGTACAACTACATCATCTTTCTCAAAACGAATATCAAGTTTAAAGTGAGAGGTGCTTCGACCCAATGCCGCTTCGAGATTTGCTCTTGAACCGGCCTCTTGAATATAGCTGTATTCGCCACCTTCAATATTTGATGTCATATATGCATTTCCAATGCGTTCAATCATATCATGTCTTGTCATTGGTCTTTACCTCCGGATTCCTTTTCTTTTAAGTAGTTTTCTGCCGCTTTGTTGAACAAGTCAGCCATACTATGCATATTTTTATCATAAACAATAGTGGCTTTTAATTTATTGAATAATTCGGGGTCCATTCGAAACTGAACTTGGCGTGTGCGATTTGCTTTATTAGTACAATCCAAAACGCTTGTCCTCCTATTACAAATGATATCATTATATCTTGATATAATGATATCATTCTTTGGTAAAAAAGTCAATGTTTTTCGATAATTTGATAGGTGTTTCTTTGCCTGACATAGTAAACTAGCTCAAAAATTTACGACAGATTTTACGACAAATGGGATAAAGTTATGCCGTTTTATGACAGGTTATTTTCTGCAATGAAAACAACTTGGATTAACAAAGTCAGGGAATAGCAGGATAAATAAGGGTATAGCACTATCACCCGTGAAATCCCCACAATGAAGCCCCTGGACTAATACATACACCCCCCTATGACCGTCAAAGGTCATAGGGGGGTGTTGCATTAGGTATCACCGGAAGCGCCGATGGTTAAGATTTTTAGCAATGGTGGTGTGGATGTAAAAAATAATGGTTTATTTTTATGAAAGTTTGGCACATTTTGTAGTTGAAACGACTCACGCATAGTGCTAAAATGTGGGACGAATTGAATGATCTAAAGAGGCCGCCTCTATGAGACAACCCCTTCAGACCAAATTTTGGAAAAGAAGGAATGCTATTTATGGAGATTTATCTGATTTGTTTGGCAGCGGCATTGGTTGGCGGATTGTTGCTTTCCCGTCTGACAAAACTACTGCACTTACCTGCGGTAACCGCGTATCTGGTTGCAGGTCTGATCTTTGGACCCTTCTGCCTGGGTGCCATTGGTCTGCCCGGACTGGGCTTTAATTCTCTGGAACAAATTGAAGGCATCAGCTTTGTAACCCAGATCGCGCTGGGCTTTATCGCCTTCACCATCGGTAATGAGTTTCGCCTGAGCCAATTAAAGTCCATGGGCAGCTCTGCTATTATCATCGGTATCCTGCAGGCGGTGATCACCACAGTGGTGGTAGATATTGTTTTAATTGCCCTGCATTTGCTTTTCCCCAATGTAATTTCTATTCCTTGCGCGATCACCTTGGGTGCGATTGCTTCCGCTACCGCACCGGCGGCAACCTTGATGGTTGTGCGTCAGTACAAAGCAGACGGTCCTTTGACCCGACTTCTAATGCTGGTGGTTGCCATTGATGATGCTATCGGCCTGTTATTGTTCTCCGTCTCCTTCGGTATCGCCACCGCTTTGGCACACGGTCAGGTCAGTGTGCTTGCTGTTGTGATTGAACCGTTGCTGGAGATCGTACTGTCTGTGGCACTTGGCAGCTTGATGGGCTGGCTTTTGAATTGGGTAGAACGGTTCTTCCATTCCAGAAGTAAGCGTATGACCATTTCTGTAGGTTTTGTGCTTTTGACAGTTGGTCTTTCTATGCTGGAGTTCCATATTGGACCGGTACACTGCTGTTTCAGCCTGCTGTTGGTTTGTATGATGACCGGCACCGTGTTCTGCAACATCTGTGACTTCTCGGAAGAGCTGATGGATCGTGTGGACGGCTGGACCATGCCGCTGAATGTTCTGTTTTTTGTGATCTCCGGTGCCGAACTGGATCTTGGGATTCTGTCTAACCCCGTTACCATTCTGATTGGCGTGGTCTACATCTTTGCCCGGTCTGCAGGCAAGTATTTTGGCTCTATGGGCAGCTGTAAGTTTACAAAGCAGTCAAAGTCCATTACCAATCACTTGGGCATCACGCTGCTGCCACAGGCTGGTGTAGCACTGGGCATGGCACTTACTGCTTCCACACTTCCGGATGGTCATATTGTACGCAATGTGGTTCTGTTCGCTGTACTGATCTATGAGTTGATTGGACCCACTCTGACAAAGCGTTCTCTGTTGGCGGTGGGCGATATCAAGCCAGAGGGTCGCGTCAGTTCCAGAACCCCCAACAAAGATGTAATTTAATAAAACAGTAGAACGGTGCTGTCTCAATTGGATGAGACAGCACCGTTGATGTTTATGCAATTACCAGTTGGTGTTCCAGCTTTTTTTGTCTTCACCGGTGGGGGTGGTGCCGTAGCTGGATTCGGTGTCGGCAATCACTGCCTTCACATTCTCTTTTCTGCGGGAAGTAGCAACACGCTTCATCAGCTCTTCGTAGTACAGATCTTCGTCCAAAGGCAGTTCAATGGTTTTGCCGGTCCAGGAGGACAGGTGCATTGCGTTAGACAGTGTCAGACCGTTGATGCCCTCTCTGCCGTCGGCAACCAGAGGCTCACCGCGAAGGATCTTACCGCCCCAGGCGTTGATAACGCCCACGTGCTGGGGATTCTCACCGTCGGTCTCTACGTCAACAAGCTTGGTTTCGATCTTGCCAAAGGAGTTGGTGTTGGTGCGGCTGAATTCAGGCTCACTGACGTTAAACTCCCACAGCTCCAGTTTGTCTTTTTCGGCAATAATCTTTGCCTTGTCCAGCTGGATCTCCAGTCGGTTAGAGCCACAGCCGTCACCGGTGGTGGTGATGAACACACCGGTAGCACCGTTGGCGTACTCTACATAGGCGGTAACATCGTCTTCGACCTCGATGTCGTGCCACTTGCCGTACAGCAGGTGACCGTGTACCTTTACGGGCATACCGCACAGCCACTGCCACAGGTCAAGCTGATGGGGGCACTGGTTCAGCAGAACACCGCCGCCTTCGCCTGCCCAGGTTGCACGCCAGGCACCGGAATCATAGTAAGCCTGAGGACGGTACCAGTTGGTGATGATCCAGTTGGTACGACGGATCTGACCGTATTTACCGGAATCGATCAGTTCCTTCAGCTTTCTATAAATGTGGTTGGTGCGCTGATTGAACATCATAGCAAAGACCACATCGGGATGCTTGTCAGCCTCTGCGTTCATTTCTTTAACCTGCTTGGTGTACACACCGGCAGGCTTTTCCACCAAAACGTGGATATTACGACGCATACACTCCATAGCGAGGTTGCAGTGATCATAGTGGGGAACGGCCACGATACAAGCATCGATCAAGCCGCTGTCCAACATTTCGATTGCATTGCTAAAGCAAGTGATGTTTTCGCCCAGTGTTTCCTTAACCCAGGTGTGACGATCTTCGTTGGTATCTGCAATGGCGGTAAGTACGAAGTCGGGGCACTTGCCCTCTACGACCTTCTTTGCGTGGGAAGAGCCCATATTACCAATACCGATAATGCCCAGTCTGATCTTTTCCATTATTCAAAACCCTCCGCTTTCAAATATTCGTAGCTGCGGCGCAGGCAGTCAAAGGGATCTTCCCCGTTGCAGTTATCTTGCTCCACCAGCATATATTTTGTGCCGCCTGCTTCTGCTTTTTCAAACACGCGGTCAAAGTTGATATTGCCTTCTCCCACAGGCAGCATCACCTGTTCGTGACCATAGTCTTTCAGGTGAATGCAGGGGATACGGCCAGCCATCTTTTCCAGCCACTGTGCGGGGTCACCGCCGCCTCTTTGTACCCAGTAGGTGTCCAGGATGAAGCCCATTTCGTCGGCAGGGAAGCGCTCTATCAGCTGGTCAAAGACCAGTCTGCCGTTTTCCTTGCGAAATTCGTGGGCGTGGTTGTGGTACATAAAGTACTTGCCGCATGCTTTCAATGTCTTTGCCACAGGACCGTAGATCTCAACGAATTTGTCGACGGATTCGCCCTCTTCGGGACGGAATTTGTACTGGCCCAGACCAATGTAGTGGCAACCAAAAACATCGTGCTCAGCGGCAACCGCTGCGGTATCCTCCACAAGACGGGTATCCCGTACGTGGGTCAGTACACATTTTAATCCGTTCTCCTTCAGCTGCTGAGCCATCCATTCCGGCTCAAAGGGGCAGGTGGCGGAGATTTGTATGGTTTTGTAGCCGATATCAGCTACTTTTCTCAGCGTTAAAGCCAAATCGTCCAAGGTTTTGGTAAACTCACGGACGGTATAAAACTGTGCACCTATCTGCATATTAAACTTCCTTTAAAATGTTTTTGAGTGCTGCGCAAGCGGCATCAAAGGCGGCGTCAGAGTTGGGATAAGTAAACTGACCGACAACACTTTCGTCACCGGGCGCCTCCAGCTCTTTCAGTCCGTCAAACACCTTCAGATGGGGCTCCAGAGTCATGGACTCACCGCCCTTTTTCAGGAATTCTTTTACGATGTATGCTACATTGCCGTTGCCCATACCGGCAGGTACGACCTTGGTTTCAATAGCATCTTTAATGTGCAGGTAGTAGATGTGATCCTTCAGAAGCGCCCAGCCACGCACAGTGTCGTCACCGCACTGGACAAAGTTTGCAGGATCGAAAACGCCCTTCAGGGTGGGGAATGCGTTGTGGATCTCCAGGCAACGGTCTGCAATGTCGCCGTAAATGCCCTTTTCATTTTCGTGGCACAGGTTGATGCCGCTGCCTTGTGCAGTTTCGATCATTTGACCCATCCAGTCAAAAACCTGTCCCTTGTAAGGGGTGGGATCTTCGCCCTTGGGCATATAGAAGGAGAACATACGCAAATTCTCTGCGCCCAGGATATGAGCGATCTCCAGAGTGTGGCGCAAGGTATCCAAATGCTCTGCGAAGTTGCCGTCCAGTTTGAGTTTGCCGATGGGGGAGCCAACGGACCAGGTGACCAGACCATTGTCGTCCAGCTTCTGACGCACCTCTTTTGCTTTTTCGATGGATATTTTGGATACGTTTTCACCGTCAACACCGCGGATCTCCAGCCCGTTCAGCCCGTTTCGCAGCATTGCCCGGATCTGTACGTCTACCTCTTTGCTTGCTTCGTCAGCAAATGCGTACAGCTTATACATAGTAAACATCCTTTCGCTTATTGATTATAATTCTATTATACATGGATATAATTGTAATGGAATTGCAAAAAGTATGATTAAATATTGCAAAAAGTATAAAATTAGATTGCGTTTCGTATCACAATGTGATATATTTGCTATGGTGATGTGAATGTATTACAACAGAAATCGATTTGTGGACTTCTCGATCCGCCACGACCGACAGGAGCTGGGGGAGCAAACTATATTCAAAATGCATACCCATACCACAGCAGAGCTGTTTTATTTTGTTGCGGGAAAAGCGGTCTATCATATTGAGGGTAGTTCTTATGAGTTGCAGCCGGGGGACATTCTTTTGATGCGGCCCTCTGAGGCGCACTATGTGGAACAATCGCCCGATGTTCCCTATGAGCGGATTTGTTTGAATTTTGAAACCACCATATTCAGCGCACTGGATCCGGACAATACGCTTCTGCGCCCTTATTATGACCGGGAGTCGGGAAAGCGAAATTTGTACCGCCCGGGAGATATGGCTTGTCGTGGCTATTTGGATAATATCCTGTCTGCTACAGACAGACTTTCTGCCCTTGCCAATATGATGCTGCTTTTGCAAACAGTTTGCAACCTTTTTGATCGGGATAATGCTGTGAGTGCGCAAACGGATACCCTGGAGTATCGTATTATTCGTTATATCAACCGCAATCTGGGGCAAGAGCTTACCATTGAAAAGCTGTGTGAACAGTTTTACATCAGCAGAGCCCAGCTTTGCCGTCGGTTTAAAAAGATCACCGGCACATCTGTGGGTAAATATATTGGAGCGAAACGGCTGTTGGCGGCGCAGAATCTGCTGCGGCAGGGGAAAAAACCCACAGAGGTGTTTGCTGCCTGCGGCTATCAGGATTACTCCACGTTTTACCGTGCCTATATGCAGTTTTTCGGCTATAGCCCCAAGGAGCTGCACAAGCTGAACGAGCCGCACAAAGATCGTATGGAGATCGTATAGTTTACGAAATGTTCACAGTTCGTATTTACATTGAAGAAAAATGTGGTTTATAATGAATTATTATCCAAAAATTGGAGTGGAAGCAAATGTTGGAATTAAAAGAAATCGTTAAGGACTATCCTGCAGGAAGCGGAATCGTTCACGCACTGCGGGGCGTGGATCTGCAGTTTCGGGAAAATGAATTTGTGGCAATTCTCGGGCCTTCCGGCTGCGGAAAGACGACCCTTTTGAATATTATCGGTGGATTGGACCGCTATACCACAGGTGATCTGGTGATCAACGGGCGTTCTACCAAGGACTTCCGGGATCGGGATTGGGATGGCTACCGGAATCATTCCGTTGGCTTCGTGTTTCAAAGCTATAACCTGATCCCGCATCAGACGGTGTTGCAGAATGTGGAGCTGGCGCTGACGCTTTCCGGTGTGTCCAGACAGGAAAGAAGAAAGCGTGCAGTGAAAGCACTGGAAGATGTAGGCCTGGGAGACCAATTGAGAAAGCGCCCCGCGCAGATGTCCGGCGGACAAATGCAGCGTGTTGCCATTGCCCGAGCACTGGTCAACGATCCGGATATTATTCTGGCGGATGAGCCTACCGGTGCGTTGGATTCTGAAACCAGTGTGCAGATCATGAATATTCTGAAGCAGGTGGCAGAAAAGCGTCTTGTGGTAATGGTCACCCACAATCCGGAATTGGCGGAGACCTACGCTACCCGTATTATCCGTATGTTGGACGGCAAGCTGTGCAGCGATACCGATCCGCTGTCAGAGCAGGAAGTTCGGGATCATCGTGCGGTGGATGCGGAAAAGAAGGCCCATACCAAAAGGGAAAAGAAGCCCTCTATGAAGTGGAGCACCTCCTTTGGGCTGAGTCTCAAAAATCTTGTGGCTAAGCGTGGTCGTACTACGCTTACCAGCTTTGCCGGCTCTATCGGCATTATTGGCATTGCGCTGATCTACGCTGTATCGCAGGGTATGACTACTTATATCAACACGGTGCAAGAGGATACATTGTCTTCCTACCCGTTGACCATTGAGGCAAGCACTGTGGAGCTCAGCAGCTTGATGTCTGTGTTCCTGGAAACCGCAGAAGCGGCAGAGCCTCACGACAAGGATGCAGTCTACAGCAAATCTATGGTGTATGATTTGGTTAATGCGTTGAACGAGATGGAGACAACGGAAAATGATTTGAAGGCATTTAAGGTCTATATGGAGGAGAAACGGGCGGATGCGGAGCATCCTGTGTCTGCTGCCATTAACGGCATCCAGTATACCTATGACCTGAATCTTCAAGTGTTTACCAAAAATGTGGATGGCGAGATCATTCTTTCTGATGCGGAATCGCTTTTGAAAGAACTAATGAGCAAGCATATCGGTATGGATGTGTCTGCTATGATGGAGGCTCAGAGCAGCGGCGGCGGAATGATGTCTATGATGAGTATGGGTACACCCTCGTTCCGTGTATGGCAGGAAATGCTCTCCGGTGATAATGGAAGGCTGGTAAACGATCTGCTGGAAAAGCAGTATGACGTGATCTACGGCTCCTGGCCAACGGAATATAATGAGATCGTTTTGGTGGTCGATGAGAATAACGAGTTGGATGATATGTCACTGTATGCGCTGGGTCTGAAATCCGGTGAGGAAATGGATCGCCTTACGGAAGCGGCTGTCAGCGGCGACCATATTGAAGCGGAAAATGAAAGCTGGAGCTATGAAGAGCTGTGCGGAATGGAGTTCCGCGTGGTGCTTCCGGGCGACTGCTATACGAAGGATACAGCCACCGGAAATTATACAGATATGCGGGAAACAGAGGCTGGTATGCGGTATCTGTATGACAACGGTACGGTGCTGAAGGTGTCGGGCATCATTCGTCCCAATGAAGATGCGGTGTCTGCAATGCTCTCCGGCTCTATTGCCTATACCTCGGAGCTGACTCGTCATATTATTGAAAAAGCCAAGGATACGGATGCGGTGAAGGCACAATTGGCGGATCCCAAAACCGATGTGATCACCGGCCTGCCATTTAAGGAAAACACCGGCTCTATGGAAGACAGTGAGAAGGAGACCGCATTCCGTCGACACATTGGAGAACTGAGTAACAAGGAACTTGCTGTTGCCTATACCAAGATTATGTCTATTCCCGATGATGCGACTATGGAAGGAATGTTAAAGCGGGCACTGGAAGGCAAGACCATCCAGCAGATGCGTGAAACCATGGTGTCTTCATTGACGGCGCAGATGGGTATGGATGAAGAAAGCATCGTTTCCTATGTGGAGAATATGAAAGATGAAGAGGTCACAGAGCTTTATACCGCAATGACCACCGAGGGAATTAAGCAACAGTATGCGGCGCAGGTTCAGAAACAGATGGCTTCTATGAGTGAGGAGCAGCTTGCCTATGCGCTGAAGCTTGCTATGGACGGCTATACCACCGAGCAATGTGCGCAGTACTATGATGTGGTGCTGGAATTCTCTGAAAGCACATATGAGGAGAATCTCATCGAATTTGGTTGCGTAGAGCTTTCTGATCCTGCCGCTATGAATATCTATGCTGTATCCTTTGAGGATAAGGACGTGATCGAAGACGCCATTGCTGAGTACAATGAGAATGTGGATGAGACAAAGAAGATCACATATACCGACTATGTGGGTATTATGATGTCCTCGATTACCTCCATTATCAATGCTATTACCTATGTGCTCATTGCTTTTGTGGCAATTTCACTGGTGGTTTCTTCTATTATGATCGGTGTGATCACATTGATCTCTGTGCAGGAACGCACCAAAGAGATCGGCATTCTGCGTGCCATCGGTGCGTCTAAGCGAAATGTGTCCAATATGTTCAACGCGGAGACGGTTATGATTGGCGCAGCCTCCGGTATCATCGGTGTGGTGTTCACCTACCTTGCCTGTTTCCCCATTAACGCAGTGATCAACAAGCTTACCGGCATCCCGAATCTGGATGCTTATCTGCCTTGGCAGACAGCGGCAATTCTGGTGGCAATCAGCGTGTTGCTGTCAGTGTTTGCGGGATTTATCCCGTCTCGCAGTGCTGCTAAGAAAGATCCTGTGGTGGCGCTGAGAACCGAATAGTTCACAACCAAAGGTGCCGGCTCAGCCTGAGCCGGCACAATTAATATTGCAAATTTCAATTGCTCTTTCTGTTATGATGTCATTCTGAGGAGCGCAGCGACGAAGAATCCCCATCGATACGAAGAAGATCCTTTGACTCCGCTTAGGATGACAGTTTGATAAACTGTCAATTTAAATAGTGGCTGCGAATTGGCATAGTGCATAAAAACAAAAGGTGGCTTTTGGAAACTTTTACAAATCGCATTGGGAGGAATTGTTTTTTAAAGGAAAGTGTGCTATAATCCCCCAGTGGAGTATCGCATAGGGAATGGTCGTGCTCCGTGTGCGAAATTTACATGCTTTGTGGCTGGTTTTCACAGAGCAAAAAATTTTAAGGAGGAAACAAAATGGCAATGAACATTAAAAAGCTTCTGAGCTTGGTTATGGCAATGATCATGGTACTGTCTATGATCCCTGCCGTCAGCGCAGCTGAGACTGAGCCCGAAGCAAACGAGCCTGTTGTCGTGGATGACACCGCAACAGAGCCCGAAACAACGGAACCCGAAACAGAAGAAACAGAAGATCCCGATATTCAGTGGATCGAGATCGCAAATGAAGAGCAGTGGGATGCTTGGTTTGGCAACTATAAGGACTCCAAGCTCTTGACCGAATATGGCAATACTGACACCACTGCTTACTTCAAGGTGACTGACAGCTTTGCCATCACCTGTGAGAAGCTGCAGTACATTGGTATGACTGCTTCCAGCGGTTATACTGCCAAGACCTGTAATGTGGTTCTTGACCTGGGCGGCAATACTGTGACCTACCAGAAGAAGGACGACGTTAAAGATACTGTCCGCTTTATGGGTGTCTATATGGATTCCAGTTTGACCATTCAGAACGGCACCTTGGTCAACACTGCGCAGTACGGAAATTCAAACGGTGCCTTTATTCTTTTGAATAAGGGTAGCGTGAGACTGGAAAATCTGACCATCACCGATACCAGCGATCGTGAACATGCTAATAGCGGTAAGATTTTGTCTGTTACCAGCGGATATACTGCAGAGCTGGTCAATGTGACCATCAACATCTGCACTTCCAAGAATACCAGCGCCTCCAACGGTGGTGCGATTCAGTCTTCCGGCAATCTGATCATGACCGGCTGTACTGTCAATGGCACAAGTACGGAAGGAAGCCAGATCAGCAAGGGCGGCCTGGTGTATATTGGCGGCGGCAATGCCACTTTCACCGATTGTACTTTTAACGGCGGCGAAGCAGCTACCGGCGGTTTGGTTTATGCCTCCAATACCGTCACTATGACCCGTTGTGAGTTTAATGGCGGCAAGGCAACCTCCGGTGCACAGGTATACGTATCTGGCGGTACTACCACCTTGACCGACTGTGTATTTAACGACGGCGAGGCAACCTCTGGTGCACAGGTATATGTGGCTGGCGGCACTGCTACTATGACCGACTGCCAGTTGGATGGCGGCGTGGCTACTTTTGGTGCTGTGGGCGTTGCCGGTAAGGGTGTTTTGAATATGACCGGTGGCAGTATTGCAAACGGTGAAGCAAATAGCTACACAACCACAGATGCTGAGGGCAAGGAAACCACCACTAAGGCAAAGGGCGGTAACCTCTGGATCTATAATGAGACTGCTAAGGACGTAGGCCCTCAGGTCACCTTGACCGGTGTAACGATTAAGGATGGCTTCTGTGACAATATCGGTGGTAATATCTACATCAGCAATAAGAATGCTACCTATGCTGCTCCCAATGTCACCATGGAGAACTGTACTGTTCTTGGCGGCGAGGGCAAGAACGGTGGCTCTATCGGTATTACCGGTTCTGCCAACGTGGCGATCAATGGCGGTAAAATTTCCGGAGGCAACGGCACTTCCGGTGCATTGGTGTGGCTCTACAACGATACCTCCACAGAGAGCGGCGAAGTGAGCCTCAATGGCGTAGAGCTTGCTGACGGCGCTTCCAAAAACGGCGGTGCTATCTATGTATTCAACGCTTCCGACAAGGGTATGTGGGATGTAACCTTGACGGATTGTACCATTACCAACTGTAGCGCAACTGCAGTGGGTGGTGCAGTATACGTCTACAACTGCTTGCAGACGGATGAGACCCTCACCTTGAACAACTGTACGATTTCCCAGTGTTCCGCAAAGCAAGGCGGTGCTGTGGGTGTTGAAAAAGCCGGTGCAATTGGCATCAACGGCGGTGTCATCGAAAACTGCCAGGCTACCAATGGTCACGGTGGTGCGATCTATGCCTACAACTCCGTTAAGGTCACTGATACAGCAGGCACTGTTTCCGTTCATGTTAAGCTGGATGGACTGACCATCCGGAACTGTTCTGCTACCCAGCACGCTGGTGGTATCTACATGAGCAATGCCGGCGGTGCCTTGCCTGGCACCATCGAGGCTGAAAATGTTACTCTCGATAGCAACAAGAGCCTTGGCGCTAACTATTTTGGCGGTCACATCTATGTTGCCGGTAATGTTTACACTGACGCTGATGGTGTAGAGCACAAGCTGGTGGCTAATTTCAAGGACTCCACCTTTAAGAACGGTGAGGCAGAAAGCTATGGCGGCAATATCGGCATGGCAGGTTCTGCCCAGGTCACTCTGAACGGCTGTACCGTTGAGAACGGCAAGGCGCTGGGTCTGAAGGATGCTTCCAAGTGCGGCGGTGGCAACCTGTATATGGGTAATTCTGCTTCCAAGCTGGTCCTCCTCGACACCGACCTTATTGGCGGTGAATCTGCATCCTATGGCGGTAACATTCGTATCGGCGGCGGTACGATTGTCATGGATCAGGACAGCACCATTGTTGGCGGTACCGCTGCAAAGAATGGCCATACCATCCACCTGAACAGCAACGCAGTCGGCGGTGTTTATATGTACGACGGTATGATCCAGGCAACTGCTTCTACTGTTGCTGTGGATGAAGAGACCGAGGAAGAGGTCGTTACAATTGCAGGCATCGGGACTGGCGCTGAAGCTACACTCAATCTGGTGAATGGTACTGCTGCCGGCTTTGATGCTGCGCAATATGCTGTTTATGGCAAATCCTATGCTATCGCTAACGAGGACGGTACTTACACCTTCCAGCACTATGCTGTGGATGGTGCTACCACCAAGGAAGGCACCTGCGAGACTGCCGGTACTATCACCATCGTGTGTGCTGAGTGTGAGCGTACATTTGTTTACGAGAACCAGGAAGGCCATGCAATCGTCATCGACAAGACCCTTGCTCCTAACTGTACCGAAACCGGTCTGACCGAGGGTCAGCACTGCGCACTGTGTGACTATGCTGTGGCACAGGAGACTGTTGCTGCTACCGGTCATACACCTGCTGAAGCAGTTCGTGAGAACGAAAAGCCTCACACCTGCACCGAAGACGGCTCCTACGACAGCGTTATCTACTGTACAACCTGTAAGGCTGAGCTGTCCCGTGAGGAAGGCGTAGTGGATCCCGCTGCTCATACCGAAGTGACTCTCGATGGCAAGGCAGCTACCTGTACCGAGACCGGTCTGACCGAGGGCAAGCAGTGCTCCGTCTGTGAAGTGATCACTGTTGCACAGGAAGAGATTCCTGCTGCTCACACCATCGTTGTCGACAAGGCTGTTGCTCCTACCTGTACCGAGACCGGTCTGACCGAGGGCGAGCATTGCGAACTGTGTGACTATGTTGTTGCACAGGAAGAGATTCCTGCTGCCGGCCACGCTTGGGACGACGGTGTTTACACCGATCCCACCACCGAGGCTGACGGCTACACCACCTACACCTGTGGCACCTGTGGCGAGACCAACGTAGAAGTGAACGAAGGCTCTATGCTGCCTCCTGCGATCCCCGCAGCCATCATCAAGCAGCCCGAGGCTACTACTGTTAACTCCGGCGAGAAGGCTGTGTTCCACGTAGAAGTGGAAGGCGAGGTCGTCTCCTACAAGTGGCAGTACCGTAAGATCTGGAAGTGGTTCAACACCACTATGGACGGTTACAACACCGATACTCTGACTGTTTCCGCCAAGGGCAGACACAACGGTTATGACTACAAGTGTATCATCACCTTTGCAGACGGCACCGTTCTGGAGACCACACCTGCAGAGCTGACTGTGAATACTACCATTACCATTACCTACCAGCCTAATAACCAGCTGGTGGCACAAGGCGCTAAGGGTCAGTTTACTGTTGCGGCACAAGGTGAAGGCCTCAAGTATGTGTGGGAGTATTATCATCCTGTCGGCGAACGTTGGATCGAAACC
>JAZRRS010000081.1:0-5378 GCA_045651005.1 Faecousia sp.
GGTGTAAGAGGAGATCACACGTCCCAAGTCGCTAACGTGGACATAGTCACGATGCAGGTCAGTCTCTTCCAAGTAAGAAGACAGCGCATTTTCAATAGCAGTACCGGAGGGGATCAGATAAATAAAGCTGTCATCGGTGACAATGTTTCTGGATACTGCTCCGGTGATGGCATTGTACATCGTGGTACGGTCATCGTTAAACGCCTCATAGCTGGTGTAGTAGCTGTTGGGAGAGTAGGGATACATATCCCGGAGGGTGTTGTCCGTGGGGCAAGCCCAGGGCATATGCCATGCAAAGATAGAATCCGGATTGGTCTTAATGGAGTTCACATAGTTCTGGATGAACTGAATGTTACCATCCTGATACTTGTCGTCGTAAGCGATCTCAAAGACACCACCCTGCATAATGATAATATCCCAATCCGCATACTTCACACCATATTCCATAGTGACGCCCTTGGTGATCACAGGTGCTTTATTGGGTGTAGTGGTGGAGCTGAGATACAGCTCGTAAACTGCGGAATTATTCTTAATGTAGTTCACGTGCTTATACAGGGGGCAGCCGGAGTAGTAGAGCGTTGCAATCTCCATAGGCTGGTCATAGCCCTCGGTATCGGCAATCATATTCAGCATATGACCGGAGTCCACTGCCAGGGAGTGACCCAGGGTCAGCACCTTCAGAGGACGGATAGCGGCAGTGCCCTCGATATCCGCAGTAATGCTATACAGATCCCAAGTTCTGAAGGTTTCTGCATCCACCGCATACAGGCTGCGGACACCCGCCTTCTGGCTCTCAGCCAGCTTGGGCCACTGCTTATCAACGCTACGCAGAACCTTCTGCATATTATAGACCACGCCACCCATAGTGGGTGCATTGTCGTCGGCAACGATGGTGTTGCCATCCACCACAGCATAAGCAGCAGCATAAATGGGCATTGTACCACGGGACTGGTTGTCCTCACCGGCCTTGACGATGTTTTCGATCATAGCGCCGGTGACTGCCTGACCGCTGACAAAGCTTTCCTTTGCCACGGTGGTATATACCGTGTCGCTATCTTCCGCAAAGTCCATACCGGGCATATCCACAGTGCTGACAGCGATGCCGAAGCTGTCAATCTTTTCCTTCAGTACATCGTCGCATTCCCAGGTCGCCTTGTAGTAGACGCCTGCCACAGAGGGACGCAGGCTAATGCCGGTGACAGCAATGCCCAGTCTGTGGAAAGAAGTACCGGTCTCGTCGGAGACTGCGATATACCGTCTGCCGTTGGTTGCCATATAGCTGGCAGCGATCTCAACATCCGCGCCCTCTGCAACCGTCAGCTTGCCGAATGCCGTGTAATCGTCATTCTTGCTGTCAAAGCCATTGATCACACCTGTGCCGGAGACGGTCAGGTTGTTGCCGTTAAGATCAATTGCCATATCCCGGTTCAGGGTCAGCGCGTTTTCGGTCTTGTACAGCTTCACATAACCGTGATCAGCCACACCCGCAGCTGCGTCAGACAGATCTTTGTACCATACCATAGTGTCGTTCACCGGGTCTATTGCCGCAGTGGAAGCAACATACAGCCGATTGTCGCCCTCCTGTGCAAAGACAGCAGGCAGACCGTAGTTATAGTTCTTACCGCCGTCCAACAGAATCGTGCCGGTAAACACACCGGTGGCGGTGTCTCTTTCATTCAGGGTGTCGCCCTGCGGCTCATCGGGGTTTGCAAAGTGCGTGCTTCCGAAAGCGATGGCTGTTTCACCGCAGAAGGAGGCGTCCACAGTCAGCTTGCCCTCAGTGACAAAAATGCAGTCGTCCATTTCCTCATTGGCAACCACAGTGTTGCCGGCCAGGATCAGGTCACCTTCGGAGTAGATGCCGTTGCCACCGTTGCCGTTGGACTTGATGCCGCGGATCACAGTATCGGTGACGGTCAGACAGGAGCCCTTGCGACCGTAAAGATTATCCGCATTGTAGCTGCCGGTCTTATTATTGGTATCGCCGGTTCCGTTTTCAATGATAGCGCCGGTGATGGTGCCAATGGAGTTGTCTCTGATGTTGATATTGCCGCCCATAGAGCCGCCCTTGCCGTTGGAGATAATGGGAGCGGGCTTGCCGGGGGTGGCTTCGATGATCAGGTAGTTGGGTGTCTTTCCCTCTTCGGTCTCGTAAACAAAGATATTACCACCGTTGGTGCTGGAGGTACCGCCGGTGACAACACCGCCGTAGATGGTCAGACCATTGCAGTAGAAGTTACCGCCGTAGCCGCCATTGGCCTTACCGCCGGAAACCACACCGCTGTAGAGCTTAAAGTCCACGCCGCCGGGGCCGTACACATTGCCGCCGTGGCTCAGTGCGTAACCGTTGCCGATGATGGAATCGTTTACCTCGCACTTGCCGCTGGAGGTCAGGTAGATATTACCGCCACGGCCACTCTCACCGGATACGAGACCGGCAGTACCTGCGGAAACCAGCGTATCCCGCAGCTTCAGCGTGCCCTGGGTAGTATGGATGTTTCCGCCAAAGCCATGAGAAGTACCGTTCAAAATCAGGCCATTGGAAATTTCAACCGTTGTGCCGGCAATATAAATATTACCGCCCTGGATGTCCAGCTTTGCGCTGGAATCCAGCAGACCGTTTGTCCGATCCGCAAGACCGTCACGGATCACACCGCCGGTAATAGAGACCTGCGCACCGGAGGCAATATGAACATTACCGCCCTGTGTTGCAGTACCGCCCACAATATGACCGCCGGTAATTTCGGCCTTGCCGGACAGGTACAGGTTGCCACCGTAGCCCACAGCAGTAACCATCTCATTCTTGCTGTTCAAAATCGGAGCATCCACATTATTCTCTATATAGTTGGTGGAGTAGGCTGAACCACCGATCAACGCGCCGGCAGACATATAGAAGCTGCCCTGGGCATTGATGTTACCACCCTTGGGATATGCACTCTCAGCTGTACTATCCGCAATACCACCCATAATGGTGCCGCCGTAAATATTGGTAGCGGATTTGGCAGGCGCATGCAGAATGCCACCAAGGTACACGTTCTTGCGTTCCTCGCCTTTATTCACCGTACGGCTAAGCGTGCCGGAGTACATATTAAACACACCGGTAGCGCTTCCCATAATCACGCCGCCATTGGCATAGGGGTGGCCGGTGCTGGCGATATAACCGCTGCCGACGGAGTCTATAATAGACAAGGTGCCATAGAGATTTGCAAACTTATAGCTTGTGATATTGAAGGATTTGCTTGCGGTATCGATCACAAAGTCAATACCCTTATTGATGGTCAAAAGCTTAGTGCGAGTCACATTGCCGGTCAGATAAGCGTGCTGGCTGGTGACTGTCTTATTTGAACCAGCACTATGGGTAAACGCCTCCCAGGTAGCCTGCTCGCCGGTCTGCCAGCAGTGGGGGCAGAAGCCGGTGGGGCCCTGCTCTACCTTCAAAGCGACGCTTTCGTCTACAGAAATATACGCACGGATGGCATCCTTGAAATAGCCCAAATAAGCTTCGGGATTGTCCAGAACTTCCGTAAAGACAGGATCGTGACGATTGCCGTCCAGGTAGATCACTGCGCCTTCTGTAAGTCCGGAAATATTTATGACCTTGTCGTTGACCGCATTCTCATCTTTAGCAGCTCGCTGCAGACGCAGACCATTGCTGTTACCCATATAAATCTTGGGCGCACCGGACAGGGTGAGGGACTTAAAGAAGCCAACAGACAGGTCGCCATAGATCTCACCGCCGGAAATATGAATATCCACATTGGTGTTATTTACAAACAAGTTGCCGCCACGGGTGACTGCAACACCGTTCTTCACCACGCCGCCACTGATGTTCAACTCAGCTTCGCCGCTGGTGTACACATTGCCGGCTGCGCCCTCAGAGTAGCCGCCCTCGATAGAGCCGCTGATCAAATTCAAGGTAGAGTCCTTGACAGTGATGTTACCGCCGTATGTTTCGGAGTAACCATTGATCAGCTTGCCGCCATCAATGGTGATGACAGAGCCGGACTGGGCGTAGATGTTACCACCGGTCGCTTCAAAATCAGTCGTTTTATCGTTAATGGTCACACTTCCATTTTTGGAAACACCACCGGTGACAACGCCGCCGTACAGATTGACATAAGATCCGGTGCAGTAGATGGTACCGCCCATAGGACCAACGGCCTTAGAGTTATAGATTCTAGCCTTGACCTCGCCGCCGACAAGCGTACCGCCGTAGACATTCAAGGTAGCACCGGTTGCTATGTAGATCAGACCACCGTAAGACACGGTATCCGTTGTGGTGTTGATACGGCGAATTGTACCGCCGTAGACATTCAGCTCACCTGCACCGTCAATACAGCCGTTCTTCTTGCCCATCTGTGCAAAAGCACCGTTGGCATTGCTGGCACCGGTGACAGCAATTTCAGCGTTGCCAACGGAGTCCATAATGGAGAAAATACCGTAGATCAGGAAGGGACGGCGGCCGGTGACGGTATAGCTGCGGCCACGCAGATCCAAACAGATTCTGTTTCGCATCAGGTCATCATCCAGATTGATGGTGATCTGACTGTCCTGATTTGCAATATCCTTGCTGAGGTAGTAGTGACCCGTCCGGGGAGCAGTATTTGCAGCATCCCAAGGCAGCCATTGCTCCTCGGATACCACAGTCTTACAGTGCTGGCAGTAACCAGCCTGCTGAGTTTGCACTTCTTCTGTGGCATAGGCAGGTACAACGATCATTGTTGCCACCATCACCACTGCCAAAAGAGCAGAAAGTAAACGCTTTGACATAGTGTTTTCCTCCTTTAATATTTTGGACTTTTACGCCAAAATTTTGCGTATATATTATGCCAAAGAATAGGACAAATTGCAACTATTATTTGAAATTTCTCGGCAAAAAGTGCTGCCCAGTTGGACAATGCCATTAAGAAAAAAAGCGTGTCATTCTGAGGAGCGTAAGCGACGAAGAATCCCCATCAATAAATGACGGAGATCCTTCGCTGCACTCAGGATGACACGCTTAAATTAATGACATTGCCCGGTTGGGGCAGCACTTTGGGGGTATAGAGATGTTTTTCTATTAGGGAGCCACAGTATACTGGGACTGGGTCATCTGCAAGGGATTTGCCAGTGCGTTATTCACAGACTCCAAAATAATTGCCTTTTCCATATCGGTCAGCACACGATCGGTGGTGCCGGTGGTGGACTTGAAGAACGCCTTGGGGATGGTATCCAGCTTGATCTCGTCCAGATGATCAATACCTGCCAATGTACAGTACCAGGTGTAAGAGGAGATCACACGTCCCAAGTCGCTAACGTGGACATAGTCACGATGCAGGTCAGTCTCTTCCAAGTAAGAAGACAGCGCATTTTCAATAGCAGTACCGGAGGGGATCAGA
>JAZRRS010000082.1:0-3896 GCA_045651005.1 Faecousia sp.
ACGATCATCTCCTTTGTTTCATTATATCACAGCGTAACTTTGCTGTAAATTCGTATATTCAAGTTGTTTTTCTTTGTTTTGAAATAATTTGAGCAGTTTCGGCATAAATCACTGCGTCCTAACTTGACAGCAGCAGAGGGCTTTATCCTCGGCGTCGGCGCGAAGATATTTACGATAGCGGGACCTGTAATTGTCTACGGTGTATCTGCGTCAGTAGTCTATAGCTTGATTTATTGGATAACAACTTTATTCTAACACAAAAGGGTTGACCATTCGGTCAAGCCTTTTCTTACAACATTTTACATTGTGTGTTTAAATCGAGATAGGGGATATCAAAAACAGCGCAGTCGATCTCATTAAGATTGCAAAGCTTATAGGTGCTTTGGGTGTTGAATTTTTCACCGTCACATAGGAACACCTTTGTTTTCGCAGAATTTAGCATCATTTTACGGGCGTAATTTTCTTCCTCGGTGGTATCGGAGATGTTGCCACGGCTGTCTAAGGATTGAGAGGAGAAGAAAAGCATATCCACCATAATATTGGAAAGCGCAGTAAATGTTTCGGTTCCGGACAATGCTGTGCTACCGTTGATCGCGCGACCACCCAAACAATGGGTTTGGATACCCAATTCGATGGCGTGTAACGCAGTGGACAGATTGTTGGTGAATACGGTCATGTTATGATGCTTTGCAATATAAGGAAGCAGGAAGGTCGCCGTTGTGGAGCTATCCAGCAATATGGTCTGCCCATCTTTTAACAGAACTGATGCCTTTTGCGCAATCAACCGTTTTTCTTTTACATTTTTGTGTGTTCGGTCATAGAAGCTTGCGACATTTGTCACAGGCGAAACGGTAGAAACACCGCCATGCAGCCGTTTTACAAGACCATTGTTCTGCAGATAGGTCAAATCTCTGCGAATGCTGGATGCAGAAGTAAAAGTGAGGTCTGACAGTTCTTGAACTGTAATAAAAGATCGATCATTCAAAATGCTTAAAATTTGTTTTTGTCGTTCACTTATGCTCATATAGCCATCCTCTTTTGCTCGTTTTTCTAATATATCGCCATCTATTGCGCATTTTCGATCATCAATTTACAATTATAACAACAATACGATAATTGTCAATGGGAGAGGATATTGATGTTAGAGCAAATGAAGAAAAGCGTTTTTGAAGCGAATCGATTATTAAAAGACAGCGGCTTGATTGTGCTGACTTGGGGAAATGTTTCACAAATCGACCGGGAAAGCGGGCGTATCGTGATTAAGCCGTCGGGCGTGTCTTATGACACTATGACAGCCGAAGATATGGTTGTGGTTGATTTGGAAGGAAACGTGGTAGAGGGAGATCTGAAGCCATCGTCTGATTTACCGACCCATATTGAACTGTACAAGGCATTCCCTGCCATTGGTGGAATCACCCATACCCACTCCAGGTGGGCGACGATTTTTTCCCAAGCGGGGGTGTCGATTCCGGCGCTGGGTACTACCCATGCGGACGTATTTTACGGCACGATTCCCGTTACTAGGAAAATGACAGAGCAGGAGATACAAGGGGAATATGAAAAGGAAACAGGCAAAGTGATCGTAGAAACATTTTCTGCCATCGATCCCAATGAGATCCCTGCGGTGCTTGTCCATTCTCACGGTCCGTTTATCTGGGGAAAGGATGCAATGAAATCGGTGGAAAATGCCATCACATTGGAGGAAGTGTCCATGATGGCATACTACACCTTGCAACTGAATACAAATGCACAGATACAGCAGGCGTTACTGGACAAGCATTTTCTGCGTAAGCACGGAGCAAATGCCTATTACGGCCAAGAGGGGAAATGATATGGTAATAGATAGCAAACAGTATAACGGTCTTTGTTCTTGCGGAAGAACGCACGAAATGGCAACAGAGTTCTGCCTGATCGAAAGCGGCTGTCTCAAAACAGTAGATGTATACATGAACGAATACGGACTGCAGGGATATACCGTTGCGGTTTATGACGAAAATACATATTTGGCAACGGCTGACCGGCATCCGCCGGTGGATAAGGAAGTGGTGCTGCCTGCCAAGGACTTGCACGCAAATGAGCACGGTGTAGCACTTCTATTAGAAGCATTACCGGAAGAAACAAAGATCATTATTGCAGTCGGAGCAGGAACGGTTCACGACATTTCCCGTTATTGTGCATATACGAGAAATATAGATTTTGTGTCCTGTCCTACTGCCGCCAGTGTGGATGGATTCTGCTCTTCAGTGGCGGCCATGACATGGGATGGCTGCAAAAAGACCTTGACTGCAGTGGCACCGAAAATCGTTGTGGCGGATTTGGATATTATTAAAAATGCACCCATTCGTCTTGCAAGATCCGGCTTTGGAGATATGGTGGGCAAATATGTGTCCCTTACGGATTGGAAGATCGGCAATATCCTGACAGGGGAGTATTATTGTGAAACAATTGCAGAACTTACGCGGCAAGCAACCGAAAATGTTTTGAAATCAGCGGAGGGCATTGTTTCCGGGGACAGTAAGACCTATGAAAATCTGATGTACGGACTGCTGCTTTCCGGTCTTGCTATGCAAATGATTGGAAATTCCCGCCCAGCTTCCGGCGCAGAGCATCATATTTCCCATATCATCGAAATGCAGCCGAAGGGGTTGGATGTTTTCTCGGAGGCTCTTCACGGAGAAAAGGTTGGTGTGGGAACGTTGCTGGTGTTGAGGGAATATCAGAAAATTGTCACCCATCGTAATGTTGCCTTTGCTGACTATGTGACCTACTCTCAGGAAACAATGGAAGCGGTTTTTGGAAAAGAAATGTTCCCTGAGATCGTCATAGAAAATCAAAACGATGCTGCAGCAGGTATTTGTGCTGATAGGATCAGTGCCTGTTTTGAACAAATTGTTGGTGAGCTTGCAAAACTTCCGACTGTAGAAAGCCTGGAAAGAATGTATGAGAAGTCGCAGATCAAGTGTAGCCTTGCAGATATTGGTGTTTCCAATGATAAAAGAGAAGTCTTGCTGATGTGTGCGCCTATGGTGAGAAACCGCCTGACCTTGTTAAGGCTATTGAGTAGAGGAACAGTTAGCATTTTGAAAAATGGGTCCTAAGTTGACACAAGCAGAAGGCTTCATCTTAGGCATCGCCGCCAAGATGTTCTCCTGTTGCGGTGCCGGGTGTGCGCCTTGCCGACGGCGCGGCTGCGTTGCACACCGACCGCGGCCACTCGCTCAGGTCGCTGTATCCGCCACCGGCGGCGCTCCCATCGCTCCCCATCGCCGGTCCTGTCATTGTTTATGGTGTGTCCGCAAGCGTGGTGCATGGCTTGATTTATTGGCTAACAACATTATTCTAACGAAAAAGGCTTGACCAAGCGGTCAAGCCTTTTTGCCTGTTTCTAAATGCAGTAATTCTTGAAAATCGTAGATATAATAATCGTTGGCGGCCTTCATTTGCGCCACATAATCCTTAGAGGATTCGTCATACACACCGCATACCTGCATACCTGCGGCTTTCGCTGTCTGATCTGCGTTCAGATTATCATCCAGGAATAAAACATTTTCTACGGTGGTATTCATTTTTTCGCCGCCACGTACATAGATCTGGGGATCTGCCTTGGTGGTGTTAAAATCGTCGCAGGACCACACATTGTCAAACAGTTCCCACAGGCCAAGCCGCTTCAGACAGGCATCCAGGGTGATGTGGGGACTTGCTGTCAGAACGTTCAGGCTCGCGCCCTGTGCCTTCAGCGCCCTCAGCACTTCCGGAACATGTGCTTTTACCGGAATTGTGTGGAAATAGGCATCCATCATATAATCCTTCATGACGCCCATCAGCTGTTCCATGGACATCTTTACGCCCATCTGCTCGATGTAGTATTTCGCTGTTCCGCTCAATCCCAGCGGCGT
>JAZRRS010000083.1:0-30230 GCA_045651005.1 Faecousia sp.
CGTGACAAAAAAAGATTAGAGGAAATGGGAAAATGAATAAAACTGTGATCGTTACCGCCGGTGCCGGTTTTATCGTAAGTAACTTTGTATTCCATATGCTGGGCAAATACCCCGAATACCGCATAGTCTGTCTGCATAAACTGACATATGCCGGCAATTTGTCCACCCTGAAGGATGTTATGGATAATCCCAACTTCCGTTTCGTGAAGCTGGACATCTGTGACCGTGAGGGCGTTTACAAGCTCTTTGAAGAAGAAAAGCCTCAGGTAGTCGTAAATTTCGCTGCTGAGAGCCACGTAGACCGTTCTATCGAGAACCCCGAGGTCTTCCTGCAAACCAACATTTTGGGCACACAGGTACTGATGGACGCTTGCCGCAAGTACGGCATTGAGCGCTATCATCAGGTCTCCACCGATGAGGTGTACGGTGATCTGCCTCTGGATCGCCCCGATTTATTCTTCACCGAGGAGACTCCCATCCACACCAGCTCCCCCTACTCCTCCTCCAAGGCAGGTGCTGACCTGCTGGTTATGGCATATCACCGTACCTACGGTCTGCCTGTGACCATTTCCCGTTGCTCCAACAACTATGGTCCTTACCACTTCCCCGAGAAGTTGATCCCCTTGATGATCGCCAACGCCTTGAACGACAAGCCCCTGCCCGTTTACGGTGAGGGTCTGAACGTCCGCGACTGGCTGTATGTGGAAGACCACTGCAAAGCCATTGATCTGATCATTCATAAGGGCCGTGTGGGTGAGGTTTACAACATCGGCGGTCACAACGAGATGAAGAACATTGACATTGTCAAGATCATCTGCAAGGCATTGGGCAAACCCGAAAGCCTCATCACCTATGTGACTGACCGCAAAGGTCACGATATGCGCTATGCCATCGACCCCACCAAGATCCATACCGAGCTGGGCTGGCTGCCGGAAACAATGTTTGCCGACGGCATCCAGAAGACCATTGCCTGGTATTTGGAAAACAAACAGTGGTGGGAGGAGATCATCTCCGGCGAATACCAGAACTACTACGAGAAGATGTATACAAACCGCAAGTAACTCTTCCAATTGGAGAATGCTATGGAAACTACCAACGACGAAAATGTGATTTTTTTTAAAGATATTATCTTTTCCGCACTACATCGCTGGCGGGCAGGCATTTTATTGGGCTTGATTTTGGCATGTCTTTTAGGTGGCTATGCCGCTGTGTCCAGTTGGAACGATATCTCAGTGCCCACGGATCCCCAGGTATACGCCACCCAGCTGGAGCAGTACGAGGCCAATCGTTCGATTTTAACGCAAACCGTCGCTAACCACGAGCAACGTATCGAATACCAGCAGGAATATATGACCAACTCTGTGCTGATGGGGCTAGATCCCTATGATCACTACCGGGTTAGATTCAGCGTTTATGTAGATATTAATTCTCCCGCTTCCTCCACCGCCACCTCCGGTACTGACAAAACTTTGTATATTCTCAACGCCTATCGAGCCAAGTTTTCCTCTACAGAGACTATGCAGGTCCTCGCTGAAACCGTTGACACAGAGACCTTGTATATGTCCGAGATTTATGCCGTGGAGATCCCCCAGTCCAGTGCGCAAATCACTGTGACTATTCTCCAACCCACCAAAGAAAGCGCTGAACTGCTTTTAACGCAGCTAAACGCCCAATTTGAACTATTCCGGGAGGATCTGAGTAAAAACATCCTCGACCACAACGCCCAAATACTGGAACATTCCATAGGCCGGGTCAGCGATCCTACATTATTTCAGAAGCAATTGGATGCCCAAAACTATCTGCAAGAGCTAATGGACGCACATATACAGGCGCAAGCCGATCTCTCGGCACTAACGCCACCTTCTGCCACTAACGGCTCCCGTTCTTCTTTTGTTAAAAAGACTATTTTCTTGGCAGCCTTGGGGGCCATTGCAGGTTACGGAATTGTCGCTGTGTTTGGCTGGATTGAAATGGTCGCCGGTCAAAAAGTCTATTCCTCCCGAGCCCTGCGCAGCCGCACCGGTGTAAAGGTGTTGGGTTGCTGTAGCCCCAACAAAAAATATGCCGCCATCGACCGTTTTATTTATCAACTCGAGGGACGCGATATATCTCCGTCAAAAGACCGCGCAGCTGTTCTTGCAAAGGATGTGGCACACCGCTGTGACGGTGTTACCTCCCTGCTGGTCACCGGCGATATGGACAAAAATAACCGTGCTTTTCTCCTAGAAGCTTTGCAACAGGCTATGCCTCGGGTGCAAATATTGGACAACGGCAGTATCCTGCGCTGCGCTGATGCTGTAGATGCCTTAAAACGCTGCGACAAAGTTCTTCTGGTGGAGCAGTGCAGCCACTCTCACTATAACAACATTGCCACCCAGTGTCAGAAAGCAGCAGACTACGAAAAGTACGTCCTTGGCTGCATCCTCCTGGGCGGTTGATTCAATCAAACAAGAAAGCACTCAGAAACGACATCTGAGTGCTTTTATATTGCAACCGAAGACCTTTGCAATAAAAGGTTTTCACTATATACGACTCGGGTGGGTTGTTTTGGCTATTTCTTCCGGTCTTTGTAGCTTTTGTGGTAAATAGAGGCCCTGTTGAGTTTTTATATTGTAAAATCTTCCTTTTACGAAGAACAGCGGTTGTTGACAGTTTTTGTAAAATGGGCTATAATTCTCATAATTGGGTATATTCTATCCTAATGCAGATAATAAAGGAGCAATAACGTTATGAAGGTATTTGTAACAGGCGTCGCGGGCCAACTGGGTCACGATGTTATTTGCGAATTATATAAGCGCGGTCACCAGGGAATCGGTAGCGATATCGCCCCTGTTTACAGCGGTATTGATGACGGTTCTGCTGTTGCCTCCGCCCCCTATTATCCATTGGATATTACAGATGCCGACGCTGTGGCACATGTCTTGAAAACAGTACAACCGGACGCTGTGATCCACTGCGCAGCCTGGACTGCGGTAGATGCTGCAGAAGAGGAAGAAAACATCCCTAAGGTTCGTGCCATTAACGCAGCAGGCACACAAAACATTGCCGCCTGCTGCAAACAGCTTGACTGCAAAATGATTTATATCTCCACCGACTACGTCTTCGACGGCCAGGGCACAGCCCCTTGGACTCCGGACTGCAAGGACTATAAACCACTGAATGTTTACGGTCAGACAAAGCTGGAGGGCGAGCTTGCGGTAGCCGACACGCTGGAAAAATATTTCATTGTCCGTATTGCGTGGGTTTTCGGTCTCAACGGGAAGAATTTTATTAAGACCATGCTGAATGTAGGCAAAAAATACGATACGGTGCGCGTGGTCAATGATCAAATTGGAACGCCCACCTATACCCTGGATCTCTCTCGGCTTCTGGTGGATATGGTGGAGTCTGAAAAATACGGCTACTATCATGCCACCAACGAAGGCGGCTATATCTCCTGGTACGATTTCACCTGTGAGATTTACAGGCAGGCAGGCTACGCAACCAAGGTCGTCCCTGTGACCACCGAGGAATACGGTCTGAGCAAGGCAGCACGTCCTTTCAACAGTCGCTTGGACAAATCCAAGCTGGTACAAAATGGGTTTACCCCCCTGCCCCACTGGCAGGATGCCCTTACAAGATATTTAAAAGAAATAGAGGATTGATAATATGGGACAGATCAAAGTCACTCCGTGCCCCATTGAGGGTCTTTATATCATTGAACCTACCGTCCACGGTGACGAACGCGGTTACTTTATGGAGACCTACAACCAGCGAGATCTGCGCGATGCCGGTCTTGATATGGTGTTTGTGCAAGACAATCAGAACATGTCCACAAAGGGCGTGCTGCGTGGTCTGCATTTTCAGAAGCAGCATCCTCAAGGCAAGCTTGTCCGTGTGCTGGACGGACGCGTGTTTGATGTGGCTGTGGATCTGCGTGCGGACTCCAAAACCTTTGGCAAGTGGTATGGTGTGGAGCTGACAGGAGAGAACAAAAAGCAGTTTTATATCCCTGAGGGTTTTGCCCACGGCTTCTTGGTGCTGTCCGACACTGCGGTTTTCAGCTATAAGTGCACCGATTTCTACCATCCCGGTGATGAAGGCGGTCTTGCCTGGAACGATCCCACCATCGGCGTGGAGTGGCCGGAGCTTACAGGCTGCTATCAGGGCAGCGCTTCTGCCGAAGGCTATGCCCTTACAGACGGAACTCCCTTGAATCTTAGCCAAAAAGATCAGAACTGGTCCTGCTTCGCAGACACCTTCCGATTTTAAGAAAAATACAGACAACTGTTAGGAGAGTTTGCTATGCAGCATATTTTCATCGTAGGCTCCAAGGGCATTCCCGGTGCCTACGGCGGGTATGAGACCTTTGTGGATAAGCTGACGGAATATCACCAGGATCATCCCGACCTGAAATACCACGTAGCCTGTAAAGATACCCAAAAGAAGGAAGAAATTTATCATAACGCCCGTTGTTTCCATCTGAAGGTGCCCAACATTGGTCCTGCCCAGGCTATTTATTACGATGTGGCTGCCCTGTCTGATTGCTGTAAATACATTAAGGCAAACAGAATCGAGCACCCCATCGTATATATCCTTGCCTGCCGCATCGGTCCTTTTATGAAGCACTTTGTAAAAAAGATCCACCAGCTGGGGGGCTTGGTATACGTGAATCCGGACGGACACGAATGGCTTCGTGCCAAGTGGCCCAGACCGGTCCGTAAATACTGGAAGGTCTCCGAACAGCTGATGACCCGCTATGCGGATCTGATGGTCTGCGACAGCAAAAATATTGAAAATTACATTCACAGCGCCTACGCAGCCTATGAACCTGCCTCTACCTACATTGCTTACGGTGCAGAGACCCGTCACAGCCATTTGACAGATGATGCCCCTGTGCTCACCGAATGGTATGAAAAGCACGGACTGAAAGCCAAGGAGTACTATCTGGTGGTGGGTCGCTTTGTGCCGGAGAATAATTACGAAACTATGATCCGGGAATTTATGAAGAGCAAGACCACCAAGAATTTTGCCCTCATCACCAACGTCTCCAAAAGCTTCCTCAACGAGCTGGAGGAAAAGACCGGCTTCCGGGAAGATCCCCGTATCCGTTTTGTGGGCACAGTGTACGATCAGGAGCTTTTGATGAAGATCCGGGAAAATGCCTACGGCTATTTTCACGGTCACGAGGTAGGCGGTACCAATCCCAGCCTTCTGGAGGCTCTCAGCAGCACCGATCTGAATCTATTGCTGGATGTAGGCTTTAACCGGGAGGTGGCAAGAGCTTCTGCCCTCTACTGGTCCAAAAAATCCGGCAATCTGGCAAAACTCATTGAGGATGCCGACAAACTCACCCCCGAAGAGATTGCGGAGCTTGGCAAAAAAGCCAAAGTGCGGATCGCAGATGCCTACAGCTGGCAATTCATTGCCGATGAATACGAGAAGTTGTTTCTCAAACAAGGCCACGGGAGAATGCTATGAAAATCCTTGCTATCCATAATTTTCACCGTGCCGGCTCTGCCAGCGGAGACGATCAGGTATTCAAGCAGGAAACTGCTATGCTGGAAGCGCACGGACACGAGGTGATCCGATACAGCACCATTAACGACACCTTCGACAACGCAGGCGCTTTGGGCAAAATAAAATCCGCCTTTGGTATGCTTTGGTCCTTCAAGCATTACCGGGAGGTTAAAAACCTGATCCGCCAACATCAGCCGGACGTAGTGCATATCCATACTTTCTTTCCCTTGCTATCTCCCTCTGTGCTGTACGCTGCAAAAAAACATTGCGGCAAAGTGGCAGCTACGCTGCACGATACCCGTTTTGTATGCCCTTGCGCCACGTCCCTGCGGGGTACCACCCTTTGCAACGCTTGTGGTGACGGAAATTACTTCCGTATGGTAAAACACGGCTGTTTCAAAGGCTCCCGACTGCAAAGTCTTATGGTCGCCTGCATTTTTACATTTCACCGTTGGTGCAGAAGCTTCTATAAGCAGATCGACCGCTACATTTGTCTGAACGACAATCAGATAACCCTTTTAAAAGACATCAACTTCGATCCCCAAAAGATCGTTAAGAAATACAACTTTGTCCCCGATGCCCAGCCCAAGGCTTCTGCTGAGCTTCCCGACACCTTACCGCCTCGTTATGCTGTTTTTTATGGCCGGATCGGTGAGGAAAAAGGCATCCGCATTCTACAGAAAATCTGGGAGCAGCTTCCGGATATTCCCCTTGTGGTTATGGGCGGTGGTCCACTGGCAGATGACTTTGCCGAGTGGGCGCAGGACAAGCCCCAGGTCCACAACCTAGGCTACACCCAGCACGAACTTTGTTTGTCAATCGTGCAAGGCGGTGAATTTGTGGTTTTCCCATCCATTTGGTATGAAGGTTGTTCTATGGTAGAGATCGAAGCACAAAGTCTGGGCAAGCCCTTGATCGCCACAGATTTGGGTTTCTCTGTAGAAGCCATTGAAGAAGGCTATAATGGTTGTAAGGTCCCCTTGGGTGACATTGACGCTTTTGTTGCCAAGATTCGCCAGCTTTGGGAGCAGCCTGCTCTTTGTCGGCAAATGGGTGAAAACGCCCGACAGGACTACGAGAAGAAATATATGCCCGAGGATAATTATAAGCAGCTCATAAACATCTACGAAAGTATCTAACCGGAGGTCAGTACTATGCCATCCAAAATCTCTGTCATCGTGCCTTTTTATAAGGGCAATCAACGCTTGATTTGAGGTATTTTATGTCCAAGAAAAGAATTCTATATGTTCGCAGTGCCCCCTATTTGCTGAATTTCAACAATTACAATCTGCAGGAAGTGGGTTTGGGGAAGGCGTTCTGCCGCAAGGGCTACGATTTTGATATTCTGTATTATTCCAAGGAAAACCGGGATCAGGATGTGCCCCTGGATGGCGGCAAGCTACGGATTCTTTGGCGAAAGGGTTTAAAGCTCCTGCGCACCGGTGTCTACCTCCCCGTGATGTCCAAAAAATTCCTGGCGCAGTATGACCTAGTGATAATGTCGGAATACAACCAGTCTATGTCCGTGGTCGTCACCTGGCTCCACGACAATATCTATTTGTACAACGGTCCCTACTATAATATGTTCATCCTCCCCTTTATGGAGCCTATTTACGCCCGGCTCTTCGGCAAGCGGTTGAACACAAAAATGAAAAAGGTCTTCTGCAAGACAAAAATGGCTGCCGAATATATCGGCAAACGGGGCATCACCAACACCGAGGTGATTGGTGTCGGTCTGGACGCGGAAAAATTTGAGGTTGAGACCGAGATCAAGACCGATACCCAAGCTCTGCTTGATAAAATGTCCGGTAAGCGAAACATTCTCTATGTGGGTGCCATCAGCGAACGAAAAAACACTGTGCTCCTTTTAGATGCCTTTGCGAAACTGAAAAAAGATCCTGCCCATACCGATGTACAGCTGGTGCTGGTTGGTAACGGCAGCGAAGCCTATGCACAGAAATGCAAGTCTCTGCCCCAGGATGGTGTGGTCTGGTGCAATTTCATTGAAAATGCCCAACTGAAATTCGTTTATGATACAGCCGACATTTTCACCTTGCCCTCCTCTGAGGAGATTTTCGGCATGGTGCTGCTGGAGGCTATGTATTTCGGCACTGCCACCGTGGCCAGCCACACCGCCGGTGCTGAAACCTTGATTCAGCACGAACAGACCGGTTTGATCGTAGAAGATTTCCTGCCAGAAACCTGGGCCTCCACTTTGGCAAAGCTTTTGGAAGACCCTCAAAAAATCGCCACCTTGGGCGAAAACGCAAAAAAGTCCATCCGTGAAAACTTCATGTGGGATGGCATTGCGGAGAAAATGCTCCGCCATATAGAATAACGCAGAAAGGATGATTAAGGATGCAGCTTGCATTTCTGGTTTTGAATTATAAAAATCACGAGGAGACCGTTAAGTGTATCCACTCCATCCGACAGCTGGACCTTACAGACTATGCCATTGTGGTGGTGGACAACGGCTCCGATGACGGTTCTGCGGAAGAACTGCAGCGTGAATACGGTAATGACAGCCATATAACTATCCTGGCATTGCCGGAAAATCTGGGCTTCTCCAGCGGCAACAATGCCGGCTACGATTATATCCGCAGCCATATGACACCGCAATTCGTGGTAGTCACCAATAACGATGTTCTGTTTCCCCAGGTCGATTTCTATGAACGACTGAAGACCATTTACAATAAACGGCCCTTCCATATCTTTGGTCCTGACATCTATGTCCGTCAAAACAAAATCCACCAAAGTCCCCTAGCCATTACAATGCCCACGGTGGAGGCTATGAGGCAGGAGCTGGAGATGTACAGCTACTATGCCAGAAATCCCCAAAAATGGGTCACTCGCCGCGCCTGGCAGCAACACAAGGACGCATTGTGCCAACGCTTCCCCCTGGCTAACCGTCTTTGGAGTAAGCTGCGTAAGAAGTCAGAAATAGACCGCCTGCGCCCTTACGAGGATGTTTGTATCCAGGGTGCCTGCATTATTGTTTCCCGGGATTACCTGGAATCTGAAGAAAAAATGTTCTCGCCGGAGCCCTTCCTCTACTGCGAAGAACTGCTTCTTTTCAGCAAATGCCGAAAGAAGGACTATAAGGTGGTTTATGACCCCTCTGTGCAGATTTGGCACGAGGACAGCTCCACTATGAAACGCATTAACAAAAACGCCTTGGAGCGTGCCCGTTTTACCCTGAAGCACCATGTAGCCGCGCGACAGCTGCTGCTGGCTTATATGGAAGACGAAAGCCTATGCTGAACCAAGGCTATAAGACACAGGAGCTGATCTATTACACCGGCTACATTCTCTATATGGTTGCCGCAGCTTTCCTGGTAAATGTGATAAATCCTCTTTCCAAGGTAGTCAAGTTCTTGAGCATCCTTGTAATGGTGGGTGGGTGTCTTTACGGCATCAGCAAGATTCATATAGAGGATATTTTCCCCAATTTGGTCGTCATCGGTGTGATCCTGATGACTGCCCTGATCCTGGATATCAAGCTGGCGATGCTGTTCATTTTCATTTATGCATTTTTCAATTGCCGCTTTGACACACTGATCCGGATTGATTTTGCCGTACGCCTCGGCGGCTTTTTAGCAACAATCCTCTGTTGCGGGTTGGGTCTTGCGGAGGACTATATTTTGGAGACCTGGCGTACGAATGGTCAGCTGGTGCAACGCCATTCCCTTGGCTTTGTCCACCCCAACTCCTGTTTTCTGATGAGCTTCATCATCCTTGTGGATTATCTTTTACTGCGGGCACTGAAAAAGGGCAAGACAAGCCTTTTAGACACCGCTATCGTGATCCTGTGCGCCACGGTAATCAAGGAACTGACCGACAGCCGTGCCGGCTATGCGCTGATACTGCTGTTTGCTGTACTGATGTACTGCCAGACCAACTGGCGCATCTGCCAAAAGCTGAAGTGGATTCCCAGGTTGCTGTGCTACAGCACTGTGCTGTGCATGGTGCTTTCCTTTGGGATGCTGCTGCTTTACCGCCATGTCCCCTCCATTGGTGAGCCACTGAACAACCTTCTGACCAAGCGCTTGAGCAGTATGTCCCTGTTTTACGACAACTACGGCATCAACATTTTCCCAACAACCACTCTGCGCCTTTCCACACGGGAGGCCACCGAACTGGGCCAGCGGGCATTGGTGCTAGATAATCTGTACGCCAATTTGCTGTTCTCCTTCGGATTGGTTTTTACCTCCGTCTTTGTTTTTCTACAAACCAAGATCAGCAAGCTGCTGGTGAAGGCCAGGCGGTATGAATACCTGCTGGTCTTTGCGGTCATTGCCGTTTACGGCATTGTCGAAGGTATGGCGTTGAATCTGGACTATAATTATTTTCTTGTTTTGGCGCGGTTTGTTCTGTTTCCCCACACCCCCAGAGAGCTGCTTGCGGGAGCGCCCAGACTACCGTGCGGAAGGAAGCTGTATGAATAACCCCAAAGTCAGCATCGTCACTATGATCTATAACAACGAGCAGTTCTTAAAAACTGCCGTTGCCTCCATTTTGGAGCAGGATTACCCCCATATTGAAGTGATCATCCGGGATGACGGCTCCAAAAGTTTCCACCCGGAAATGATCCGCAGCCTTTTTTCCGGTGCGGAGAATCAGCTGGAAGGCATTATCATTGAGCAAAGCCCCAAAAACGGTGGCACAGTGAATAACTTCAACGCCGCCGTGGCGTTGTCCACCGGCGATATTATCATCCCCCTTTCCTGCGACGACAGCTTTCTGGACAAAAGCACCGTTTCCCATATTGTCAGGACCTTCCGGGAGACCGGCTGCTTGATCTGCACCGCACAACGCAAAAGCCGTCAGACCGGTCTTTTGGAACCGGGAATCCAAACGGTGGAGGATTTTCGTGCCCTGGAGCAAAAGGGACGCTTTGCACGGCTGTGCTACAGCAATTTCATCAGCGGTGCTACCATCTACTACAGCCGCAGGATTCTGGAGCAGTTGGGTGGCTTTGACGCCCGGTTCCGACTTCTGGAGGATCACCCCTTTGTCCTGAAAACTGTCCTGGAGGGTATTGACATTGCCTTTATGGATCAGCCCACCATCCTCTATAACGAGGGTGGCATCTCCCAAAAACAGAAACGCTCCGCCGTTCACCCCCTGTTACGTGCAGATTTTCAAAAGGTTTATGAGCTAGTGATCTTCCCCAACGAGGCGCTTCTCCCTAACAAAATGCGCAGATACCTGCGCTACCGATACTTGCGTGAATACGGAAGCTTTTCCCGAAAGCTTTGGGGTTCCGTCTGCTTTGCCGATGTGGCAGTGCAGCTGCTCCTTTGGAAGCTTACGAAAAAGAAGGACCGTTTCCACGCACTTATGAACTAAAACGAAAGGTGGCTTTTTATGCAGCCTGTGATGTACCATTTCCCGCCCCACGGAGATGATCGGGGGCAGCTCATTGCCATTGAAGAGCATAAAGATCTGCCCTTTGACATCAAACGGGTGTACTATATCTATGACACTTTAACCGATGTGCGCCGGGGCTTCCATGCTCACCGGAATTTGCAGCAGATCCTGATCTGCGTCAGCGGCAGCTGCAAGATCCATTTGGACGACGGCCACGATACCGCAGAGATAGTGCTGGACGAACCTACCAAGGGTTTGTATATTTCCAACGATATGTGGCGGGAAATGTACGACTTCACGCCGGGCGCAGTGCTTCTTGTGCTTGCCTCTGAGTATTATGACGAAAACGACTATATCCGCAACTACGATGCGTTTTTAAATATGGTCAAAGAAAAGGAGAACAAAAAATGAACGTTCCTTTTGTAAGTTTCAAACCTTTGGAAAAAGAATTGGACAGTCAGCTGCGTGCTGCCTTTGATCGTGTTCTGGAAAACAGCTGGTATATCGACGGCAAAGAAGACAAGGCTTTCGAAGATGCCTTTGCCATTTACTGCGACAGCAAGTTCTGTGTAGGCTGCGGCAACGGTTTGGATGCTCTGATGCTGGCGCTGAAAGCGCTGGACATTCAGGACGGTGACGAAGTCATTGTCCCCTCCAACACATTTATTGCCACAGCTTTGGCAGTTACCTATACCGGTGCGACCCCCGTTTTCGTGGAGCCGGATATCCGCACCTATAACATTGACCCTGCGAAAATCGAAGAAAAAATCACAGAAAAGACCAAAGCCATTATGCCTGTGCACCTGTATGGTCTTCCCTGCGATATGGATCCCATTATGGAGATCGCAAAGAAGTTTAACCTCTATGTGATCGAGGACTGTGCCCAGGCTCACGGTGCTACTTACAAGGGCAAGGTCATTGGCTCCTTTGGTGACGCTGCCGGCTTCAGCTTCTACCCCGGCAAAAATTTGGGCGCACTGGGCGATGCCGGTGCAACCGTCACTAACAACGAAGAACTGGCAAGCAAGGTCCGGGCCCTGGGCAGCTACGGCTCTGACTATAAGTACCACCATATCTACAAGGGTAATAATTCCCGTCTGGACGAGCTGCAGGCCGCTTTCCTGGCTGCCAAGCTGCCTCTGATGGATAAGGTCAATAAGAATCGCCGTGCTATTGCGGGGCGGTATTTGGATGGCATTACCAATCCTAAGATCATCCTGCCTTATGTGCCGGAGTACGCTGAGCCTGTGTGGCATCTGTTTGCTATCCGTACAGAAAAACGGGATGCCTTGGCACAGCACCTGACTGACAAAGGCATTGGCACCAACAAGCACTATCCCATTCCTATGCACCTACAGGAATGCTATAAGGATTTGAATATTCCCGAAGGAAGTCTCCCCATTGCAGAGGAGATCTCCGCCACCGAATTGAGTCTGCCTATGTACTACGGTATGACCGAGGCAGAGATTGATTATGTCATTGACGCCGTCAACACTTTTTAAGGAGCCATCTATGAACAAGACCAGACAATCCAACATTGAGTTACTGCGCATTTTGGCCATTTGCGGTGTGATCGTATTACACTACAACGGAGGCTCCTGCAACGCCCTGGGAAATGTGTCCCAGGGTTCCGTGAATCACTGGCTTTTGCTGATGCTGGAAGGTCTTTTTATTTGCGGCGTGGATGTTTTCATCCTCATCAGCGGTTATTTCAGCTGCACATCCCAACGCCGGGATCCGTTGAAACCCATCGGTCTTTTGGTGCAGGTGACGGCATTTGGCGGTGCCTTTTATTTGCTTAATGCCCTTCTTAGCGGCACGTTCAGCATTTCCGGCTTCCTGATCGCGCTGCTTCCTGCAAACTATTTTGTTGTTTTGTATGCGGCCTTGTACCTGATCTCTCCGTATATCAACCTGGCTTTGCAGCGGCTTTCTTCCCAACAGTTGAAGCAACTGCTCATCTTGGCGATTCTTTTGTTCTCGGTATGGCCCATTTTGGCAGATCTGGCAGGTGCTCTGCGAGGCACACAATTTATGGGCCTGAATCCAGTAAGTGCCTACGGTGACGACTGGGGCTACACCCTGGTCAACTTCGTGCTGATGTATGTGATCGGCGCCTATCTGCGTCTGGCGGAGATCCGGGTGAAAAAGCGCTACACCTTCCCCATTTTCCTGGTGCTCACTACCCTGTTGGCCATCACCGGCAAGCTGGATCCCGGGCATGGCATCGCCTGGAGCTACTGCAATCCCTTGGTGATCGCCCAGGCTGTTACGATCTTTCTGTTTTTCCGCGAGCTTTCCCTGGAATGCAAGCTGATCAATACCCTCTCCACCGGCGTTTTCACCTGCTTTTTGTTCCACGGCTATATTTTGGGCAAGTGGGATGCTGCTGCCGCTGTGGAACGCTCTCCTCTGTACCTGCTGGTGCATATCCTCAGCGCCGTGGTGATCATTTACCCCATCAGCTGGGTCGTGGATAAAATCTATCACCTGGCAACAGCCCCCCTGCTGAAGCTTACCAAAAAGCTGCCCTTTTTGGGGGATATTTCCATCGAAGAAGATGGCGACAAAAGGTAGGAGTATTATGAAAATTTTGATGGTTGTCAGCTGGTACAGTCCCAAAGATGCCCCGGTTATGACTGCCGGTGTATTTCATTATGAGCAATCCATTGCCCTGCAGAAATACTGTGATATGGCACTGTACTATCCCTATGACACATCCCTTAGCTGCGATTTCAGCAAAGATACAGAAAAGGGTCTTTTGACCTACCGCCGGCGGATGCCCGTGCGCAGCCCCTCCAAGCTGAATAAGCTTTTAGATTTGATGCAGGAGCTGCACTATCTGCATCGGGTGTGCAAGGATTTTAAGCCCGACGTGATCCACGCCCACTGTGCTTACCCCGCAGGCCGTGCTGCTGTGCTGTATAGCAAGCTCACCGGAATTCCCGTGGTAATCACAGAACATTCCCCAATTGAGCAAATGGTCTTGGATAACACCGGTGCCAAGCGCACAAGAGAGCTTGCCTATAGCGGAAGCCGTGCCAATGTCTGCGTTTCTTTGGACTCTATGGAGCGTCTAGGACAACACTTCCCCCGCTGCAACTATCAAGTAATTTACAACGGCATTATCGACCCCAATACCATCAGCAAGGATGGCAATACTTATGCTGTTCCCGGAAAGATCAACTGCTGCATTGTGGCAGCCTTCTATGATTTGGAGATTAAGGGTTATCAGTTCTTGATTCCTGCTATTCGACAACTGAAGGATCAGGGTGTAGACGTTGTGCTGCATATTTGCGGTGGCGGCGACTACTTTGAGCACTATAAAAACCTCGCCAAGGAGCTTGGTGTGGATGACCGCTGTATTTTCCACGGACAGTGCAACCGTGAAAAGGTCTATTCCATCGTCTCTCAGATGGATTTTAATATCTCCGCCAGCATTTTTGAATGCTCCGGTGTCTCTGTAGAGGAGGCAATGCTTTTGGGCAAGCCTATGTTGGTGACCCGTTCCGGCGGTGCTAATTCTCTGGTTACGGAGGAGACCGCTATTGTGGTAGACCGCGGCAGCACGGAAGCCATCACCGAAGGTATTCTTGCTATGATCAAACAACTTCCCCAATTTAACGCTACAACCATTCGGAATTATGCCAGCGAAAATTTTGAGATCGACCACGTAAGCAGACGCTATATGCAGCTATACCGGTCACTGTCAAATAATAAGGACGAAGAAAAATGAAATTAAGAAAATTAAGACCCGAAGATGCCCCTTTAATGCTGGAATGGATGCATGACAAAGACTGTGTAGGAAAACTGCAAACAGATTTTATGAGCAAAACCGAGACAGACTGTCTGAACTTCATCCGTTACGCCCAAGACTGTCAGAGTGACCTTCACCTTGCCATCGCCGATGACAACGACACTTATATGGGTACCGTAAGTCTGAAACACATTGACCGGGATTCCGGCTGTGCAGAGTTTGCCATTGCCATCCGTGCCTGTGCTATGGGCACAGGACTTTCCGCAGCAGGTATGGAAGCAATTTTGCAGCTGGGGCTTGATGATGGCTTGTCTATGATTTATTGGTGCGTGTCTCCGGAAAACCACCGTGCTGTCCGCTTCTATGATAAGCATAATTACCCCCGCATTGGTTCTGAACGTCTGAATGTTTCTCACTATACACCCCAACAAATCGCAGACTACATCTGGTATGCTGTGACAAAGTAAGTTTCCGAGGTGATTGTTTTGCCCTTAATTAGCATCGTGGTTCCTGTGTACAAGGTGGAGCAGCATCTCGCCCAGTGTATCGAGAGCCTTTTGGCGCAAACCACTTCTGATATTGAGTTGATTTTGGTGGATGACGGCTCTCCTGACAACTGTGGCGCCATCTGTGACAGCTACGCTTCCCAGCATCCCAACATCAAAGTCATTCACAAAGAAAACCAAGGGCAAACCCCCGCCCGTAAAGACGGTTTAAAAGCCGCCACAGGTAAATATGTCGCCTTTGCCGACAGCGATGACTGGGTCGAGCCCGATATGTACGAAAAAATGATCCACCTGCTGGAAGAAAACGGTGCTGATATGGTCATCACCGGCTATCTTCAGGAGTGGGGCGATCGAACCGAAAGCCATGGAAACCGTGTTCCCTCCGGTATCTACAGAGGAAGCGATTTACGGCAGTTGCAACAACGATCCGTTTTCTCTGCGGAACATATGGGGCCAGCCATTTCTCTGAGTCTGTGGACCAAACTGTTTCGTCGGGAAAACATTGCTGACATTTTTATGTCTATCCCCGGAGAATTACGCTTTGGTGAAGATGCTCTTTGCACATGGAATCTTTTGGCAAATGCCCACTGTGTTGTGGTAGATAATGCGCTACGCCCATATCACTATCGCTGCTGGGAGGGCTCCATCACCCAGCGTTATTATGCCGACTATGCCCGCGACCTTTTCTATTTGACAGACAAGCTGGATATGCTCTACGCCAATAATGGACCGGAAATGCGTTCCGCCATTGCCCACTATTACATTTCTATGCTCCTGCATGGTGTAAATATGGAAAGTGACAGAAAAAACCCCAAGAATTTTTTCCAGAAAATCACCGGCATTGGAGTATTCTGTCAACACCCCCGGCTTGCAGCTTCCATGGAACGGGCAGATTTGACCCGGTGGCCTCGTAAGAACCGGATAAAACTGTGGCTACTGCGGCACAAGGCACCTCTTCTTTTCTTGATATTCCACAAGGGCAGCAATCTGCTGTCCCGTCTGATTACAAGGTAATAGTATGGATTTTAACAAACGCTCTCGAAAAGCCAACGCACTACTTGCCTCTTCCTCCGGTGTAATCCAGCAGGCAGCGCAGATCTTCGGCAATTTCCTGTATAGAACCATATTCCTCTACTTCCTCTCCAAAGAATATCTGGGCATAAACGGACTGTTTTCCAATGTTCTGCAGCTGTTTTCTCTGGCTGAGCTAGGTATCGGAAATGCCATTCTATACAGTATGTATAAACCCTTTGCAGAGAAAGACGAGAAAAAAATCAGCGCCTTGATCTGTTTTTACAAAAAGATCTATAACGCTCTGGCAATTTTGGTAGTGGTTATGGGGCTTGGTTTTTACCCCTTCCTGAGCACCATCGTCAATCTGTCAGAAGTGCCGGCAGATGTAAATTTGACGGCAGTCTACTTCCTCTTTGTGGGACAAAGCGCTGTCAGCTATCTTTTTGTTTACAAACAGTCTCTTTTGACTGCGGATCAGCACAGCCATCTGATCTCCTTGTTTGGCACATTTCTGCAGCTAACAGATTACGGCGTAAGGATTTTGGTGCTGGTACTCACACGGGATTTCGTTCTTGTCCTTTTGGGTGGTATTTTGTGGCATTTGCTGCTGAACTGGATCTTCAGCCTATGGATCACCCGCAAGTACAACGGCATCTTTAAAGAAAACAGAATGTTGGAGGCAGCAGATCGTAAACAGATCTTCACCCACACCGGTGGCCTGTTGTGCCACAAAATCGGCTATATTGTTGTCACCGGAACTGACAATATCATCCTTTCCAAATTCGTCAGCTTAGCCGCTGTAGGCATCTACTCTAATTATGCCACCCTTATCACTGCTATTACCAATGTGGTAAACCGTATCATTGCCAGTCTGGTACCCACCGTTGCCAATTATGTTCTTAACAAGACACAGGATGACTCCCACACACTTTTTAAACGCATGCTGTTTATCAATCTGTGGCTGTCCAGTTTTACCACCGTGTGTCTGTTTCTTTTGCTGAATCCATTTATTGAACTTTGGCTGGATGAAACCTACCTTTTATCCCTGCCTGCTGTTGCCTGTATCTGTTTACAACACTACCTGCAGTCAGCACGACTGACCGCCAACACCTTTATTAACAGTTGTGGACTTTTCCATTTGGACAAATTTCGTCCTCTGGCAGAAAGTGCCATTAACCTAACCGTTTCCATCGTCCTTGCCAAATTTATTGGCATCACCGGCGTATTTATCGGCACCTGTGTCAGCGGCATATGCACCTATTTTTGGCGGGAACCCCATTTGCTGTACAAGCGCTTTTTTGGACGCAGTGCCTTTCAGTATTGGCTGATCCAGCTTCTGTGGCTGGGCATCACAATCGCTATTTGCTATAGCGGCACACTTCTGTTCAGCTTGCTGGAAAACACCCTGCTGCACTTTATTTTCAAGGTCTGCATAGCCGCAGTGGTCCCGAACTTGATCTTACTGCTCTTGACCTTCCGCACAGCAGACTGCCGCTATGTTATGAAATCTCTCCTGAAAAAGCTGCCCTTCGGAAAAGCAAAATAAAAGGAAGCACCACTATGATCGATTTACACACCCATATACTACCTAAAATGGATGATGGCAGTCAAAGTCCGGAAGAAACGGAAAAACTGTTGGATCTTCTCTGCAAGCAAGGTGTGACAGAGATTGCCGCTACACCCCATTTCTACGCCAACCGGGAAAGTCCGGAGGAATTTCTCCGCCGTCGGGAGGAATCCATCCATATGATGAAGCCGGACGATCGTTTCCGTCTGCATTTTGGCGCAGAGGTAGCGTATTTCCACGGTATGCAAAATTGCGATTCTCTTGCCCCCTTACAGATTGGGGATACCGGTCTTTTGTTGGTGGAAATGCCCTTCCGCCCCTGGACCGACCGTATGATAGAGGACGTGTGCGCAATTCCTGCCCAGCTGGGACTTTTCCCTGTTCTTGCCCATATCAATCGCTACCGACTGCGCAGTCAGTTTCCAAGATACTGCCACCTGTTGGCTGCCAATGACATTCTTTTTCAGTGCAATGCCGAGGCTTTTGAACGCACCCTTTCCTGTCACTGGGCAATGAAGCACCTAAAACAGGGCTTCGTCCAGTTTTTGGGAAGTGACTGCCACAACCTTACCTCTCGTGCTCCCAAGATGGATATTGCAGCCGGTGCTATTAAAAAGCAACTGGGCAGCGAGGAATTTGCTGTTTATAACGATTTCTCCGCACAGCTACTGCATCAAAAATAATATAGCATTATTGCCACGCAAGAACCGTGTGCTGCGTATATGTTTGACGATTACAACGAGGCTGGATATTGAATATAGACAGGAGTGACCGCTATGGCTGCACAGCAACCTATCTCTTTTTTGGATATTGAAGATATGCATCTGGAGGTAGTTTTGGACAACGGCTTCTGGAATACCTTTGCTTTGGCTGCGGATATGCATGCACATACGTATTACGAGCTGATGCTTTGTCCTGAAGACAGCTTGCAGATTGCTCTGTCGGACGACACTGCAATTGCGATGGAAGCAGACTCCTTCTGTCTGATCCCTCCTCGTGTTTACCACCGCACCGTGGAAAATACGAACGCAAAAAAACTGTCGATCCGCTTTTTCTGCACACGCAATCTAAAACCCGGCAAATTGTATAGCGCATTTCTGTCCGCTATGGAAAAATGCGATGCCCCCATCTATCTTGGGGTGCAACCGGAGCTGAGTGCGATCGCCCGGCAGCTGTGCGCAGAGCTACAGCAGCCGCACCTTGCCGCGGATGCCTGCGTTCAGAATCTACTCTCCCTGCTTCTCATCAAGCTGTTCCGGAAACTCTGTGACAACGCTTCTGAGTCGTCTCCCCTCTCCCGTCAGTTTTCTGACCGAAGACTTGCCATTGAGAACTTTTTAAACCTCAACTACCATTTACCCTTTACAGAGGAAACTCTGGCAGAGAAAGTACACCTTTCCACCCGACAGCTGAACCGTGTGTTGCGGCAGCTTTACGGAATGAGCTTCCGCCAACTGATCATTGATATTCGTATGAGCCGTGCTGTTCATCTGTTGAGCACCACGGATATGTCCATTGCGGACATTGCTTATGGGGTAGGCTATAGCTCGGTTTCCGGTTTCTATGAGGCTTTTGAAAAGCATTATGGCATTTCCCCTGGCAACTATCGTAACCACCGCCACGAATAATTTTCAAAAACCGGACACCGTACGACAAATTATGTCATACGGTGTCCTTGCATTTTATCCGTTTTTTCGTTACTATTAAAGAAAACATTTTGGAGGCGTACCATGGATATGAGAAAAAGCCGTGTGTTGCGAAAGATGAAAAACGGAAAAGTCGCAACCTGCATTAAGCAAAATCTTGCAGATCCCCGTATCACCGAGATCGCCGCAATGTGCGGCTTCGACTGCATATGGATCGATTTGGAGCACGTTCCCAACAATATGAACTGTGTGGAAGACACTGTCCGTGCTGCCAAAATCTACGATGTGGATGTGCTGACCCGTGTCAGCAAAGGTTGTTACAGTGATATTTGCCGCCCGTTGGAAGGTGATTCCACCGGCGTAATGGTGCCGCATCTCATGAGCCTTGAAGAAGCAAAAAGCATCGTTTACTACACCAAGTTCCACCCCATTGGACGTAGACCTCTGGACGGTGGCAACGCAGATGGTGCTTACGGTCTTATTGCGACTGCTGACTATATGAAGCAAGCCAACGAGGAACGCTTCACCGTGGTGCAGATTGAAGATCCGGAGCCTCTGGCAGAGCTGGATGCCATTTGCCAGCTTCCCGGCATTGATATGATCTTCTTCGGCCCGGCGGATTTCAGCCAGGGCATCGGTGCGCCTTGCAGCAATGATCCCCGTATTGACGAGACCCGTCGGCTGGTTGCTGCCACCGCAAGAAAGTACGGCAAATTTGCCGGCACTGTAGGCGGAACTGACAATTTTGACGACCTGGTAGCTATGGGCTACACCTTTATCAGCGTGGGTGCAGATGTGGTGGCGCTGAGCAAGTACTACAAAGATATTGTTGCTAACATTTCCGACCGCAACATTGCAGAGGGTAAATAAACACAGCCCCTATGGTACTCAATTGCTGACAGACCGTCAAAAGAAAGGTGAATAATATGAAGTCCATACGACCTGATGCGACCCACGGTATTGTAAACCGTGTGGTAAACTCGCTGTATTCCTATCAAGCCTGGCCTACTGTGGCGCAGGACGAAAACGGTACACTGTACGCTGTTGCCTCCGGCTTCCGCATCCGCCATGTGGATCCTTTTGGAAAGACCGTAATGTACATCAGCCGGAATCAAGGTAACACCTGGACACCTCCCATAATTATCAACGATACCTATTTGGATGACCGGGATGCCGGTATTCTGTATTTGGGTAACGGCAAGCTGCTGGTCAGCTGGTTTACCCGCAACGCAGAAGAGTACAACAACGAAAAATACAGTGCTATGATGCAGACCGCTCCCCTTGCCGGCCGCACCACCATAGCCGGCGGCATTGCCGCCTCTTCCCAGCTTCCCCAGGAAGTAAAAGCCATCGGCTCCTATGTGCGGCTGTCTGAAGATTACGGTGTTACCTGGGGCGAGACCTACACCCTCCCCGTTACCGCTCCCCACGGCCCGACACTGTGCAAAGACGGCAGTCTGATTTACCTGGGAACGGAGCATCGTCCCATAGATCACGGCATTGACTCCGCAAAGATCAAACTGTTCCGCAGCCGGGATGATGGCAAAACCTGGCAGGAGGTCAGCACGATTCAAAACCCCAAGTGGCTGCAGCCGGGTGAACGGTTCTGCGAACCCCACGTGCTGGAGCTGTCTGACGGCAGGATCTTAGGTGCTGTCCGTGTGGAAGGCAGAAAGCCTTTCACCATTGCCACCGCCTTTTCAGAGGATAACGGTGCAACCTGGAGTGCGTTCGTTTGTACCGATGTCAGCGGTGCGCCTCCTCATCTGATGCAGCATTCCTCCGGTGCCATCATCTGCACCTTCGGCAGAAGAGAACCGCCCTACGGTGAGTACGCAATGGTCAGCCACGATCTGGGCAAGACCTGGAGTGAGGAATACGTTATCGATGACAACACCGACAGCCGGGATCTGGGCTACGGTTCTACAGTGGAACTACCAGACGGAAGCTTACTTTCCGTCTACTATCAGCGCTGCCCCGGTGACAACTATCCTTCTCTTCTGTACACCAAGTGGAAACTGTAAAAGCATCGCCGCAACCAAAATGCCGGTTGCGGCGATGCTTTTCTATCCAAATTTTCTTGCGTAGGTACAGCGGCGACAAAGCTCTTCTGTAGCCTTGCGATTGGCAAAGCCCTCTGCCATTGCCGAAGCACGAGAAGATGTGAGAATGGTTTCTAAGTCTTGCTGAAACACATTTCCCAAATTGATCACCCCTTCGCTGTCCAGACAGCAGGGTACAACCGTACCATCCGCCAAAATACCGAAATGCTCCCGCATTCCGTAGCAGAACACCCGGTCTCCCTGTTCCGGGTCTTCCCTGTCCGGCCAACGAAAACGGTCTCCCCATTCCAAGAACAGCCGATCCTGTATCCGGTAACCACGGCTATTCTCCTGCCAAGGATCCGGAAATGCTTCATAGAGGCACTCCTCCGTCACCATATTCTTCCCATCATCACAGCCGTTGTTCCAAAGCCGCAAACAAACGATCACGCCGGCTGCCGTTGCTTTTCTTGCAAATTCCGCCACCTGCATCACATATTTTATCTGATCGTTTGTATTTCCCTCCTCAAAGCTGTGAAGAGACACGCTGACCTTATGGACTCCGGCGGCAATCAACTCGTCGCCTCGTTTTTCCAGCAATGTGCCGTTGGTAGTGATCACAGAGCGAAACCCTCGCTTTCCTGCCATCTCCAAAAAAGCAGGCAACAGCGGATGTGTCAAAGGCTCTCCCATCAGGTGGTAGTATATGTATTCTGTTTTTCCTGTCAACTGTTTCAGAATATGATCAAACTCCTGCTGTGTCATCTGCCGCTTCCTGCGGCTATGCCCGTGGCAAAAGGAGCAATGCATATTGCAGATATTGGTAATCTCTACATAGGCTCTGGAATACTTCAAAGATCTCACCTCTCTAATTTTTATTATATCAAACGAAACCCTAGCTCACAAGGGAATTTTTTCGGTTCGTTCCTGAAATCTCCAATGGACAAATCAAAAATATAGTGTATAATAGAATTTGTAATAACAAACCTAATGGAGCGTGAAACATTATGAAACTCATTATTAAAAACGATTACGATGCTATGTGCCAGTGGGCAGCGGAGCACATTGCTGCTGCTATCAACGATCACAAAGAAAACCGTCCCTTTGTGCTGGGTCTTCCCACCGGCTCTTCTCCTCTGGGTGTTTATAAGCGCCTGATCGAGATGAACAAGGCAGGCAAGGTCACTTTTAAGAACGTGGTCACCTTCAACATGGACGAGTACGTAGGTCTGCCCCGTGAGCACGACCAGAGCTACTGGTACTTTATGCACGACAACTTCTTCAACCACATTGACATTCCTGCTGAGAACATCAACATCCTCAACGGTATGGCAGAAGATCTGGAAGCTGAGTGCGCCGGTTACGAAGAGAAGATCGCCTCCTACGGTGGCATTGATCTGTTCCTGGGCGGCAGCGGCGTCGACGGTCACATTGCTTTCAACGAGCCCTTCACCAGCCTGACCTCCCGTACCGGTGTCCGTGCTCTGACACAGGACACTCTGATCGTGAACTCCCGTTTCTTTGATAACGATCCCAACAAGGTGCCTAAGACTGCACTGTCCGTGGGTGTGGGCACTGTGTGTGACTCCAAGCAGGTGCTGCTGCTCATCAGCGGCCATAACAAAGCCCGTGCTCTGCGTCACTGTGTGGAAGGCGGCGTGGATCACGCCTGGACCATCAGTGCTCTGCAGCTGCATCAGGATGGCATCATTGCCTGCGACGAGGATGCCTGCGGTGAACTGAAGGTAGATACCTACAAGTACTTCAAGGAAATCTACAAGAACGAAAAGTAAGCAACACAGGCGGCGTTCCCGACTGTAACATACCAACAAAAACTGCTGTCACCATATAAAGTGACAGCAGTTTTCATTTAAAATCAAATCACAGAGGATCGGTAGGCGGGTTGGTGGTCCCTGTGGGCGATCACCACTGGGATGCTGCTGATAAATCGTACTGCAAAGTAGGTATCCTGAGGAATGCCCAGTTCCTCCATCAACGCAGGAATGTCCACAGTCAAAGGGTCTTCCTCCTTGGTTAGCAGGCAATTTACCCGGAACACACCCAGCCGTGGGCCGGTGATCTTCCGGCGGATGACCTTGCGCTGTACATTCTCAAGGAAGATTTCTGCGGTAATATCCGCCACAAGATAAGTGGAGTTCAGGACGGAGAAGCAGAAATCCTCCGGTCTGGAGGTGCTCAAATCCATAAATACCCAAGTCCGTGCGCCGGTATTGTCACGACCCTCCAGATACCGTTTCCGCAGCTGATACACACCGGCAGGGTCAGGGGTATAGGGCAGCTCCAAAACCTGCTCCTTTTCACCGGTGATCATTTCCTCAATATCCATTTGGGTCATCAGATACCGGGTACCTTCCCTGTAAGTAGTGAAGGAGGTATACGCCAGATGCTCTTCCACCGGCAGGAGGCATACTCTGGGAGCAATGCACCGGAAGCCCCGGATCTGCCCCTCTTCCTTCCCGCAACCAAAGCCGTGATGCGGCACTTGAAGAATATCGCATTTCAGCTCCGCTCCATAGCGCTCCGCCAATTTGGCATCACTGAAGGAGCCATCACCACCGAAGAAGATTCGTTGCCCTGCCAGCTCCACAATGAACATCAGCGACGCTGCATTGATATTCTGGCTGCAGTGGATGGTATCATCCATCGTGGCGCAGAAGTGCACCAGCGCCTCACCAATGCGGTAGCTCTGACCGGTATGGGGCGTATACACAGGAAGTCCCATCGCTGCCACCTTTTCCCGGAACATCCGCAGCACATCCGCACCGGTAACCTCCTGACCGTACCATTGGGAAAAAGCCCTTCCATCCTTGGCAAGCTTGGGATAATGCTTCAGATCATTGTGCTGGGGGAAGTTGTAGAGCAGCTTCTGAATTTCCACCTGATCCCCATACTTTTCCGTAAAGGGAAAAAAGCAGTTGTAGTGATCAGAATGGGGGTGCGTAAAGATCCAGGCGGCAATCACCGGCTTTTCACAGGGAGCATCCGTTTTCAGCCGTGCAAACAGATTGTCAATGTCCTTCTCATAGACATTGCCTCCGTCGATGATAACAAGTCGGCCGTCAGACAGGCGGATCACATCGGAAAGACCGTAATCACTTAAAAACACCTGGGTAAGTCTGGGTGTGGTGCATACGCCGCAGCCCGTATCCTGATAGTCAAAATAGGCGCTTTTCTTCTCCGTCACGATCTGCAGCTGATTTGTGCCTGCAAAGAAATTCAGGAACACACCTTCCCTTTTTTTCCGGTAGGCACAGAAGCTGCGATGAGGCAAGATCTCCCGCTGCTGCTGCGTATAGCCACATTTCTCCAAAAGGCGGCAGTACTCGTCAAAGCGCTCGGCAGACGTATTTTCCAGAATCACCGCACGGGTGTCCTTACTTTCCTTATCATCAAAATATTCCATTTCCCCAAATGCAGGAATTTGAAGCTTTTCCATACAAAGCCCTCACTTTTTTGAAGCGCCAAGGCAACCGCCTTGCGCTTTTACATTATGCCTTTTCAAGAACGATCAGTGCCAGTTCCGTTTCGGGAAGATTTGCGGTGATAACACCCTTTTCCAGCTTGACCTCAATGACCTTGGGTTCGGGGTCCAACTCAGTAAGCAGGCTTGCCTTGACAGTCTCTCCCTCCCACTTGATGCTCACCGTTCCGGAAAGACCATGCTCGTCGCCACAGGCGATCAGCTTGCCGGTATCGATGTTGTAGCTCTTGATCCACTTATTCTCATCGGCACCGATGAGATCCACCTGATCCCGGAAGATGCCGTGACCGTAACGCTTCAACCACGCTTTGCGCAGGGTGTTGGTCTTGATCAGACGCTCCTGCTGCTGGGGATCTCTGCGGAAGGTGTTATCACCCTCCAAATCATAGCACCAGAAGTAAGAGCCCATAACAAAGGACTTATACAGCAGCCAAGTGGACTTTCTGGCAATGTGCTCCGCACGCATACCGGAGTGACGGCGGGGGTTCAGCATATCCGTCAGAATCTGCTTGGGGAAGGTGTACTTATAAACCTCGGTGTACACACCTGTAAAGGGCATACGCAGAGTGGAAATCAGCTGTGCTGCAACACCGCTGCCGTAAATATCACAGCAGCCTTCATACAGGATCACTGCCTCGGGATTTCTGGCACGGGTCTCTTCCAGCAGCTGCTCATAGCCCTTATTCCAGATAGCAGGGTTGCCCTTGTGATCCTCATGGTCAGGGTGATAGCACAGAACCGCAGGAGACATACCCAGCTGATCATAGTACACGCCATCCAGTCCTATCTCCTGGATCATATAGGTAACATTGTTCACCAGATCTTCACGCCAGGAAGGCTCGTTCATACAAAGGCTTGCAAAGCGAATGTCTTTTGCACCGTAGTTCTCGATCTTCAAAGACCCGTCACGGTTCATTGCACAGCTCTTCTCGGTGCGCTCAGCGTTTTCCGGGTAACCAACGTTGCACAGACGGGAGTTGACATAGAAGGTAATATGACCGCCGTCTTCCTTGATCGCCTTCACAGCAGCCTTCAGTTCCTCCTCAGTGCCCAACTCAGGAGAGGGACGGTACAGGGGGAAACCATCGTCAAAGCCGTGGATATTCCAACCGGAGATCAGCAAGTGGTTAAAGCCTTGCTCCTTGGCATTCTTATAAATCTCTGGCAGATCCTTGAACTTGTGAACGATCTTGCCGCCTTGATACATAAAGTCGTAGTGTGCAGACAGACCGGGAGATTCCTTAAACCACTGAGGCTGGGGATCGTTCTCCAACACAGGAGCAGAAATTGCCTCACGGTAGGCACGGTACTCGTCTGCTGCCCAATGCCAATCACCCTCGTGGAAGGCAAGAATACACGCTTCACTCTCCCACGCACCCTTCTTCACACAGGGATAGTGAACAATGCCCAGACCCACACCGGGGTAATACTTACCTTTTGCCCAAACAGACAGACCCTTGGTTAAGAAGTCCTTATCCCGGCAGGTAATGTAAATACCGGTGTTTTCCGCACGGCTGTAAAGATCCATCCACAACATTGAGCAGCCACCGGTATAGGTGCGCTCCATAATATAAATACCACGGTCATCCTGAACGCCGGAGCGATTGCTTAGACGGTTTCCGTGCAAATATTCCTGCCACTTCCAAGTGGTCATAACCGGAGGCTCTGCCAACGTACCGGAGGGATCTTCAATCAGTGTGCCGGAGATGCCGGGGTAGATCAAGCGATCTTCTTTCCAATCCTCTCCCAGCCACAGACCGTTGATCTGAGGAAAATTAACACTCTGCACCTCATAATCCGTACGGTTTTCCAAAGTCAGATACCACTGGGTGCGACAGTCATCCTTGGGGATGATCACCTTAACCGTGGCAGAAATATCAATTTTTTCACCGTTTGCCATCAAATAGGGGTACTGCAACTCTGCGTGCGCCCAGCCATCCTCCTGTGTCACAGTGATGGTGGGCTTCAAAGACTTATCCTCTTGAATCTGCAAGTAACGGGGAATGTTCAGATGCTTCTTCTCATCCCCCACAAATACCACACCATCCAGAATGCCGGTACCTTCCTTAAAATAGTTCTTGGCAGCGTTGTCAGCAGTGTCCTCCCGAACAAATGCCAGCACTTCACCGTTGAGGGCATCAAATTCAATGGATACAATATCGTTAGTAGCAAAAAGTCTGGAAATATACATCTTTATTTCGCTCCTTCAACCGTTTTCCGAATATTCCAATCATTCTTCTCCAGCAACAGGATCGCTTCTTCCTCCCCGCAGTCCAAAATGGCGGCGGTAATGCGCACCACTCTTCCCTTTAGTTTCTCGTTGGAGGGTTTCAGGTTCACCATCAAATTCTCATAGACCTTGCCAGTCTTGATCATCGCACAAGTAGAGAGCATATTGAGGACAAATTTTTGAGAGTTACCTGCCTTTAAGCGGGTAGAGCCGGTAACCACCTCAGGCCCGGTATCACAAACAATGGCAATGTCCGCCACCTTCTCAATTGCGGTGTCGGGGTTGGAACTGACAGATACGGTGGTACAGCCCATTTCCTTCGCCTTTTCCAGTGCGCCGATCACATATTTTGCGCCGCCGGCAGCAGAGATCCCCACCAGCACGTCGCCGGGATTCAGCACCTTTTCCACATCTGCCACACCGTTCTCATACACATCCTCCGCATTTTCCCCCGCCTTGAACATTCTCTCAGGTCCGCCGGCAATAATGCCCTGCACCGTCTCCTGGGTCACACCGAAGGTAGGAGGACATTCAGAAGCATCCAACACACCCAGTCTTCCGGATGTGCCGGCACCGATGTATACCAACTTACCGCCGTTTCCAATGGCTTTGGCAGCGGCATCCACAGCCTCTGCAACCTGGGGCAACGCCTTTTCCACTGCCATCACGGAGTTCATATTCTCCTTATTCATCAGCTGCACCATCTCCAAGGATGTCATCCTGTGGATGTGGGTGCTGCTTTCATTGCGCATCTCTGTTCTCAGCATACTGACCTCCTGTATGTAACCGCAAAATTCTCATAGAAATTCTGAGGAATGGGAATCTGTGCAAGGCGCATTGCCTCCACGCAAGCACCATAGATGGGAGGCAGCTCCGGCACGATCAGCTCCACGCCGGACATTTCTTGCACCATTTCACGGAACATATCCGCACGCCAAAAGCTGCCAGCTGCCACCGCCTGAGGCGGTACATCATAACGCTGCACACCGGTCTTCAACAGTTCTGCCAACCGTTGGGCATTCTGCCGCAGGATCTCCACAGCTTTTTCGTCCCCAGCCTCGGCAGCTTCCAGCACCACCATTGCCAAACCTGCAATATAGGGGCGTCCATTGTTGTAAATTGTATTGATATTGGCAAAGATGCTGCCGCCCAGTTCCTTTGCCAGCATTTCTGATAAACAACTTTCAGTTGCCAAGCCATCCTCCACCGCCAAAGCGTGACGCAGGCCGTCCTTACCCACATCATAGGCAGAGCCTGCTTGATCCAGCAGATAACCCCAGCCGCCCAAGCGGTGACGCTCTCCGTTTTTGCGCACAAAAACACAGGAACCTGTGCCGCATATCACTGCTATGGCGTTGTCCGGGTCTACAGCCATAGAAAGCACGTTGGCAGCATCGGTATCCGCACCGATCAAGGTGTGAAAACGCTCCCCCAAGCGCTCTTTAATGGCTTTTTGGTACTTCTCAAGGGAAGCTCCACCAATACCGGCAAACACCGCAGCAGGTGTCGTACCCCGAAGCAGCTTCTCCAAACCCGCAGACAGCACCCCTACAGAATGCTCAATGCCTTTGTCGTTGGGATTGGATCCCTCACAACGTAGCACCTTACGCACAGTGCCGTTTTTCTCAAAAAGGACAAGCTCCGTCTTTGTTCCACCGCCGTCTACGCCTACCAGCAGGGAGCTTTCGCTCTCTGCAAACAACGCATCCACAGATACACCGAAATAATTGGCAAGCCGTATGGCATTTTCCAGATCCGGAACGCTCAATCCCCGTTCCCACGCACTAATGGCCTGAAAGCTCACAAGCACATTGTCCGCCAATGCGCGTTGCGTCAATCCCTCACGCATACGGTAGCTTCTAATATTTTTGCCGATTTGGGTCAGATCTGCCATTTATCGTCACCTCAAGCTCATTATAAGTACATACTTCTATAAAATCAAACAATTTACGCTTTATTTTTTTAAATAATTCAATTACTGGTTGATTTTCTTCCGTGCAAGCTTCTCAACCTTCGGCGCATTTCGCATCAGGGGATACAACCGGCTCACCATACCACCGCCATAATAATGTTCTTAATACCTTTGTCACGCAGGTGCTTCATAAGCTTGATGGTATGCTCAATAAACAGGTCACTGCGCTCCTGTACTTGCACTTTTCTTACTGACACCAAGGAGAGTATTTGATCTCCGGATGCTCATGATCCACACCGTACTGCTCCCAAACCTCATCCAGCAGGATATTGAAAGAATACATCTCGTTGGGAAGCAGGTATTCATCAATGATCTGGTCATACAGATAGAATAGGAAGTCATAGGTAGCCTGGCTAGAGGTGCAAAGACCGGTTGGCTGAGGAATGCCACCACCTTGGGTGCGATCTCCGGCAGTCTTTACAGGCCCTTCTCTGCCGCAGGAGCAGTTAGACGATACTTGGTTTAAGACGTAAGCTTCAACCCATTGTCTGCCAACACAGTGACTTTTCGAGGAACAGGAACAATAGCGGCGCGAACGGATTCAACACTAAGCATAGAACTTACTCCTCTCTTTTTTCTTTCATTATAACGGCACAGCCAAAAGATTTCTATTGTACCTCTTGGCTGATCTTATAGAATTCTTGGTATTCCCTCTAAGCCTTCGCGTCCATTCGGCAATATAAATCACAATTTATTATACTGCCAAGCAATAAATTCCTTCAATCTGTCCATTGCAGAGATCTCTACCGCCTACGGTTTCACGTCACAGACCTATTTCGCCTACAAATCCCAGGAAATTACCGGCAGAACGCCCACTTAATATCGAATAGAAAAACAAAGCGCACGATAATTTCCGCTACTAAACAAAAAAACGTCACGATCCAAAAGGATCGTGACGTTTTATTTTGAAAATTAGCCCTTAACAGAACCCATCATAACGCCGCCCTTGAAGTACTTCTGTACAACAGCATAAGCAGCCAGAACGGGAACTGTGGAGATGATGATCAAGGCGTAGCGGATATTCTCTGCACCCTGATCGGCCATATCCTGCATAGAGGCTTCCATACCGGTGGTATCGATAGATCTTGCAGAAGCAAGGATGGTACGCAGGAACAGAGCCAGAGG
>JAZRRS010000084.1:0-6708 GCA_045651005.1 Faecousia sp.
CGATCAGGCCGCCCAGGTTGGAGCCGCCACCGGCACAGCCGATAACGATATCCGCTTTGACACCGTACTTGTCCAGAGCCGTCTTAGTCTCCAGACCAATGACAGACTGGTGGAGCATGACCTGATTCATCACAGAGCCCAACACGTAGCGGTAGCCCTCAGTCTTGCCCGCCACTTCCACAGCCTCGGAAATGGCACAACCCAGACTGCCGGAGGTGCCGGGGTGCTTTTCCAGGATCTTCTTGCCCACTTCGGTGTCCATAGAGGGAGAGGGGGTGACGGATGCGCCGTAGGTGCGCATCACTTCCCGGCGGAAGGGCTTCTGCTCGTAGGAGCACTTGACCATAAACACCTTGCAATCCAGATCAAAATAGGAACAAGCCATAGAAAGGGCAGTACCCCACTGACCGGCACCGGTCTCGGTGGTGACGCCCTTCAAGCCCTGTTGCTTAGCGTAGTAAGCCTGGGCGATGGCGGAGTTCAGCTTGTGAGAGCCGGAGGTGTTATTGCCTTCAAATTTGTAGTAGATCTTGGCAGGCGTGCCCAGCTTCTTTTCCAGACAGTATGCCCGGATCAGGGGCGCAGGGCGATACATCTTATAAAAATCACGGATCTCCGTGGGGATCTCGATGTAGGGGGTGGTGTCGTCCAGTTCCTGCCGCACCAGCTCGTCACAGAAAACTACCCTCAGTTCTTCTGCAGTCATCGGCTGATGGGTGTCGGGGTTCAGAAGGGGAGCAGGCTTGTTTTTCATATCAGCTCTGAGGTTGTACCAGGCTTTGGGAAGCTCCTCCTCGCTTAAATAGATTTTATAGGGGATTTCGGACATAGTATATTCTCCTTTCTTTGTGGATGGGCAAATAAAAAAACCCATCCCGAAATGCCGGGACAGGAGAAAATTCCTGCGGTGCCACCCTGCTTGATGCGTTGCATCCACTCACGGGTACAAACATACCCTGTCGTTTTGTAACGGAGCGACGCTCCGGCGCACATACTCAGGTCACCCTTTTCCGATTGCCCTTGGAAGTCCATTCAGTACCGTCCTTTTCGCTGTGATCCCACCACCCACAGCTCTCTGACAAAAGGGAATGCTACCTACTTACTCTTCCGCAACGGTTTAGAATATTATATGCAAAAGGATAGAATTTGTCAAGGGAAAGTCATAGCGGGCAAGCGCCCGCAGGCAATGCGTGCACGGTTCTGTGATTGTCGTTACACAAACTACTCGGTAACGGAGAAATATAACGATATCGAGCAATAAATGTTACGAAAACAAACGCACTATGCACGAGGAGGGGTGAAACGCCCTTGCGCTTCAAATTGGAATTTGGCACATAACTATACATTATAATCATAGCACATAATTGTGAATAATCAAGAAACTTTTTCATTAGGGGTTGCTTTTTTAAGAAAGTGCGGTATAATATTAGCACTCACATATTAAGAGTGCTAAAAGGAGACGATGTGTTATGCGCAAAAAGCAATTTAAAGCAGAATCCAAGCGACTGCTGGACTTAATGATCAATTCCATTTATACCCATCAGGAGATTTTCCTTCGTGAGATCATCTCCAACGCTTCCGATGCCATTGACAAGCTGGCTTACACCGCTCTGACTGATGACAAGGTAGGCATTTCCCGTGACCAGTTCGCCATTACACTGACACGTGGCGACGGTGTACTCACGGTATCCGACAACGGCATCGGTATGAGCCGGGAAGATATGGAAGAAAACCTGGGCACCATTGCCAAATCCGGATCTTTGGGTTTCAAGCAGGCTATGGAAAAAGATGCCGACATTGACATCATCGGTCAATTTGGTGTGGGCTTCTATGCCGCATTTATGGTTGCGGAATCCGTTACGGTGATCTCCAAAAAGTACGGAGAAGACATTGCGTGGAAGTGGGTATCCAACGGTGCTGACGGCTATACCATTGAAGAGGCACAGCGTGAGCACCCCGGTACAGATGTCATTATGGTGCTGAAAGCAGATACAGAGGACGAGAAGTATTCCCGTTTCCTGGAGGAATACGAGATCCGCAGTCTTGTGAAGAAGTATTCCGACTACATCCGCTACCCCATCCGTATGGAGATCGCCAAGTCCCGCAAAAAGGCAGATTCTCCCGAGGACAGCCCCGAATATGAATCCTACACAGAGGAAGAGACCCTCAACTCTATGGTGCCCATCTGGCAGCGCGCCAAAAAGGACGTTACCGATGCTGAATACGAGACCTTCTACCGTGAGAAGTTCTTTGATTTCAACAAACCGCTTCGCACCGTGGTTTCCAATGTTGAAGGTGCTGTTTCCTTCCGCAGCCTGCTGTTTATCCCCTCCAAGGCACCCTACGATTTTTACACCAAGGATTATAAGCGCGGTTTGCAGCTGTATTCCAGCGGTGTAATGATCATGGAAAACTGTGAAGATCTGCTGCCGGAGCATTTCCGTTTCGTCCGTGGTGTGGTGGACAGCCAGGATCTGTCTCTCAACATCAGCCGTGAGATGCTGCAGCACAACCGGCAGCTGACCATCATTGCCCGAAACATTGAAAAGAAGATCCGTTCCGAGCTGACGGATATGCTGAAAAACGAGCCGGAGAAGTATGCGGAATTCTATGCCGCTTTTGCCCGTCAACTGAAGTACGGCACTGTGGCAGAATACGGTGCTCACAAGGATATGACCCAGGATCTTCTGATGTTCCACTCCCACAAAGAGGGCAAGCTGATCACCTTAAAGGCTTATGTGGAAGCGATGGCAGAGGGTCAGGAGAAGATCTACTACATCTCCGGTGAAAGCGTAGAACGCATCGCCAAGCTGCCTCAAGTACAGCTGTTAACCAAAAAGGGGTATGATGTGCTGCTGTTCACCGATGAGGTAGACGAGTTTGTGCCTCAGACGCTGATGACCTATGCCGAAAAATCCTTCTGCAACGCAGCTACCGAGGATCTGGGTCTGCAGACCGAGGATGAGAAAAAGGAACTGGAAGAAAAAGCAGAAACGCTGAAGCCGGTTTTGGAGTTTGTGCAGAATGCCTTGGGCGAGGGTGTAAAAGAGGTCCGCTTGTCCGGTGAGCTGGGCAACGCCCCTGTGTCGCTGGTTTCCGCCACCGGTATGAGCTTCGAAATGGAAAAGTATTTCAAGCGTATGAACCCGGATATGCCCGTTCCCAACCAGCGTATTTTGGAGCTGAATCCGGAACACGCTGCTGTGAAAGCGCTCACCTCAGCCACAGAAAGCGACCCTGTAAAGGCCGCTGATTACGCAAAGCTTCTGTATGCACAGGCACAGCTGATGGCCGAGCTTCCTTTGGAGGACCCGGCCGCCTATACCGAGCTTGTGTGCAAGCTGATGAAATGACAAAACAGGTGCTGACGTAACGTCAGCACCTGTTTTTATTACAATTTTTCCATAAACGCTTTGGCCGCCAGTGTCAGTGCCTCTTTTTCGTTAGGAAGCGTCTCGTCCAGCACCTGCTCTAACAAAGCATTCAGACAATCACCGATCTCCGGACCGGGCATCATTCCCATTTCCATCAGATCATTTCCGTCCACAGCAAGGTCTTTTACAGAAAAACAACTTTCTTCCCGAAGAAGTTCCTCCAGCATTGCCTCTCTGACCGAATAAGCAGCCTTCACTTCCTCGGCACTCTTTCCTGTTGCCTGGAAATCTGCCTTCTGCAATGCCATCAGCTGACGAGCCGCCTCCTCGCCCCACTTGCTCAATTTGCGACGTATCAGCTTCTTATCCTCCGCAAACAGATCCATATGCTTTTCTGTAAGGAACACCACTCGCTCACGAAGTGCCGTGGATGCTTTCAGCCGCAGCAGGATCTCATTTGCCATTTCCGCACTGATTTCTCCGTGACCATAGAAATGTCCACAGCCTGTTTCATCCTCCGTATAACAGCGCGGCTTCCCAATGTCGTGAAGCAGCGCTGCCAACCGCAGTGCCTCTACATTGGGAACAGCTGCCACCGTGTGGGCAATATGGGTGTAGACATCGAATTTGTGATTGGGATTATTTTGATCAAAATTCACGCAATCTGCAAGCTCCGGGATCACCTGCACCAGCAGCTGTTTGTAGCGAAGCAGATCTTCTTTGCCTGCCTGCACAAGGAAATCACAAAGCTCTGTGAGTACCCGTTCTGCCGCCAAATTGTCCATAAGCGGTGCGCAGTCAAACATTGCCTGCAAGGTTTTCTTCTCCGGCTGCAAGCTGAAACGGGCCGCAAACCGGATGCCGCGTAAAATGCGAAGCGCATCCTCCCGAAAACGAGTCTCCGGGTCACCGACGGCACGTAAACACTTGTTTTTCAGATCCGTCTGTCCATCAAAGGGATCTACAAAACCTTTCTTGGGAGAAAACGCCATAGCGTTAACGGTAAAATCCCGGCGAGCTAGATCTTCCTGCACAGTGCCCACAAAGGTCACATCATCGGGATGCCGGTTGTCAGAATAACCTCCCTCGGTACGGAAGGTAGTGATCTCATAGACCTGCTGCCCCATTACCACGCCGATAGTTCCGTGCTTCTCACCGCTTAATACCAATCGGTGAGAAGCAAAAATTTCACAGATCTGTTCCGGTCTGGCATTGGTACACAAATCATAGTCGTGGGGCATCAAACCCAGAAGGTGATCCCGGACGCATCCACCCACCACATACGCTTTAAAACCGGCTTTCTCCAGCCGATCTATACATTTTTTTACATCTTCCGGCAGCTCCATCGGTGCTGCCCCTTTTTTTATAACAGGGCAACCGGCAGTCAGTGTCCACAGCGCCATAGTCAGGTAAAACACCGGCGCATCCCCCACAATGGAAGCGCAGCTAAAGAAAAGCGCACCGTAATTGAAAAACAAGTAACCCTCCGGTCTGCCATTTCCTCCGTCCAAGGCCGCGCGCTGATAAGCTGTGATCATCAAAAACGCAGAAGCCAAAAGCTGCGGAAAGTAGTTTTGCAGCTGGGGTTCAATATTCCAGTGTCTGTACTGTGAAAGAAGATGGAGCATAAAATACAGGGTGATCACACTGTGCAGATAGTATGACGGTGTTTTTCCTTTTAAACGGCACAAGCCTGTCACTACAAAACAAACAGCTGCTACAACACCCAGAATGCAGGCCAGCGTATCGATAAATCCCGACTTTCCTGCCAGTTCATAAAAGGTCGTAAACAAAACGCCTATACCAGCAGCAAAAGTACCCACGCAAGCAGGGACTCCAGGCTTGAAGGTCACCTTTGCAACATTCACCTTTTTCAGTGGCCATACTGCCAAAAACAACACACCCATCATCAAAGCCACAAGAATATAGCTCAATGCGTTTCCGGGATGCGTTGCCACGATCAGACCTTTCCCGTCAACACCGGTCATAAACAGCCAAAAGCGTACCAACAGTGCGGCAGCACCTGCCCCGACGCCGATATAAGGAAGATAGGAAGCTTTGATTTTCATAAAACCGTCTCCAAAACATTGATTACTGATTATTATATCAGCCTGCGCCCAAGATTTCCAGTCCTTTTGTAAAATTTAGGCTTGTTTCTCCGGTCAGTGGCGAGTATAATAGAGAAAAATTCCAATTCGGAGGCAACACACTATGCTCATCGGGATCATCAGCTTACTTTCCCTGTGCCTGTCGGCACTTTCCTGTTTTTTCACAAATGCCTTTGAAGGGCTTCGCTGGCTGTGGCAGCTGCCTGTGATCTTCCTTGGCAGCTTTCTTTTGATGGCCGCAGGCTGGTTTGCTATGATGAACATTATGGCAAAAGCAGTAGATATGGAAAAGGAGCAGGAAAAAGACAGTCCCTTCTACCGAACAGTTATGACACTGACTATCGATGCGCTGGTTGCGGTTTTGCGCATCCGTATCGATGCACACGGTCTGGAGAAAATGCCCAAGGACGGACGAATTATGCTGGTTTGCAATCACCTGCATATGACTGACCCAGTTATTCTCCTTTGGGCATTTCGCAAAAAACAGCTTGCCTTTATTTCCAAGCGGGAAGCCGACGAAATGTATCTTGCAGGTCCTTTTCTTCGCAAGATCCTGTGCCAACCCATTAACCGCGAAAACGACCGTGAGGCACTAAAGACCATTTTAAAATGCATTAAGCTGCTGAAGGAAGATCAGGTATCTATCGGCGTTTTCCCTGAGGGTTATTGCAGTAATGACCATCTGTTGCACCCGTTCCGAAGCGGCGTTTTCAAAATCGCACAGAAAGCCGGTGTTCCCATCGCCGTCTGCACAATACAGGGCACACAAGATATTTTTCACAACATCAAACGTCTGAAGCCTACCAATGTGACACTGCACCTTGTAGACATTGTTCCTAGTGAAGCACTGACCGCTGCTACCGCCGTGGATATTGCCCAACAGATCCACAGCATTATGGCTGAAGATTTAGGCCCACAACTTGTACTGCCGGAAGAACCCACCGAATAAGCGCACACAAAACACAGCCCATTTGACCCGATTCATAACCGTGTGGTGATTCGTAATCCCTTCGTTTTCATACCATTTGGCCGGTGTGCCCGGCAATTTTGCTCCGCATATAATCGCATAAAAATAATGGCAGACGCTTTGGGCGGTGCACCATAGTGATAAACCGCCTTAAAAAGGCGTTTATCCACGCCAGCCTGCGTTAAAAATGCTCACAATCCACAAAGGATTCCTGCGCTTTTTGCCTTGTCTGGTATGAATCTCCGCCTTTTTAAGGTGC